>JAEUOY010000001.1 GCA_016790515.1 Burkholderiaceae bacterium | reverse complement strand
GCCGCCGAGGTCGAACACCGCGATCTTGCGGTCGCCCTTGCCGTGCTTGTCGAGGCCGAAGGCCAGCGCCGCGGCGGTCGGCTCGTTGATGATGCGCTTGACGTCCAGGCCGGCGATGCGGCCGGCGTCCTTGGTGGCCTGGCGCTGGCTGTCGTTGAAGTAGGCCGGCACGGTGATCACCGCCTCGGTCACTTCCTCGCCGAGGTAGTCCTCGGCGGTCTTCTTCATCTTGCGCAGCACCTCGGCCGAGACCTGCGGCGGCGCCATCTTCTTGCCGCGCACCTCGACCCAGGCGTCGCCGTTGTCGGCGGCGCTGATCTTGTAGGGCATCAGGTCGATGTCCTTCTGCACTTCCTTCTCGGTGAACTTGCGGCCGATCAGCCGCTTCACCGCGTACAGCGTGTTGCGCGGGTTGGTGACCGCCTGGCGCTTGGCCGAGGCACCGACCAGCACCTCGCCGTCTTCCTGGTAGGCGATGATCGACGGCGTGGTGCGCGCACCTTCGCTGTTCTCGATCACCTTGGTGGTGTTGCCTTCCATGATCGCCACGCACGAATTGGTGGTGCCGAGGTCGATGCCGATGATCTTGCCCATGGTGTTCTCGCTCCTGAAAGAGGATGTTCGGTTGATGTCGAAATGCGGCTCAGGCGGCGGCTTTCAAGGGCGGCGGGCCTGGCGACCGCGTTGACGGGGTGACGTGGATCTACTTCGGCGCGGCCACCGTGACCAGCGCCGGGCGCAGCACGCGCTCGCTGATCAGGTAGCCCTTCTGCAGCACGGCAACCACGGTGTTGGCCTCCTGCTCGGCCGGCACCATGCTGATCGCCTGGTGCTGGTGCGGGTCGAACCGGGTGCCGGCCGGCGGCGCGATCGCGACCACCTTGTTGCGCTCGAGCGCCGCGGTCAGCTGGCGCAGCGTGGCGTGCACGCCTTCGAGCACGGCTTCGACCTTGGCGTCGGGCAGCGCGATCGCCGCCTGCAGGCTGTCGACCACCGGCAGCAGGCTCTCGGCGAAGGATTCGACCGCGAACTTGCGCGCCTTGCTGATCTCCTCCTCGGCGCGGCGGCGGGTGTTCTCGGCCTCGGCCTTGGCGCGCAGGTAGGCGTCGGACGCCTCGCTGGCCTTGGCCTCGAGTTCGGCCACGCGCTGGCTGAGCTGCTGCTCCAGGCTCGGCGGCGGCGGGGAAGGAGGGGTGTCGGTCGCCGGGGCGGTGCCGGTGTCGGCGGGGTCGTTCTGCACGGTGGGTTCGGTTTCCGGCGTCGTCATCTCGGCGGCTCTGCGGTGCTTCTTGAAGGGGTTGAACACGGTCAGCGGGGGATATGGGGGCGCTATCCCGCGGTTCAAGAGGGGGTATTTCCGGCCCGGCGGGCCGGCGACGGGGTCAGTCGTCGTCGACCGAGGCGCTCCAGCGCTGCCAGTCGTGCCGGCTGCGCTCGATCTCGCGCCGGTCGCGCTTGGTCGGGCGGCCCTGCTCGATGCTCAGTGCCGGTTCGGCGGCCAGGCGGCGGGCCTCGGCGGCGTGGCTGCGCGCGGCAACGCTGTCGGCGGTCTCGGCGTAAAGCGCCTGCGCCACCGGCGCCGGGCCGCGCATCGGGCTCAGCGCCTGCACGACCACGGTGCGCGTGACCGGCCCCTGGCGCTGCGCCAGCGTGTCGCCGACCCGCAGCTCGCGCGACGGCTTGGCCACCTGGCCGTTGACGCTGATGCGGCCCTTGACGATGCCGTCGACCGCCAGCGAGCGGGTCTTGTAGAAGCGCGCCGCCCACAGCCACTTGTCCAGCCGCATGGCCTCGGCGGCGGGGGGCGGCGGTCGGTCGGTGCGGCTCACGGCGTCGGATTGTCGGCGAGCGCGGCCAGCGGCAGCCGCACGCTGGCGGTCAGGCCGGCCACCCGGCCGTCCTGCAAGCGGTTGTCCAGTGCCAGGCTGCCGCCCAGCGACTGCACGATCTCGCGGCAGATCGCCAGCCCCAGCCCGGCGCCGCCGCGGCCGCCGCCCTCGGCGAACGGCTGCGCCAGCCGCGGCCGCAGCGACTCGGCGATGCCCGGGCCGCTGTCGGCGACGCTGAACACCGCCCGGTCGCCGTCGCGGTCCAGCCGCAGCCGCAGCGTGCCGCCGTGCGGGCTGTGCTTCAGCGCGTTGTGCAGCAGGTTGCGGGTCAGCTCGCGCAGCGCCCAGGCATGGCCTCGCACCGGCGCCGGCGCGGTGTCGAGCGCGAAATCGAGGCCGGCGTCGGCGATCAGCGGCGCCAGGTCCAGCGCCACCTCGCGCACCGTGTCGGCCCAGTCGGTCAGCGGCACGTCGGCCTGCTGGCGCAACTGCTCGACCTTGGCCAGCGCCAGCATCTGGTTGGCCAGCCGGGTCGCGCCGTCCACGGTCTGGCCGATCTCGGCCAGCGCCTGCGCCGGCGGCAGGTCGCCGCGCTGGGCCGATTGCAGCTGCGCCTTCAGCACCGCCAGCGGCGTGCGCAACTGGTGCGAGGCGTCGCGAACGAAGCGCTTCTGGTGCGCCAGCAGCCGGGCCTGGCGGTCCAGCGCGTCGTTGGTCGCGGCGATCAGCGGCCGGAGTTCGCGTGGCGCCTGCGGCGCTTCGATCGGCCGCAGGTCGTCGGCGTCGCGCGCGGCGATCGCCGCGCTCAGCGCGCGCACCGGCCGGGTGGCCCATTGCACCACCCCCCAGACCACCGCGGCGATCACCACCAGCAAAGTGGCCTGGCGCCACAGCGTGTCGAGCAGCACCTGCCGCGCCAGGGTGCGTCGCAGTTCCAGCGTCTCGGCGACCTGGATCGTCGCCATGCCCTGGCCGACCTGGCCGGCCACCGGCTGCAGCAGCACCGCCACCCGCACCGGCTGGCCGCGGTAGCGGTCGTCGTAGAAATCGACCAGCGCGGCGTAGATGCCGCGGTCGGGGATCCTGCCGCGCCAGGCCGGCAGGTCCTCGAAGCCCGAGACCATCTCGCCCTGGAAGCCGCTGACCTTGAAGTAGATGCGGCTGCGGTTGTCGGCCTCGAAGGCTTCGAGCGCCGAATACGGCACGCTGGCCAGCAGGCGCGGCGCGTCGGGGCTGCCGGCGACGTCGAGCAGCTCGCCGATCGCCTTGGCCGAGGCCAGCAGCGTGCGGTCGTAGGCGGTGTCGGCCGCCTGCTGGGCCTGCCGGTACAGGCTGACGGTGTTCAGCGCCACCAGCAGGCCCACCGGCACCAGCACGCCCAGCAGCAGGCGGCTGCGCATCGACAGGCCCTGCAGCCAGCCCGGTGCACCGGCAGGGCTCACGCCTCGGCCTTGAGCAGGTAGCCCAGCCCGCGCAGCGTGACCAGCCGCGCGGTGGTGGCGGCCAGCTTCTTGCGCAGCCGGTAGGCCACCACCTCGATCGCGTCGGGTAGCACCTCGGCCTCGCCGGCGAACACCAGCTCGAACAAGCGCTCCTTGGCCACCGCCTGGCCCGGCCGGGCCAGCAGCGCGCGCAGCAGCGCGCCCTCGCGCGGCGCCAGTTCCAGCGGCTGGCCCTGGTGGTAGACCGCGCCGCTGTCGGCATCGGCACGCAGGCCGCAGAACGCGGTCGGCTCGGCGCGACCGTCGCCGCCGGCCCCGCTGCGGCGGGCCAGCGCGCGCACCCGGGCCTCGAGCTCGTCGAGGTCGAAGGGCTTGGGCAGGTAGTCGTCGGCGCCGGTGTTCAGCCCCAGGATGCGGTCGCCGACGGTGCCGCGGGCGGTCAGGATGATCACCGGCGTGGCCAGGCCCTCGGCGCGGGCGTCGGCCAGCACCTGCAGGCCGTCGCGGCCGGGCAGGCTCAGGTCGAGCAGCACCACGTCGGGCAGACTGGCGCGCCAGCGGTCGAGCGCGCGGGCGCCGTCGCCGCAGGCCGTCACGGCGATGCCGCGGCGCTCGAAGCTGCGCTGCAGCGTGGCCTGCATCGCCGGGTTGTCCTCGATCAGCAGCAGTTTCATCGGATGGGGGTTTCCCCCAGGGTTTCGGACAGCGATTCGACAGCCGCAGCCCGCAAGATTCGATTCTGTCCGCAATACGACAGTCCCTGGTGTTCCGAACGCCAGGCGCCCCAACCAGGAGACCCCGATGCGCCGTGACACCTTCATTCGCTCGCTCGCCGCGCTGGCCGCTGCCGGCGCCTGGCCGCTGGCCGGCCATGCCGCCGGCGCCAACCTCAAGATGATGATCCCGGCCAACCCGGGCGGCGGCTGGGACACCACCGGCCGCGCACTCGGCAAGGCGCTGCAGGATGCCGGCGTCGCGGCCACCGTCAGCTACGACAACAAGGGCGGCGCGGCCGGCGCGATCGGCCTGGCGCAGTTCGTCAACGGCAGCAAGGGCAGCGCCGACGCGCTGATGGTGATGGGCGCGGTGATGCTGGGCGGCATCATCACCGGCAAGCCGCCGGTGTCGCTGACCCAGGCCACGCCGATCGCCCGCCTGACCAGCGAGTACAACGTCTTCGTGCTGCCGGCGAGCTCGCCGCTGAAGACGATGAAGGACGTCGTCGAGCAGATGAAGAAGGACCCGGGCAGCGTCAAGTGGGGCGGCGGCTCGCGCGGCTCGACCGAGCACATCGCCGCGGCGATGATCGCCCGCGCCGTCGGCGTCGACCCGAGCAAGATCAACTACGTCGCGTTCCGCGGCGGCGGCGAGGCGATCGCGGCGATCCTCGGCGGCAACGTGACGATCGGCGGCAGCGGCTACAGCGAGTTCGCCGAGTACATCAAGACCGGCAAGATGCGCGCGCTGGCGGTCACCTCGGATACCCGGCTCAAGGGCGTCGACGTGCCGACGCTGAAGGAGCAGGGCATCGACGTGGTGATCGGCAACTGGCGCGGCGTCTACGGCGCGCCCGGCATCAGCGCCGAACAGCGCAAGGCGCTGACCGACATGATCGTCGCCGCGACCAAGAGCAAGGCCTGGGCCGAGGCGCTGGACAAGAACGGCTGGACCCCGGCACTGCTGACCGGCCCGGCCTTCGACAAGTTCGTCGACGACGAGTTCGCCAGCCTGCGCGCGGTGATGGTCAAGAGCGGGATGGTCTGATGGCCGACGCACTGGTGCGGCAGACGGCGGTGGCGGTCGGCGTCCTGGGCGTCGGCGCGCTGCTGGCGATCGGGGCGATCGGCATCCCGGCGGTGGCCGGCTACGCCGGGGTGGGCCCGAACTTCCTGCCCTGGGTGGTGGCGGTGCTTCTGCTGCTGTGCGGCGGCCTGCTGGTCCGGGAGGCCCGCAGCGGCGGCTTTCGCCAGATGGACGAGCCCGACGGCGCCGAGCACGGCCACTGGCCGGGCTTCGTCTGGGTCTCGGCCGGCATCCTGGC
The DNA here is from genome assembly GCA_016790515.1 of Burkholderiaceae bacterium. Classification (GTDB taxonomy): domain Bacteria; phylum Pseudomonadota; class Gammaproteobacteria; order Burkholderiales; family Burkholderiaceae_C; genus Pseudaquabacterium. The sequence goes on along the minus strand of JAEUOY010000001.1, from coordinate 4,883 downwards.
CAACGCCGCGCTGATCACGACGATCGGCTTCATCCTCAGCTGCGCGCTGTGCTTCGTGCTGGCGCTGCGCGGCTTCAAGTCGGCCGAGGACCGGCTGGACCTGAGCCTGCGTGCCTGGATCACCGACGCGCTGATCGGCATGGCGATCGCCGCGCCGGTGTTCTGGATGTTCACCCAGGCGCTGGCGATCAACCTGCCCGGGCTGACGGGAACGGGGTGGCTGTGATGGACCTGTGGAACAACCTGCTGCAGGGCTTCGTCACCGCCGGCACGCCGATCAACCTGCTGTGGGCGCTGGTCGGCTGCACGATCGGCACCGCGGTGGGCGTGCTGCCGGGCATCGGCCCGGCCACCGCGGTGGCGATGCTGCTGCCGATCACGCTGAAGGTCGAGCCGACGGCTTCGATGATCTTCTTCGCCGGCATCTACTACGGCGCGATGTACGGCGGCTCGACGACCTCGATCCTGCTGAACACCCCCGGCGAGGCCGGCTCGATGGTCACCGCGCTCGAGGGCAACAAGATGGCCAAGAGCGGCCGCGCCGGCGCGGCGCTGGCCACCGCGGCGATCGGCTCGTTCGTTGCCGGCACCATCGCCACCGTCGGTGTCACGCTGTTCGCACCGCTGGTGGCCGAGTACGCGGTCCGCCTGGGACCGCCCGAGTACTTCCTGCTGATGGTGCTGGCCTTCTGCACCGTCAGCGCGGTGCTGGGCCAGAGCACGCTGCGCGGGCTGACGGCGCTGGGCATCGGCCTGGCGATGGGGCTGGTCGGCCTCGACCAGATCACCGGCCAGGCGCGTTACACCGGCGGCGTGCCCGAGCTGATGGACGGGCTGGAGGTGGTGCTGATCGCGGTCGGCCTGTTCGCGGTCGCCGAGGCGCTGTACGCGGTGCTCTACCAGGGCAAGGTGGTCGAGACGCAGAACAAGATGAGCCGGGTGCACATGACCCGCGACGAGTGGCGCCGCTCCTGGCCGGCCTGGCTGCGCGCCACCTTCATCGGCTTTCCGTTCGGCACGATTCCGGCCGGCGGCAGCGAGATCCCCACCTTCATCAGCTACGCGACCGAGAAGAAGCTGAGCCCGCACAAGCGCGAGTTCGGCACCACCGGCGCGATCGAAGGCGTGGCCGGGCCCGAGGCGGCCAACAACGCGGCGATCACCGCCACCTTGATCCCGCTGCTGACGCTGGGCATCCCGACGTCCAACACCACCGCGATCCTGCTCGGCGCGTTCCAGAACTACGGCATCCAGCCCGGGCCGCAGCTGTTCGACACCAACGCGGCGCTGGTCTGGGCGCTGATTGCCAGCCTGTACATCGGCAACGTGATGCTGCTGATCCTGAACCTGCCGCTGGTCGGGCTGTGGGTCAAGCTGCTGAAGATCCCGAAACCGCCGCTGTACGCCGGCATCCTGATCTTCGCCACCGTCGGCGTCTACGGCATGCGCCAGAGCGCGTTCGACCTGGTGCTGCTGTACGCGATCGGCCTGCTCGGCGTGGTGATGCGGCGCTACGCCTTCCCGACCGCGCCGGTGGTCGTCGGCATGATCCTGGGGCCGCTGGCCGAGGCCCAGATGCGCAACGCGCTGTCGATCGGCGAAGGCCGCTGGGGCGTCTTCGTCGAGCGGCCGATGTCGCTGTTCCTGCTCGTCGTGGTGGTGACGGTGCTGGTGCTGCCGCGGCTGATGGCGCTGCTGAAGCGGCGGCGCGCCGAGGGCTGATCGGCGCGCTGGCTCTCGAGGAAACGCCGGGCCGCCCCGAGTTTCCTCGATCCCCGCGGGGGGCGGGCTGGGCGCAGCCCGGCCCTGGGGGCGCTCACAAGTCCCTCAGTCGACCGCGCCCATCGCCAACGCCCGCTCGCGCTGTGCCGCGCGCTCGGCTGGCGCGACCACCGGCGCGCCGAAGCCGGGCCAGCCCTGCAGGTGGCGCAGGCTGAGGTCGGCCATCGCCGCGATCCAGTCGGGCCGGTCGTTCAGGCAGGCGATGAACTGGAACTGCTCGCCGCCGGCGCCGAGAAAGGCCTCCCTGGCCTCCATCGCGATCTCCTCGAGCGTCTCGAGGTTGTCGGCGGCAAAGCCCGGGCAGATCGCATCGATGCGCTTGACGCCCTGTTCGGCCAGCGCCTTCACGGTGGGCTCGGTGTAGGGCTCCAGCCACCTGGCGCGGCCGAGCCGGCTCTGGAAGGTGACGACGTAGTCCTCGCGCGCGAGCCCCAGCGCCTCGGCCAGCAGGCGCGCGGTCTTGTGGCACTCGCAGTGGTAGGGATCGCCCAGCGCCAGGCTGCGCGCCGGCACGCCGTGAAAGCTCATCACCAGCTTCTCGCCGCGCGGCTGGCGCGCCCAGTGCTCGTGCACGCTGGCCGCCAGCGCGGCGATGTAGCCGGGGTCGTCGTGGTAGCGGTTCACGAAGCGCAGCTCGGGCGGGCGGCGCGAGCGCATCGCCCAGGCGGCCACCGCGTCGATCGTGCTGGCCGTGGTCGCTGCGGCGTACTGCGGGTACAGCGGCAGCACCAGCACCCGGGTCGCGCCTTCGGCCTGCAAGGCATCGAGCGCCGCGGCGATCGACGGCTTGCCGTAGCGCATCGCGCCGCGCACCAGCACCGGATGGCCTCGCGCGGACAGCTCGGCCTGCAGGCATTCGGCCTGGCGCCGGGTCCAGACCAGCAGCGGCGAGCCCTGCTCGGTCCAGATCGATGCGTACTTCGCCGCCGATTTCGCCGGCCGGGTGCGCAGGATCACGCCGTTGAGGATCAGCCACCACAGCGGCCGCGGGATCTCGACCACCCGCGGGTCCCACAGGAACTGGGCCAGGTAGCGGCGCAGCGCGGCAGGCGTCGGGGCGTCGGGCGTGCCCAGGTTGACCAGCAGCACCGCCGTGCGCTCGGCGCCGCCATGGCGGTACGGGGGCTCGGGGGCGAAGCTCATCGCGCCGGATTGTCGGTGATGCCGACCGCCGGCCCGACTCAGCGCCTTGCGGCCTTCAGCGAGCGCAGGCACTCCAGCACCGCCGGCACCGACACCGGCTTGGTCCAGTAGTCGTCGAACCCCGCCTCGGCAGCGCGCTGCCGGTCCTCCGCCAGGCCGTCCGCCGAGCACATGCACGCCGGCACCCGCTGCAGGCCGGGCTGCGCACGCAGCCGCGCCAGCAGCGCATGACCGGTGGTGTCGGGCAGGTGGGCATCGAGGATCAACAGGTCCGGCAGCCAGTCGTCGGCCAGCGCGGCCAGCGCCTCGGCGCCGTCTTCGGCCAGGCGCAGGTCGATGCCGGTCTCGATCGCCAGGATCTGGGCCATCAGAACGGCGCTGATGCGGTCGTCCTCCGCATAGAGCACCCGCAGCGGCGCGCCGGTGTTCATCGCCACCGGATCAGGACACGTGCGGCACGGTGTCGACGAAGGACAGCAGTTCGAAGCGCACGCAGGGCGCCGTGGGGTCGCTGGGCGAGCCGCCCAGGCCGATCGACCCCGAGCCGTGCAGCGTGCAGCTGCCGCGGCGCAGGCTCACCATCTCCTCGGCATTGCCGAAGCGCACGTAGGTGCCGTTGTAGCTGAGGTCGGTGAGCTGGAAGACGCCGCCATGCCAGTCGAGCCGGGCATGCGAGCGCGAGACGCGGCTGTCGTCGACGCGGAAATGCGCCTGCGGGCTGCGGCCCAGCACCACCGGCATGTGGCCCCCGTCGTAGACCTCGTTGGTGTCGAGCCAGCGCAGCCGCACGGCCTCGGGTTCCAGCGTGTGCGTCACCGCACCGAACTGCGTCGGCGCCAGGTCCATCGGGCGCCGGCCTCCCATCACATGCACGTGCACCGGCTCGGCGCGCCCGCGCAGCTGCATCCAGTCGAGCGAGCGGAAGCGCCGCTTCAGGTCGTCGCCCAGGCCGGCCAGCACTTCGGCGGTGATCAGCGTTTCGTTGTCGCCGGCATGGTCGAGCAGCCGGGCGGCCACGTTGACGGCATCGCCGAAGCAGTCACCCCCCATCTCGACCACCTCGCCACGCGCCAGACCCACCTGCAGCTTCAGATTGCGCAGCCCGGTCGAGGCGCCGCGCTCGCGGCCGCGGGTGACCAGCAGCTCGAGGGCCTCGTGCATCTGCTGGGCCGAGGCCAGGCCGTCGGCCGGGGTCTTGAACACCGCCATCAGGCCGTCGCCGAGGGTCTTGATCACCTCGCCGCCGCAGGCCGGCACCGCGCGTGCCAGCGAGTTGATGGTGTGGGTGACCACCGAAGTCGCCTCGGCATTGCCCAGCGTCTCGAAAAGCGCGGTGGAGCCCCGGAGATCGGCGAACAGGACAGTGCGCTCGGCGATGCGCGTCATGTCCGACAGTTTAATCGTGAATATCTAACGCTTGCCTTGCGGTGGCACGGGCAAGCCCCGATCGCGAAAAAGGCCTCCCGAGGGAGGCCTTTCAGGCTGCGGGCGTGCCGGCTCAGAGGTTGTCCAGGTAGGTCCTCAGCTTGTCCGACCGGCTCGGGTGTTTGAGCTTGCGGATCGCCTTGGCCTCGATCTGGCGGATGCGCTCGCGGGTGACGTCGAACTGCTTGCCGACTTCTTCGAGCGTGTGGTCGGTGCTCATCTCGATGCCGAAGCGCATGCGCAGCACCTTGGCCTCGCGCGGGGTCAGGCTGTCGAGGATGTCCTTGACCACGTCGCGCAGGCCCGCCTGCATCGCGGCCTCGATCGGCGCGGTGTTGTTGGTGTCCTCGATGAAGTCGCCCAGGTGGCTGTCGTCGTCGTCGCCGATGGGGGTCTCCATCGAGATCGGCTCCTTGGCGATCTTCATGATCTTGCGGATCTTGTCCTCGGGAATCTCCATCTTCTCGGCCAGCGTCGGCGCGTCGGGCTCGAAGCCGAACTCCTGCAGGTGCTGGCGCGAGATGCGGTTCATC
>JAEUOY010000137.1 GCA_016790515.1 Burkholderiaceae bacterium | reverse complement strand
GAGCAACGCGCCGTACAACACCTTCACCAAGGTCAGCACGCCGCGCTACACCTACGACACCCACGGCGCGATCTTCGCCGCCTGGGGCATCCCGCTGGGCCAGGACACCGGCTTCTCGTTCGAGGGTTTCGCCAACTTCATTGCCGACAAGGGCAAGAACGAATTCGGGGCCGATACCGCGGCCGAAACCAACATCGACATGCAGGTGATGTACGACATCGGGCGGCTGTGGGGCACCAAGGGCATGAAGCTCGGCCTCGAATACCAGTACTGGAAGAACAAGTTCGGCAACGACCACAGCGGCCCGGCCGGCGACGGTGCGTTCGCGAAGACGCCGATGGTCCGCTTCCAGTACCACTTCTGAACCAGGCCGTCTCGTCGGGAAGGCCGCCGCGCGATGTCGATCACGACCTCTTCACGATCTGAGGAGACGGTACGAGCAGACCTCGCCGCGGCCTGCCGCCTGGCGGCCCTGGCCGGTTGGGACGATACGGCCTACAGCCACCTCTCGGCTGCCGTGCCTGGCGAGCCGGGGCGCTACCTGATCAACGATTTGGGACTGGCGTTCGAGGAGGTCAGGGCGTGCAACCCCTACCCCAATGGACTGGCGATGGCATGGCGTGGTTGCCGGGCTGCTTGATGCCGACCGGGCGCATGGCGGTCTGATGCCGCCGAGGCCGCGAAGGCTCCCCGCTGCTTAGACGGCGTTAAGCCACCAGTCTCCGCCCAGCCTGCCCTGCAGGTCGTCGATGAATGCAGTGACCTTGTTGGGCACCAGCTTCGGCGACGGGTAGACGGCGTGCATCTCCTGCGCAGGCAGGCTGTGATCCGCCATGACCGGCCTGACGATGCCCGAAGCAATGGACTCTCTCGCCACGTACCACGGCAGGATGGCCAGGCCCATGCTGTTGCTGGCGGCGGCCAGAACGGCAGACAGATTGTTGGACCGGAAGGGGCCCTTCACCGGGACCGATGAACTCGAGCCACCCGGTGCCGACATCCGCCACCGGTCGTCGCCTTGCACGCTGCTGTAGACGATGCATGCGTGACCCGCCAGGTCAGCCACGCATCGGGGCTCGCCTTGCTCGCCGAGATAGGTCTCGGTCGCGACCATCACCCAGGGGTTGAGCCCCAGGTAGCGCGCGCCCAGGCTGGAGTCGGACATCTGGCCCATGCGGATGGCCACGTCGATGCCCTGCTCGATCAGATCGACGTACCGGTCGTCGAAACCGATGTCGATTCGCACAGCGGGATGGAGCCGCATGTACTGCAAGACGATCGGCACCAGGACTCGGCGCCCGAACGAAACCGACGTGCTGATGCGTAACAGGCCCCCCTCGCCTCGCTGAACCTGCGCAGCCTGGTTCTCGGCTTCGTCGATGGCGCGCTCGATGGCCTTGCACTTCTCGTAGTAGAGGTTGCCGACCTCGGTCAGCGTCACGCCGCGCGTGGAACGGTGTAGCAGGCGCACGCCCAGTCGGTTCTCGGTGGCCGCGACAGCCTTGGTGGCCGTGGGCTGCGTGATGCCCATCTCCGCCGCAGCCCGGCTGAAGCTGCTGGTCTCCACCACGCGGATGAACACCTGTATGGCGTTGACTCTGTCCATGGCTGACTGTAGCGCCGCCCATGACCTGCCGCGCCTCGGAATAGTGCTTATGCGCTCCCTTGGATTCGCAAGCGACCCGTGATTGGCCATGATCCGGCTCCCGGATCAGGAGACTCACATGGCGAAGATGAAGGCGGCGATGGCTGCGGTTCTGGTGATGGAGAAAGAAGGCGTCACGCAGGCCTTTGGCGTGCCCGGCGCGGCGATCAACCCGCTGTACGCGCAGCTGCGTGAACGCCAGTCGATCGCGCATGTGCTGGCGCGCCACGTGGAGGGCGCGTCGCACATGGCCGAGGGCTATACCCGTGCCAAGGCGGGCAACATCGGCGTGTGCATCGGCACGTCCGGTCCCGCCGGCACCGACATGATCACCGGCCTGTACTCCGCACAGGCCGACAGCATTCCCATCCTCTGCATCACCGGTCAGGCGCCGCGCGCCCGGCTGCACAAGGAAGATTTCCAGGCTGTCGACATCGCCAGCATCGCCAAGCCGGTGACGAAGTGGTCGACCACCGTGCTCGAGCCGGCGCAGGTGCCGCGCGCCTTCCAGCAGGCCTTCCACCTGATGCGCTCGGGCCGCCCCGGGCCGGTGCTGATCGATCTGCCCTTCGACGTGATGATGGCCGAGATCGAGTTCGACATCGACACCTACGAGCCGCTGCCCGTCTACAAGCCTGCCGCCAGCCGCAAGCAGGTCGAGAAGGCGCTGACGATGCTGATGGCGGCGGACAGGCCGCTCATCGTGGCCGGCGGCGGCATCATCAATGCCGACGCGTCGGACCTGCTGGTCGAGTTTGCCGAACTGACCGGCGTACCGGTGATTCCCACGCTGATGGGCTGGGGCTCGATCCCGGACGACCATGCGCTGATGGCTGGCATGTGCGGGCTGCAGACCAGCCATCGCTACGGCAACGCCAACATGCTGGCCAGCGACTTCGTGCTGGGCATCGGTAACCGCTGGGCCAATCGTCATACCGGCAGCCCCGAGGTCTACTGCAAGGGGCGCAAGTTCATCCACGTAGACATCGAGCCGACGCAGATCGGCCGTGTCTTTGCGCCGGACTATGGCATCGTCTCCGACGCCAGGGCCGCACTGGCCCTGTTCGTGGAAGTGGCGCGCGAGTGGAAGTCCTCCGGCAGGTTGCGCGACTGGTCGGGCTGGGTGGCCGAGTGCCAGGGCCGCAAGGGTTCGCTCGAGTACCTGCGCAAGACCAACTTCGACAGCGTGCCGATGAAGCCGCAGCGCGTGTACCAATGCATGAACAACGCGTTCGGCAGGGACGTCACCTACGTGTCGACGATCGGCCTCAGCCAGATCGCCGGGGCGCAGTTCCTGCACGTCTATCACCCGCGCCATTGGATCAACTGTGGCCAGGCGGGCCCGCTCGGCTGGACTGTCCCCGCCGCCCTGGGCGTGCGTGCCGCCGACCCCGACCGCAAGCTCGTGGCGCTGTCCGGCGACTACGACTTCCAGTTCATGATCGAGGAACTGGCGGTGGGCGCGCAGTTCAAGCTGCCCTACATCCATATCGTGGTGAACAACAGCTACCTGGGCCTGATCCGTCAGTCGCAGCGCGGCTTCACGATGGACTACTGCGTTCAACTCGGCTTCGAGAACATCAACGCGAACCCGGAGGACGTGACCGCGCAAGGCTATGGCGTCGACCATGTCAAGGTGGTCGAGGGCCTGGGCTGCAAGGCGATCCGCGTGCACAAGCAGGAAGAGATCGCGCCCGCGGTCAGGCAGGCCGAGGCCTGGATGGCCCAGTTCAGGGTTCCGGTGGTCATCGAGATCATCCTGGAGCGCGTGACCAACATCGCCATGGGCACGGAGATCGACAACGTGGTCGAGTTCGAGGAACTCGCCGGCGGCAAGGCCGACGTGCCGACCGCCGTGTCGATGCTCGACTGATCGGAGGAATGCCATGCCCAAGTTTGCCGCCAACCTGACGATGCTCTTCACGGAGCATGCGTTCCTGGACCGCTTCGATCATGCCGCCAAGGCCGGCTTCGAGGCCGTCGAGTTCCTGTTTCCGTACGCCTTCGATCCGGGTGACATCCGGCGCCGTCTCGATGCCAACGGCCTGGAGCTGGTGCTGCACAACCTCCCTGCCGGGAACTGGGATGCAGGCGAGCGGGGCATCGCCTGCCACCCCGACCGCGTGCACGAGTTCCGCGAAGGTGTCGAGAAGGCGATCGGCTATGCGCAGGCGCTGGGCGTCCGGCAGCTCAACTGTCTCGTTGGCAAGGCGCCCGCCGGGGTGGCCGAGGAGGTTCTGCGCCGTACGGTCGTCGACAACCTGCGCTACGCGGCCGACGCACTGAACAAGGCAGGACTGCGCCTGCTGATCGAGCCGATCAACACCTACGACATCCCGGGCTTCTACCTGAGCCGCACGGCGCAGGCCGCCGGTCTGCTGGCGGAGGTGGGCGCGGACAACGCTTTCATCCAGTACGACATCTACCACGCACAGCGCATGGAAGGTGAACTGGCCGCCACGATCGAGAAGCATCTGCCTCGCATCGGGCACATCCAGCTGGCCGACAACCCGGGGCGCAACGAACCCGGCACCGGCGAGATCAACTACCCCTTCCTGTTCGCGCACCTCGACCGCATCGGCTACCAGGGCTGGATCGGCTGCGAATACAAGCCCGCCACGAACACCGATGCGGGACTCGGCTGGCGTCAATCGCTGGCCCGCTGACCCGGCACGCCACCCTCGCTCCATCCGGGCAATCACAAGGACTTCGACATGAGCACCAATTCCCTCAAGATCGGCTTCATCGGCCTGGGCATCATGGGCACTCCCATGGCCGGCCATCTGATGAAGGCGGGGCACCAGCTGTTCGTCTTCACCTTGGGCAAGGTGCCTGAGGAGATCGCGCACAGCAGCGCGACCCAATGCCTGGACGCCAGGGGCGTGGCGCAACGCGCCGACATCATCGTCACCATGGTTCCCGACACGCCGGACGTGGCCGAGGCGCTGTTCGGCGAGACAGGCGTGGCCAAGGGCCTGACGGCCGGCAAGGTGGTGGTCGACATGTCGTCGATCTCGCCGGTGGAAACCAAGCAGTTCGCCAGGAAGATCGAGGCGCTGGGCTGCGACTACCTCGATGCACCCGTGTCGGGTGGCGACGTGGGCGCGAAGAACGCCACCCTGTCGATCATGGTGGGCGGCAAGCCCGAGGTGTTCGAGCGCGTCAAGCCGGTGTTCGAGCTGATGGGCAAGAACATCACGCTGGTCGGTGGCAGCGGCGACGGCCAGACCTGCAAGGTGGCCAACCAGATCGTGGTGGCCTTGACGATCAATGCCGTCGCCGAGGGCCTGCTGTTTGCTGCCAAGGCCGGCGCCGATCCGGCGAAAGTGCGTTCCGCGCTGCTGGGTGGCCTGGCCACGTCGCGCATCCTGGACATCCTGGGGGATCGGATGATCAAGCGCAGCTTCGATCCCGGCTTCCGCATCGCACTGCACCAGAAGGATCTCAACCTGGCGCTGGGCGCGGCCAAGGCCCTCGGCCTGGCGTTGCCGGCGACCTCGAACGCGCAGCAGCTGTTCAGTGCCTGCGTCTCGCACGGCGGCGCAGCCTGGGATCACTCCGGCATGGTGCGCGCGCTGGAGAAGCTCTCGAACTTCGAGATCGGCCAGGCAGCTGCCTGAACCCGGAATCCGATCCGGACGCCTCGCCATGAAGTGCCCCAAGCCGCCAGGGCCGGTCCAGCCCAGGGAACTGCTGAAGCTGCTGTTTGCCACGGCGATCGCCTCGGCGCAGCCTTCGCGCTGCATTCCGGCACACCTGCCGCGCCCGGAGGACCTCGGTCGCGGTCGGCTCATCGTCATCGGCGCCGGCAAGGCATCGGCGGCCATGGCCCGGGCCGTCGAGGACCACTGGACCGGCGACAAGTCCCGGCTGCGCGGCCTGGTCGTGACGCGGTACGGCTACGGGGTCGCCTGCCAGCACATCGAGATCGTCGAGGCAGCCCATCCCGTGCCGGACGCCGCAGGCCTTGCGGCGGCCGAGCGCATGCTGTCCATGGTGCATGGGCTGAGCGCCGATGACCTGGTGCTGTGCCTCATCTCCGGCGGGGGATCCTCGCTGCTTCCGTTGCCGCTGCCGGACCTGACGCTCGAGCACAAGCAGGCGGTCAACCGCGCGCTGCTGAAGTCGGGCGCCACCATCAGCGAGATGAACTGCGTGCGACGCCACCTCTCGGCCATCAAGGGGGGGCGACTGGCCGCCGCCTGCCATCCGGCGCGGGTCGTGAACCTGCTGATCTCCGATGTTCCGGGCGACAACCCGATGGACATCGCCTCGGGCCCCACCGTGGCCGATCCGACCACCTGCGCGGACGCGCTGGCCATCGTGCGGCGCTATGGCATCGACTTGCCGCCCGAAGTGCTGGACGTGCTGCGGAGTGGCCGCGGCGAATCCGTCAAGCCCGGCGACCCTCGCATTGCCGGCGTACAGACGCACATGATCGCCACGCCGCAGATGGCCCTCGAGGCCGCCGCGGCGGTGGCTCAAGGCGCAGGGTTCAGGGCCTACGTGCTGGGTGACGCCATCGAAGGGGAAGCCCGTGACGTCGGCAAGGTACTGGGCGGCATCGCGCTGCAGGTGGCTGACCGTGGACAGCCCGTCGAGACGCCCTGTGTGCTGCTCTCCGGTGGCGAGTCGACGGTGACGGTGACCGGCAAGGGGCGTGGCGGCCGCAACGTCGAGTTCCTGCTGTCGCTCGGTATCGCCCTGAACGGTCATCCGCGCATTCACGCACTGGCCGGTGATACCGACGGTGTCGATGGTCAGGAAGAGATTGCCGGTGCCTTGCTCGGGCCCGACACCCTGATGCGCGCCTGGGCGCAGGGCATCCGGCCCAAGGACAGCCTCGCCGACAACGACGGTCACGGCTTCTTCGAGGCGCTGGGTGACTCCGTCGTCACCGGACCGACGCTGACCAACGTCAACGACTTTCGGGCGATCTGCATCGAAGCGCCCGCCAACAGGTAGACCATGCGCAGAACACGAAACGCGAAGATCGTTGCCACCCTTGGCCCGGCCAGTTCCGACCCGGCCGTGGTTCGCCAGCTCTTCTTGGCGGGTGTCGATGTCTTCCGGCTCAACTTCAGCCACGGCAGCCATGCCGACCACAGCGCACGCTTCGAGGTGCTGCGGGCACTGGAGCAGGAGACGGGTCGGCCCATCGGCATCCTGGCCGATCTTCAGGGGCCCAAGCTCCGCGTGGGCACGTTCGGCGACGGGCCGGTGATGCTGACGCAGGGTCAGCCGTTTCGGCTGGATCTGGACAAGGCCCCGGGTTCACAGCACCGTGTGTGCCTGCCGCACCCCGAGATCTTTGCGGCCTTGGTCCCGGGTGCCGAGTTGCTGCTGGACGACGGCAAGCTGCGGCTGGTGGTCGAGCGGTGTGGTGACGACTTCGCCGAGACGCGCGTTGCGGTGGGCGGCAAGCTGTCCGAGCGCAAAGGGGTCAATGTGCCCGGCGTCGTGCTGCCGATCACCGCCCTGACGGAGAAGGACCGTCGCGACCTGTCACTTGCGCTGGAACTCGGCGCGGACTGGATCGCGTTGTCATTCGTCCAGCGCCCTGAAGACGTGTCGGAAGCACGCGCCCTGATCGGCGACCGCGCAGCCATCGTGGTCAAGCTCGAGAAGCCCTCTGCCGTCGAGCGTCTCGACGAGATCGTCGAGCTGACCGATGCGGTGATGGTGGCGCGTGGTGACCTGGGGGTGGAGCTTCCCGCCGAACGCGTGCCAGCGATCCAGAAGCGCATCGTGCGTGCCTGCCGCAAGCTGGGCAAGCCGGTCATCGTGGCCACGCAGATGCTGGAGTCGATGATCGAGAGTCCGGTGCCCACGCGCGCGGAGGCATCCGATGTGGCCACGGCCATCTACGACGGCGCGGACGCCGTGATGCTGTCGGCCGAGTCGGCGTCGGGCAAGCACCCTGTCGTGGCGGTCGACATGATGAATCGCATCATCGAGCAGGTCGAGGCCGATCCCGCCTACCGGCAACTGATCGATGCGTCCCACACCTCGGCAAGACCTGGCGGCGATGTTGCCGAGGCGGTGTGCTGCGCCATGCGTCGCGCCGTGGCCTTGTTGCACGCGTCGGCCATCGTCTGCTACACGAGTTCGGGGCACACCAGCCTGCGCGCTGCGCGCGAGCGCCCCGAGTCCCCGATCCTGAGCCTGACGCCTCGGCTGGCCACCGCACGTCGGCTTGCGCTCGTCTGGGGCGTGCACTCGGTGCTCATCGACGACGTGGTCGACGCTGACCAGATGACCGAGCGCGCGTGCTCGGTGGCGCGGCGCGATCGATTCGCCGAAGCCGGGCAGTTCATCGTGGCCATTGCCGGCATGCCGTTCGGAACGCCCGGCACGACCAACTTGATTCGCATCGCGACGGCCTGACTCGCCTGCAGCGCCCGGCACCGGGGGCTTCACGCCTGCCAGCGACGAGATTCGCAGGCCCGAGATCCTCGACTCGCGCGGCAACCCGACCGTGGCCGCCGAGGTCACGCTGGCCAGCGGCGCACGCAGCCGCGCCGCGGCGCCTTCGGGCGCTTCCCCCGCTTCTCGCGCAGCCATCGAGATGCGCGACGCGGATCCCCGGCGCTGCGGCGGCATGGATGTGCAACACGCAGTCGGCCAGGTGAACGGCGGGAACCTGAACGCGCTGCGCGGTGGTGGTGCCCATGCGGACGACAGCGTCGACCTCCAGGCGTTCATGATCCTGCCGGTGGCAGCACCCAGTGTTGCCGAAGCACTGCGCTGGGGCACCGAGGTGTTCCACGCGCCGAAGGCCCGGCTCGAGGCCGCGGGCATGACCACGGCGCTGGGCGACGAGGGCGGCTTCGCGCCGGACTGCCGCCGAATTCAGCAGCGGTCGAGGCGATCCTGCGCGCCATCGAAACCGCTGGCTTCCACCCTGGGCGCGACATCGGGCTGGGCCCGGACGTGACCCGCTCGGAGTTCCATGGGAAGGGCCACCACGTCCTGGCGGCCGAGAACCGGCGATTCGACCCGGTCCAGTTCGCCGACTGGCTGGCCGGGTTGGCATGCCAGTGTCCGGTCCTGTCGATCGAAGACGGCAGGCACGCAGGACTGCGGCGCGACGCGCAGCAGCGAGGCGAGCTCGCGGCGCATCGCGTGCGCCGAGGGCGGGGATGGGTGCGTTCAGCGTGCGGTGCGGATCGTTGCGCAGGAGGGATCGGCCCGACCGTTGCTGATCGGCCAGCCCTGCTGGCGCTGCGGCGCGGATCCAGCGCGCTGGTTCGCGGCTGCGGCTGGATCGGTGCTTCGAACTGCCGGATCCCGAGCACGACATCCGCTTGCGCAGGTATCGGGAGACCTTCCAGCACTTGTGCGTCCGCGACCGCGTCACGCCTGAGTCGGCGAAGGCGGCGGTGCCCGCTCGACCAGCACGGTCGCGGACCTGTGGGTGCCTCTGGTGCATCCGGATGGCGCGGACGGCATGCTTCGTGAACGAGGCTCCCAGCGCCGATCACCTGGCCGACATCGCACACTGGCGGACCTTCAGGGGCCGACACTGCGCGCGGGTACCCTCGCCAACGGCCCGGTCCAGTGGATGGAGGGCGAAGCAGTCGGGCTTCGCCTGGAGTCCAGGCCCCTTCAGCTTTCGCAGGCCAGGATCACGTCGGAGGCCTTCAGGAGCGCGGTCGCGGCCTGCCCCGGCGCCAGGCCGAGGCCGTCGACCGAGGCTTGGGTCACGATGGCGACGATGCGCAAGCCGTCGGCGGTCTCGACCGTCACCTCGGCATTGACCGCGCCCGGGCGCACGCCGCACACCACGCCGTCGAACCGGTTGCGGGTCGACAGCCTGGCGTCGCCGAGGTCGGTGGCCAGCATCACCGCGGACGACTTGACCAGCGCGATCACCGTCTGCTTGACGCGCAGACCCAGGGCGTCGGTGCTCTCGCGGGTCACGATGGCGACCAACCGTGCGCCGCCGGGCAGCAGCAGCTCGACTTCGTCGTTGACGGCGCCGGCACGGATGGCGCTCACCGTGCCGACCCACTGGTTGCGGGCGCTGGTCTTGATGTTCACGACTCGGAGGAAGGAGAAGGCCTGGTCGAGGTCCATGCCCTGGGTGGAGAGCAGCTGCACGAAGCGCTGGTGGGCCGCGCTGAGCTGCTCGAATCGCGCGACCAGCCGCTGACCGTGATCGGTGAGCCGGGTGCCGCCGCCGCCGCGCCCGCCGCTCGTTCGCTCGACCAGGGGTTCGCCGGCCAGTTCGTTCATCGCGTCGATCGCGTCCCAGGCCCCCTTGTAGCTGATGCCGACCGCCTGGGCCCCCTGGGTGATCGAGCCCTGCTCGGCCACCGCCTTCAGCAGCGCCATCCGCTCTGAGCCGCCCAGCGGGCGGCCCTCGACCTCGAGCCAGAGCGAGCCCTGCAGCGCGACAGCGGAAGGGCGGCGGCGCCGGGGCCTGGGGGGTGCTGGGTTGGACATGGGCAGGAACCCGCGGCCACGGTCGTGCCGCCATCGGGCGACCCGAGGATATCCGGTGCCGGGCCGGCGACTCAGGTCGCCGCGGTGCGGCCTGCGCGGGCGGGCGGCCGCGCGACATCCTGCCGAGCGCCAGCCAGGCGGCCGCCGTCGATCCGGACCACGCTCTGGGCCAGGCATTCGACGTCTTCGTCGTCGTGGGTGATCAGCAGCAGGGGCAGGTCGAGCGACTGCTGCAGTTCCAGCAGTTCCTGGCGCAGCCGCTGTCGCAGGCTTCTGTCCAGCGCGGCAAACGGCTCGTCCAGCAGCAGGGCAACCGGCTCGCCGACCAGCGCGCGGGCCAGCGCGGTGCGTTGCCGCTGCCCGCCGGAGATCTGGTGCGGGAAGTGGCCGGCGACGTCCTGCAGCCGGAATTGCTCGATCCAGCGATCGACGCGGGGCTCGGGCCCGTGGCGCGCGGGGTTGCGCCAGCCGCCGCGCAGCGCGAACGCGATGTTCTGCCGCACGGTCAGGTGCGGAAACAGCGCGTAGTCCTGGAACACGTAGCCGACCTGGCGATCCTGCGGCGACAGCGAAACGCGCCCGGCCGTGTCGAGCAGGGTGCGGCCGGCGACGCGGATCACGCCGCTGTCCGGCGGCGTGATGCCGGCGATCATGCGCAGCGTCTGCGTCTTGCCGGCGCCGGACGGTCCGTAGAGCACGACGCGGCGCGCCTCGCTGCTGAAGCGCAGGTCCAGTTCGAAGCGGCTCGCACCCAGGCGAAGCTGCTTGCGGACCTCGACCTGCCAGACGGGCATGACGGGCACGGCAGTCACGGCGCGATGCCCGGCATCAGCCGCGCGCCGGCACGCGCCCGGGGGCCAGGCGCCCGGCGCTCAGCAGCACGGCGATGCAGGCGATCGAGGTCACCGCGACGAGGAAGTTCGCGGTGTCGTCCTGCCCGGCCTGCACGGCCTCGTAGACCGCGATCGACAGGGTCTGGGTCTTGCCGGCGATGCTGCCGGCGACCATCAGCGTGGCGCCGAACTCGCCGAGGGCGCGGGCAAACGACAGCAGCAGGCCCGCCAGGATGCCGCGCCATGCCAGCGGCAGCGAGACGCGGAAGAAGATCCCCCACTCGCCGATGCCCAGCGTGCGGGCGGCGTCTTCGAGCTGCGGGTCGACGTTCTCGAACGCCGCCCGCGCCGCCTTGAACACCAGCGGAAACGCGACGAGGGTGGCGGCGATCACCGCGGCCTGCCAGCTGAAGATGAGGCGGATGCCGAAGTGCTGCAGCAGCCAGCCGCCGATCGGACCCTGGCTGCCGATCACCACCAGCAGGTAGTAGCCGAGCACGGTGGGTGGCATCACCATCGGCAGGGTCAGCGCCGCGTCCACCACGTCGCGCCCCGGGAACCGCAGCCGCGCCAGGGCGAAGCCGACGCCGATGCCGAAGACGAGGTTCAGCGCCGTGGCCCAGCCCGCCACCTTCAGCGACAGCGCGAGTGCGACCCAGGCGCCGGTCATCGGTCGAGGCGCCGGCGCTCAGGGCCTGCCGAAGCCGTGCTTCGCCAGCACGGCCTGCGCCGGCGGCGTGAACAGGAAGTCGACGAACTTCGCGGCCTCGGCGGGGTTCGGGGCGCCGGCCAGCGTGGCCACCGGGTAGAGGATGGGCCTGGCCGTCGGCACGGTGAAGGCGACCCTGACCTTGTCGGGCATGATGACCGCGTCGGTGGCGTAGACGAAGCCGGCATCGACCTCGGCACGGGCGACATAGTCCAGCGCCTGGCGCACGTTGCTGGCGCCGATCGTCTTCGGCTCGATCGCACCCCAGAGCCTGGCGGCTTCGAGCGCCGCCTTGGTGTAGCGGCCGACGGGCACGCTGGCCGGCAGGCCGATCGCGATGCGGGCGTAGCCGGCGTCCGTCAGGTCGCCCAGGGCCCTCGGGGCCTTGCTGCTGGCGGCCGGCACGATCACCACCAGCGTGTTGGACAGCAGGTCGCGCCGCTGCGCCGGCCTGACCAGGCCCCGGGCCTGCGCCAGGTCCATCGACTCCTGGTCGGCGCTGACGAACACGTCGGCCGGCGCGCCCTTGGCGATCTGCGCCAGCAGGGCGCCCGAGGCGCCGAAGTTGAAACGCAGCCTGGCGCCGGGGCGGGCGGCCTCGAACAGTGGCCCGAGGTCGCGCAAGGCATGCGTCAGGCTGGCAGCGGCCGACACCGTGATCTCGCCGGCCTGGGCGAAGGACCAGGCCAGCGACGTGGCGGCCAGCGCGAGAGCACGGAGGATGCGGAAGTTCATCGCGTTCACGCAGGTTCGTGATCAAGCACAATATACAACGCATCTGCGCCCCACGACGGGTGCAAGGTCGTGGCGGATCACCCTGTTACGCTGGCATCCGGCATTCGATCCGGGCTGCATTTCGTTCCCACCGAAGCCAGTTCATATAAAGATGACTTTATGACGATTGTCCACGATTCGGCGCCTGCGCTCGCGTCACCCCTGGCCATCTGGTAAACATCGCGATCCATGAGCACGATGACTGCAACCGGCGTGTGCGCCGCGGCGATCGAGGACGACGGCTGCTGCGACGTGGACGCATTGCTGGCCGCTGTGGCGGCCGCGCAGAAGCTGGCGGGCAGGCGGGTGCGTGGCGTCGTGATGACGCGTCCGGAGGGCGCTAGCGGCTGTGCCAGCCCGATGCTGCTCGTCGACCTGGACACCTCGCGGGAATACCTCGTGTCGCAGCCGCTCGGCCGCGACTCGGCGGCCTGCCGTGCCGATCCGCAGGGCTTCGCGCAGGCCAGCGAGGTGCTGCGCCGGGCTGTCGACGAGGCGCCGGACCTGGTGATCAGCAACCGCTTCGGCGCGCTGGAGGCAGAAGGTGGCGGCTTCAGGGCCGAACTGCTCGAGGTCCTGGCGCGTGGCCTGCCGCTGCTGACCGCGGTGGCACCGCGGCATGTGGACGCGTGGCGGGCCTTCTCGGGTGATGCCGCGGTGCTGGCGCCGAACGAGGGCGCGGTCATGCAATGGCTCGAACAGGCGCTCGGCCCAGTCGCCCCGGCGCGGTCGGCGCAGTCGGCGGCGTCGGACCCTGGTTGAGCGCCGCGCGCCCGCCCGGATGCTGGGATGGCCGAAGACCGTCAGCGACGCCGCCAGGGCATTGCTGCGCTGGACCTGCAGGCGCGCTGGCGTTCGGTCCGATGCGGGCAAATGGCGCCGGGACGCAGCGGTCGCGCCCGCGGTGCCGCGGGTGCCTGCGGGGCCGCAGCCGGTGTGCGCCAGCGCAGAGCGGGCAGTTCGACCGTCAGCCCTTCTTGGTCGCCCGCGCATGGGCGTCCAGGCCGCCGCGCGCCTGCCGCTCGTTGAAGCCGCACAGCAGCCGCACGTTCTCGAAGCCGTCCATGCGCAGTGCCAGCATGACAGGCAAACGATACCGGTCCACCAGCCCGCACCACCACCGACCCGACGGCGAACGACCGGGCGCTGCACCGATGCGCGCCGGCACGCCGGCGATGCACCGGCTCCTTCTGAGATGCAGATGCGTCAAAAGAAGTAGCATATACTTCGGAAATGTGGAGCGTGCTTCTGCTCACCCTGCCGACGCAGCCGAACGCCGTGCGGCTGCGCGTGTGGCGGGCGCTGAAGGCCCTGGGCTGCGCATCCTTGCGCGATGGCGCCTACCTGCTGCCCGAGGCCCAGGCAGCCTCGTTCGATCCACTGGTCACCGAGGTCCGCGCCCACGGCGGCCAGGCCGGCGTGTTCGAGCTGGCAGCGCGCGACGCGGCCCAGCGGGCCGAGCTGCTGGCGCTGTTCGACCGCGCCGAGGCCTATGGGCAGTGGCGCGTGGAGGCGCAGGCGCTCGCCGCGGCGCTGCCCGTGCTTCAGGAAACCGACGCGCGGCGGCGCTGGCGCGGCGTTGCCGAGGCGCTGCAGGCGCTGCGGCGCATCGACTACTACCCGGGTGCTGCGGCCGAGCAGGCGCAGGCCGAGCTCGATGCGCTGCGCCAGGCGCTCGATGCGCGCTTCTCGCGCGGCGAGCCGGTGGCGCAGGCGCCGCACGGCATTCCTCGCCTGGATCCGCGCAAGTTCCAGGGCAAGTGCTGGGCCACGCGCTCGCGGCCGTGGGTCGACCGCCTGGCCTGCGCCTGGCTGATCCGCCGCTTCATCGACCCCGAGGCCCGTTTCGTCTGGCTGGCCGATCCGGCCGGCTCGACGCCGGCACCGCGCGGCGCGTTGGGCTTCGACTACGACGGTGCGCGATTCACGCACGTCGGCTCGCGCGTCAGTTTCGAGGTGATGGCGGCGGGCTTCGGCCTGGACGCCGACCCGCGGCTGCAGCGCATCGGCCGTGCCGTGCATTTCCTGGACATCGGTGGCATCCCGGTGCCCGAGGCGGCCGGACTCGAGGCCGTGCTCGCCGGCCTGCGCGAACTGCATGCCGACGATGACCCGCTGAGGCTGGCCGCAGCGGCGGTGTTCGACGCGCTGCACGCCGCACCCGGCGCCACGCCATGAGCTGGGTCGACCGCGCCGCCCACAACGACGCCGCCGGGCCCGCCGTGCCGCCCGCGCCGGTGAGCCTCGGCGAAGCCTTCCGCTTCTGGCTCGAGCTCGGCTTCATCAGCTTCGGTGGTCCGGCCGGGCAGATCGCGATCATGCACACCGAGCTGGTCGAGCGCCGGCGCTGGATCAGCGAGCAGCGCTTCCTGCACGCGCTGAACTACTGCATGGTGCTGCCGGGGCCCGAGGCGCAGCAGCTTGCCACCTACATCGGCTGGCTGCTGCACCGCAGCTGGGGCGGCATCGTCGCCGGCGCGCTGTTCGTGCTGCCGTCGCTGTTCATCCTGATCGCACTGAGCTGGATCTACCTGCGCTTCGGCGACGTGCCGCTGGTGGCCGGCATCTTCTTCGGGCTCAAGCCCGCGGTGACCGCGCTGGTGCTGCATGCCGCCCACCGCATCGGCACGCGCGCCCTGAAGAACCGCTGGATGTGGGGCATCGCGGCGGCCTCGTTCATCGCCATCTTCGCCTTCGACACGCCGTTCCCGGCCATCGTCGGGACGGCCGGGCTGATCGGCCATTTCGGCGCGCGCCGCTGGCCGCAGGTGTTTGCGCTCGGCGGTGGGCATGGCGCGGCCCGGGCCGGCTACGGGCCGGCGCTGATCGACGACCACACGCCGACGCCGCTGCACGCGCGCTTCTCGCGTGGCCGCCTGGCCAGGGTGCTGGTGGCCGGCCTCGGCCTGTGGGCGCTGGCGATGGCGCTGCTGGTGGCGGCGAACGGCTGGCAGGGCACCCTGGCGCAGATGGGCTGGTTCTTCACCAAGGCCGCGCTGCTCACCTTCGGCGGCGCCTATGCGGTGCTGCCCTATGTGTACCAGGGCGCGGTCGAGACCCACCAGTGGCTCAGCGGCCCGCAGATGATCGACGGCCTGGCGCTGGGCGAGACGACCCCCGGACCGCTGATCATGGTGGTGGCCTTCGTCGGTTTCGTCGGCGGCTGGCTGAAGCAGGTCCTGGGCCCCGATGCGCTGTTCCTCGGCGGCGCACTGGCCGCCACGGTGGTGACCTTCTTCACCTTCCTGCCGTCCTTCGTCTTCATCCTGGCCGGCGGCCCGCTGGTCGAGGCCACGCACGGCAAGCTGGGCTTCACGGCGCCGCTGTCGGCGATCACCGCCGCGGTGGTCGGGGTCATCCTCAACCTGGCGATGTTCTTCGCCTGGCACGTGCTGTGGCCGCAGGGCTTCGGCGGGCGCTTCGACGCGGTGTCGGCAGCGATCGCGGTGGCCGCTGCCGTGGCGCTGTTCCGCTTCAAGGTCGGCGTGATGCCGCTGCTGGCCGGCAGCGCAGCCGCCGGGCTGCTGGCGAGCTGGCTGTTGCCGCAGCTGCGCTGAAGGAGTCTGCATGAACACGCGAAACCGGTGCCTGCCCTGCGACCCCGCGGCCTTGCGTCGCCCGCCGCCATGAACGCCGCGCCGGCACCCCGGGTCGCGCTGCTCTACCCCGGCGACCGCGCGGCGCGCGACCGCGCCGATCCGGCGGCCAGCCGCTTTGCGGCGCTGTTCGAGGCCTTCGCGCTGGCCGGCGTGGCCGCCGAGCCCGCGGTGTGGCACGACGACTTCGCCGACGAAGTGGCGGCCCAGCTGCGCCGCGTGCAGGCGGTGCTGGTGTGGTGCAACCCGATCGAGGACGGGCGCCGCCGCGACCGGCTCGACGCCATGCTGGGCGACCTGGCGCGCGAGGGCCTGCTCGTCAGCGCCGATCCCGACGCCGTGCTGCGCCTGGGCACCAAGGACGTGCTGTTCGACACGCGCGAGCTGCCCTTCGGCAGCGACGTGCAGCGCATCGACAGCCTCGCGCAACTGGCGGCGGGGCTGCCGCTGCGCCTGCCGCAGGGCCCGCGGGTGCTCAAGCAGCACCGCGGCCACAGCGGCATCGGCGTCTGGCGGGTGGCGCAGGACGGCGACGGCCTGCTGACGGTGCAGCATGCCCGGCGCGGCGGCCGGCCGCAGCATGTGGACCTGGCCGGCCTGCAGGCGATGCTTGCACCGTATTTCGAGCCGGACGCCGGTGGCCACATGATCGACCAGGCCTGGCAGCCGCGGCTGCCCGAAGGCATGCTGCGCGCCTACCTGGTCGAGGACCGCGTCGCCGGCTTCGGTGTGCAGGACGTCGTCGCGCTGCACCCCGATCAGCCGCTGCCCGGGCCGCGGCTCTACCACGGCCCCGAGCTGGCGCAGTGCCAGCCGCTGCGGCGGCAGCTCGAGTCGGGCTGGGTCGAACAGCTCTGCGGCCGTGTCGGCCTGGCGCGCGATCGCCTGCCGCTGCTGTGGGACTGCGACTTCATCCGCGGCGAGCCGCGGGCCGATGGCGCCGAGCGTTTCGTGCTGTGCGAGATCAACGTCAGCAGCGTGTCGCCGTTCCCGCCGTCGTGCATCGCGCCGCTGGTGGCGGCCACGGTGCGGCGCATCGCGGCGGACCGGCATCGCCGGCATTGATGCCTGCCGATCCGGGAGTCCGCCACCGGCAGGCGATTCCCCGCGGGCGGTGAACTCGGCAGGTGGCCGTGGCTTCAGCCTCGGCGCTCGATCGAGCTTCGTTCCTGGACGCTGGTCAGCGCCGCCGCGAGGCGGCTCACGCCGCGTTCGATCACCTCGGGTTCCAGCAGCGCATAGCCCATCACCAGCCCGGCCGGCCGGCGCGGCGCAGCCGTGCGGTCCCCCGGGTGAAAGAGCGGGCCGATCGGATGGACGCCGACGCCCCGCTCGCGCGACGCCTCGACCAGGGCCGGCTCGGCGCTCGCCGGCAGAGCGGGAAACCAGGCGACCAGATGCAGGCCGCTGGCGGCGCCCTCGATCTTCACGCGCGCGCCGAGGTGACGGGTCAGCGCGTCGACGAGCGCACGCTGGCGCGCCTGCTGCAGGCGGCGCATGCGCCGCACATGGCGGTCGTAGCTGCCGTCGGCCAGCAGCCGGGCCAGTGCGCGCTGCACGCCGGTCGCCGCGTGCCGATCGGCCAGCCGCTTGGCCGCGGCGAACACCTCCACCAGGCCGGGCGGCAGCACCATGTAGCCGAGCCGCAGCTGCGGCGACAGCGTCTTCGAGAAGGTGCCCACATGGATCACGCAGGCGCGGCTGTCCAGCGATAGCAGCGTCGCCTCGGGCCGGACCGAGTAGCGGTACTCGCTGTCGTAGTCGTCCTCGATGATCCAGGCCTGCTGCCCGGCGGCCCAGTCCAGCAGGGCGCGCCGGCGGGCGATCGGCAGGAAGGAACCCAGCGGGAACTGGTGGGTGGGGGTCACGTAGGCCAGGCGAACCGGCCGCAGCCGATCGAGCTGGTCGGTCCGCAGGCCATGGCCATCGACGTCGACGCACGACAGTCTCGCCCCGTAGGCCTCGAAGGCCTCGAGCGCCATCCGGTAGCCGGGGTTCTCGACGACCACGACATCGCCGGGGTCGACCAGCAGGCGCGCGCAGAGATCCAGCGCCTGCTGCGAGCCGTTCACGATCATCAGCTGCTCGACCGCGCAGGACAGTCCGCGCGTCTGGCTCAGGTGGCCCTGCAGCGCTCGCCGCAGGTCGAGGTTGCCGCGCGGGTCCTCGTAGGCCAGGCGCCTGCTGCGCTGGTGCTCGACCGCCCGCAGCGCCTTCAGCCACGCCAGCGTCGGGAAGTCGCTGCCGGACAGCGGCCCGTAGACGAAATCGATCTCGCTGGCGGGCGGCGAACCCGGATCCCGCAGGGCCATCCCGGCAATGCGGCGGCCGATGGCCGACAGCCGGCGCGCAGGCTCGCCGGGCGCGCCGCGGTCAGCGCGTTCTTCGTCGGCGGGCAAGGCCCTGGCCGGCAAGGCCGCCCCGGCGCACACCCGGCTGGCGGCGCCGGGATGCGTGGCGATGAAACCGTCGGCGGCCAGCTGTTCGTAGACCCCCGACACGGTCCCCCTCGACAGGCCGCGCTCGGCGGCCAGCGAACGCGTCGACGGCAGCGCCGCGCCTGCCGGGTAGGTGCCGTCGGCGATCCGGGCGCGGATCTCCGCGTAGAGTGCCCGGCTCGAGCCTCGCCGGCGGTCATCGTCGATCGGCGCCATCGCGAACTGGTCCAGTGAGATCGTCAGGAACTGGCTATTTTCCCAGAGCCGGTGGCGCGGCACAGTGGCGTCTTCGGCCGGCGTCCTCCGGCCATCGCCATGACCAGGACCACCCCATGTACCTGCCGCAGCACTTCGCCGAACCTCGGGTCGAGGAAATCCACCGCATCGTCCGGGAGCACCCGCTCGGCATGCTGGTCCGCAACACCGGCGCCGGCCTGGAAGCGGACCACCTGCCGTTCCTGCTCGACACCGAGCCGGGCCCGGCCGGCGCGCTGATCGCCCATGTCGCGCGGGCGAACCCGGTCTGGCAGGAGATCCGCGACGGCGACGAGGTCCTCGTGGTGTTCCGGGGCGTGCACGGCTACATCTCGCCGAACTGGTACCCGGGCAAGCACGAGACGCATCGGCGCGTGCCGACCTGGAACTACGAGGTGGTTCACGCCCACGGCACGATCCACCTGCGCGACGACGAGAAGTTCGTCAGGGGCGTCGTGGCCCGGCTGACGCGCACGCACGAAGCCGACCAGCCGGTGCCGTGGAAGATGGGCGACGCGCCCGCCGACTACCTGGCGGAACAGCTCAGCCGCATCGTGGGCATCGAGGTCCGCCTGACCCGGCTGGACTGCAAGCGCAAGCTCAACCAGCACCATGAGCGGGCGGACCGCGAAGGCGCCATCCAGGGCCTCGAATCGCGCGGCAACGCCGGCCTGGCGCAGGCCATGCGCGAGGCGCGGACCTGAGCGATCGCACCCGGCCAGCGCGGGCCGGCCGCCCGCCGCGCCATACTGCCGGTCCGCTTCGTCCGGGACGACGCCGTAGTCCGCGAAGCCCGCCGGCGAACCCCGAGCCGGCAAGCCACAGGAGATGCGTATGGCGTGGGTGCTGCTGCTCGTCGCCGGCCTGCTCGAGGTCGGCTGGGCCATCGGCCTGAAGTACACGGAGGGCTTCACCCGGCTGTGGCCGAGTGTCTTCACGATCGTGGCGATGGTCCTCAGCGTCGTCTTGCTCGGGATCGCGATGAAGTCCTTGCCGGTCGGCACGTCGTATGCGGTGTGGGTCGGCGTCGGCGCGGTCGGCACGGCCGTCCTGGGCATGGTGCTGTTCGGCGAGCCCGCCAGCGCAGCGCGTCTGGCGAGCCTGGGGCTGATCGTCGCCGGCATCGTCGGCCTCAAGCTGGCCAGCAGCTGATCGGCCGGGCTGGCGTGGACCGCGCCTGCCGCATCGATGCGGCCGCGAAGCGATTCGGCGGTCTCCGGCGCACCCTGCGGCGCTGACGACCCACCTCGCGCACCGGGGGGCATCAGGTGCCGTCGCCCCTCAGCTCGGCGAACGACACCAGCCTGCCGGCGATGGCGCTTGCCGCCACGGTGGCCGGGCTGGCCAGCCAGACGCCACCGGGGCCGGAACGGCCGGGAAAGTTCCGGTTGATCGCGCTGACCGTGACCTGATCGGCCGAGGTCGACGAACCCGGCCCGCAGTTGGCGCAGGCACCGCAGGCCGGCTGCAGCAGCCGGGCACCGACGGCCTCGAAGGCAGCCGGCCAGCCCTGGCTTGCGGCGTGCGCGGCCACGTCCTCGGTGCCGTACTGCAGGTACAGCGCCACGTGCGGCGCGACGCGCAGGCCGCGCTGCGCGGCCCAGGCGAGTACCGCGTGGTACTGCTCGAAGTCCTCGCGCTTGCCGGCCGTGCACGAGCCGCCGTAGGCGATGTCGATCCGCGGGCGTTCGGCGAGTTCGGCCAGCGGCACGCCGAGGCCGGGGTCGCCGGGGCGCGCCACCATCGGCGAGAGCCGCGCGGCATCGACTTCGATCGTCGCCGCGTAGGGCGCACCCTCGTCGCTGCGCATCCAGGGTTCCAGCTCGAAGGCGAGGCCGCGGCGCTCGCGCAGGAAGCGCAGCGTCACCGCGTCGGGCTCGACGATGCCGGTCAGCCCGCCGAGCTCGGCCGTCATGTTGGTCAGCGTGGCGCGCTCGTCGATGTCGAGCGCGCGCAGCGCGCTGCCGCCGAACTCGAACACGCGGCCGACGCCGGCGCCCTCGCGGATCGCCGGCAGCGCGAGCAGGTGCAGCGCCAGGTCCTTGGCCGAGACGCCGGCCGGCAGCCGGCCGTCGACCTCGATGCGCAGCACCTGCGGCCGGCCCAGCCGCACCGCACCGGTCAGGAAGGCGTTGGCCATCTCGGTGCTGCCGACGCCGAAGGCCACGCAGCCGAGCGCGCCGCTGTGCGGCGTGTGCGAATCGGTGCCGACCACCAGCTGCCCCGGCAGCGCATAGCGCTCGGCGACCATCGCGTGCGAGATGCCCTGCGAGCCCTCGCCGCCGGCCGCGAAGCCGTGATCCCTCAGGCCGTGCCGCGCGACGAACTCGCGGTGTGCCCGCGACAGCCGGCGCACGCCGCCCACCAGCCCCTGCGCGACATGCACCGGACTCTGCTCGACATAGGACAGGTGGTCCTCGAAGCAGACGATGCTGCCCGGGTCGTGCAGAGCGTAGGCATCGCCGGCGTGCTGCGCGAGCAGGTGGGCGCACATGCCGGTGTAGTACTCGTGGATGAAGCGCAGGTCGGCGCGGACGAAGCCGTGGCCCAGCCGGTGCCGGGCGACGATCTTGTCGAACAGCGTCTGCGGCCCCGGCGCCGGCGGTTCCAGCGGGGTCCCCGGCGGGCCGAGGCCGTAGCGCAGCAGCCCGCCGGCGCGCAGGATCGCCGCGGCCTGCGCATCGCGGCCGGCCAGCAGTTCGTCGAGCGTGGGCCGTTCGCCGCGCTGCAGCCGGTCGACCAGCGACAGGTCGGTGCTGGTCAGCAGGCCGAGGTTGTCGGCGTTCTGGCGGTAGATGCGCTCGAAGCTCTCGGCGATCACCAGCCGCACGCCGGCCGACAGCTCGGCCAGCGGCGAATGTTCGCGCGAGCTGCCCTTGCCGTAGCGCCGCCCGCCCACCAGCACGTCGATGCCGGCACGCAGCAGCGCGCCGCGGCCGATCGGCCGCTCGCCGCCGGCGCTGAAGCCGGTGTGCGCATGCGCGCCGAGCGTGGCGTCGAAGTTCACCATCGCCGGCAGCGGCGAGATCTCGTCGGTGGAGATGTCGTCGCGCAGCGCGCCGGCCTGCTCGCGCATGAGCAGCGCGCCGTCGAGCTGCGCGCGCACGCGCTGCGGGTCGGCGCAGAGCAGGAGCAGCCGCGTCACTGCGCCTCGACGCCGGCCTTCTTGACGATCGCCGCGTACTTCGCCAGCTCGCTGCGGAAGAAGGGCATCGCCGCCTCGGCCGGCCGCACGTTGATCACGTTGCCCTGGCGGGCCATCGCCTCCTTCACCTCGGGGTCGGCGAACGCCGCGGCGACGGCCTCGTGCACCCGCCTGACCTCGGCGGCGGGCAGGTTCTTCGGCGCGATCACGCCGAACCAGGCCTCGACCACGTAGCCCGGCACGCCCTGCTCGGCGAAGGTGGGAATGTCCGGCGCGGCCGGCGTGCGCTGCGGGGTGGCGATGCCGATCGCCCGCAGCGTGCCCGACTTCAGGTGCGCCTGCACGCTCGGCAGCGCCGCGGTGGCGAACTCGACCTGGCCGCCGATCAGGTCGGTCACCATCGGTCCGACCCCCTTGTACGGGATGTGCCGGGCCTTGGTCCTGGTCTCGTCGAGGAACATCTCGGCGGCCAGGTGCAGGATGGTGCCGTTGCCGCCCGAGGCATAGGTCATGTCGCCGTTGCGCGCCTTGAGCTGGGCGACGAACTCCTTCGCGTTGGCGGCCGGCACCTTCGGGTTGACCACCAGCACCACCGGCGTGTAGCCGCAGACCGCGATCGGCGTGAAGTCGCCGGGCATGTCGAAGGGCAGGCTCTTCAGCACGCTCGGGAAGATCACGACGTTGTTCGACACCACGCCCAGCGTCAGCCCGTCGGCCGGCGCGCGTGCCAGCGCCTGCAGGCCGACGATGCCGCCCGCGCCGGGCTGGTTGTCGACCACGACCGGATGGCCGAGCGCCTTGGCCAGCGCGTTCTGCGCCGCGCGGGTGATCGCGTCGACCCCCGAGCCGGTGGCGTTCGGCAGGATGAAGCGCACCGGCCGGTCGGACTGCGCGAAGGCAGGCCGCGCGAAGGCCGCGGCGAGGCCGGCGAGCAGGGTACGGCGGGCAATGAGGGCCTGGGTCATCACGGGTCTCCTGTCGTTGTGTCGTCGTCGTGGGGGGGTCAGGCCACGATCGCGCGTTCGCGCAGGGCCTCGATCTCGTCGGCGCCATAGCCGAGGCCGGCGAGCAGCTCGCCGGTGTGCGCGCCAAAGCGCGGCGGCTGCAGCCGCACCGGCAGGCGGCGGCCGTCCATCGTGAACGGCAGCAGCGTGGTCTTCACCGCCTGGCCGGCCTTGTCGCCGTCGGGCAGCACGACGTCGGCCAGGCCGCCGGTGGCCAGCAGGTGCGGGTCGTCGTAGAGGTCCTCGGGCTTGCGGATCGGCGCGAAGGGCAGGCCGGCGCGCTCGAAGGCGTCGGCCAGCCCGGCGGCGCTGCGCCCGGCCAGCCGCTCGCGCAGCGTCGCGATCAGCCGTGGCCGCACGCGCACGCGGTCGTTGTTGGTCGCCAGGGCCGGGTCGGCCTTCAGGTCGGCGAAGCCGAGCACGTCGCACATCGTGCGCCAATGCGCATCGCTGACCGCGGCGAGGAAGATCTGCTCGCCGTCCTTCACGGTGAAGATGTCGTAGACGGCCCAGGGGTTGTCGCGCGCGGGCATCGGCGCCGGATGCCTGCCGGTCATCGCGAACTGCAGCATGTGCTGGCCCATCAGGAACACGTTGTTCTCGAACAGCGCCGATTGCACCTCCATGCCCTTGCCGGTGATGCCGCGCTGGACCAGTGCGCCGAGCGTGCCGATGGCGCCGAACAGGCCGCCCATGATGTCGTTGACGCTGGTGCCGGCGCGCAGCGGGTCGCCCGGCCGGCCGGTCATGTAGGCCAGGCCGCCCATCATCTGCACCACCTCGTCGAGCGCGGTGCGGTGCTCGTAGGGGCCCGGCAGGAAGCCCTTGTGGCTGACGTAGATCAGGCGTTCGTTGCGTGCCGACAGGCTGGCGTGATCGAGGCCGAACTTCGCGAGCACGCCGGCCTTGAAGTTCTCGACCACCACGTCGGCCGAGACCGCCAGGCGCTGCGCGACCGCGGCGCCCTCGGGCTGCTTCAGGTCGATGCCGATGCTCTTCTTGTTGCGGTTGAACATCGGGAAGAAGCCGGCGCCGGCGCCGAGCAGGCGCCGCGTGCCCTCGCCGTCGATCGGCTCGACCTTGATCACTTCGGCGCCCATGTCGGCGAGCACCATCGCGCAGGTCGGGCCCATCACCATGTGGGTGAATTCGACCACCCGCAGGCCGCGCAGCGGCTGCGGGGTGTTGGGCGAGGCGGTGTCGTTCATGCAGCCTCCTCGAGCAAGGTCTTCGGCAGGCCCGCGCGCCAGATGTTGCCGTGCAGGGCTTCGCCGGGCAGCCAGCGCTGCGCCAGCGACGTGCGCAGCGCGAGCAGGGCGTCGAAGTCCAGCCCGGTGGGCACGCCCATGCTCGCGAACAGCCAGGCCACGTCCTCGGTCGCGACGTTGCCGCTCGCGCCGGGCGCATGCGGGCAGCCGCCGATGCCGCCGACGCAGGCGTCGAAGCGCCGCACGCCGGCCTGCCAGGCGGCGTAGACGTTGGCCAGGCCGAGGCCGCGGGTGTCGTGGAAATGGCCGCAGGCGAGCCGATCGCCGGCGACCTCGAACGCGCGCGCGAACAGCCGCGAGACCTGCAGCGGATCGGCATAGCCGACCGTGTCGGCCAGGCCGACGCGATCGGCGCCGGCGTCGAGCACCGCGCCGACGAGGCGCAGCACCTCGTCCTCGTCGACGCGGCCCTGGATCGTGCAGCCGAAGGCGGTGCTGATGCCGACCTCGAGCAGGCAGCGCGACCCGCTGACGTCGCGCCAGTCGCGGATCCGCGCGATCTCGTCGACCACTTCGTCGGGCGGCTTTCGCAGGTTCGCCAGGCTGTGCGCGCGGCTGGCCGACAGCGGCAGCAGCATCGCCTGCGCGCCGGCCTCGATCGCCGCCTGCGCGCCCTTCAGGTTCGGCACCAGCACCGAGGCGACCAGCCCGGGCAGCGAGCGCGCCGCCTCGACCAGCGCCGCGGTGTCGGCGAGCTGCGGCATCAGCCGCGCGGGGACGAAGGAGCCGATTTCGAGTTCGCGCAGGCCGGCGGCATGCGCCGCGTGCAGCCATTCGATCTTGTGCGCGGTCGGCACGGTGCGCGCGAGGATCTGCAGGCCGTCGCGCAGGCCGACGTCGCGGATCGTGACGGGTGAGGTGGTGGCGGTCATGGCGGCACTTTAGGCATGACTCGTGACTTTTACGAATGATGAATTTTCAGCGAATGCGTTCCAATCCGGAACGTCATGACACGGCCGCTCGATCCCGTCTCGCTGCAGCACTTCGTCGCGGTCTGCGAAGAGGGGAACATCGCCCGCGCCGCGGCGCGCGAGTCGCTGGTGGCCTCGGCGCTGAGCAAGCGCATCGCGGCGCTGGAGGCCGAGATCGGCGTGCCGTTGCTGACGCGCCGGCGGCGCGGCGTCGAACCGACGCCAGCCGGCCAGGCCTTGCTCGCCCGCGCGCGCGAGCTGTTGTCGGGGCTCGACCGGATGCGCGTCGAGCTCGGCGCCTGGCGCGATGGCGTGCAGGGCAGCGTGCGGGTGTTCGCGAGCCCCTCAGTCCTCGCCGAGCGCCTGCCCGACGACCTGGCGGCGTTCATGGACCGCCATCCCGGCATCCGGATCGGCCTGGACGAGCGCATGAGCCCGGCCATCGTCGGCGGCGTGCGCGAGGGCAGCGCCGACCTCGGCGTGCTGTGGGACCGGATCAGCGACCTGTCCGACCTGCAGGTGCTTCCCTATCGCGAAGACCGGCTCTGCGTCGCGATGTCGCCCGGCCATCCGCTGGCGCGCCGGCCGTCGCTGCGCTTCGCCGACACGCTGGACCAGGCGTCGATCAACGTCAGCCCCGGCGGACAGATGGATCAGCTGCTGCGCCGGCAGGCCGCGCTGGCCGGTCGGCTGCCGTCGCACCGCATGGAGGTGTCGTCGCTCGATGCCGCCTGCCGCCTCGTCGGCGCGGGCCTGGGCCTGGCGATCCTGCCGCTCGAGGCCGCGACGCCGCATGCGGGCGCAGGCCGTCTTGCCTTCGTGCCGCTGGCCGAGCCGTGGGCGGTGCGGCGCTTCGCCGTGGTGGCGCGCGCGGCGCCGCTGGTGTCGGCGGCGGCGCGCCTGCTGGCCGAGCATCTTTGCGAGATGGCGAGCGCCGGCGGTCGATGATCGCCGCCACAGGCCTAGCCCGCATGCGCCTCGTGAGAACCCCCGGCCTGCATCGGCAAGGTCAATACCATGGCGCCGGTGCGCCCCGCACGCAGGGCGGCGCCCTCGCAGCGACGGCGGAACAGGCTTGGATTCGATAGCGTCCAGCGCCGCGCCGACACCGCCACCGCAGCCGACGCCAGCCGGCTCGGCGGCGCCCGACGGCCAGGAGGAGCGCTGGCCGAGCCGATCGGCAAGCGCTGAACGCCGGCGGCTGACGCTCGCCGGCCTGCTCTCGCTGCTGGCGCATGCGCTGCTGCTGGGCCTGACCTTCGGCGGCCAGGGCCTGGGGCTTCCGGGATTCGGCTTGCCCTGGCAGGCGCGGCGGGTCGAGGCGCCCGACCTGCGCATCGTGCTGATGCCGCCACCGGCCACCGCCGCGGGGGCTGCGCCGGTGCCGGTCGAGAAGCCGCCGCCGCAGGCATCGATCGAGCCGGATGCGGCCGGGGCGCCGGCGACGACACCCGCCTTGTCCCTCGCGCCGGCCCCGGCGCCGGCGCCCGCGGTGGTCTCGCCCAGGTCCGGCCCGACCATCCAGGCCGAGTCGGAACACCCTGCCGCGACCGGCGCTGCGCCGGCGAAGGCGCCCGCGCCGGAGGTGATCGCCATCGAGCGGCCCGACCAGGCCGCACCGCGCGTGCCTGTCGCGCCGTCGCTGCCTGCACCGGTGATCGCAGCGGCACCCGCCGCGTCGAGTCCGCAGCCGCTGCCGTCGGCGCCACCTCCCATCGACACCGAGGCGCTCGAGCGAGCGCAGGCGGCGCAGCGCGAGGAAGATCGGATCGCGGCGGCGCGGCAGCAGGCCGCGCGCGAGCACGCCGAGCGGGCCGAGAAGCTGCGGCTGGAGGCCGAACGCCAGGAGGCCGCTCGGCAGGCGGCGGCAATTCAGGAAGCGGCGCGGCGTGAGGCTGCGCGCCAGGACGCGCAACGGGTCGAGGCCGCGAGGCTGGAGGCCGAAAGCCAGGCCGCCGCACAACGGGCCGCGGCGCGGCTGGAAGCCGAACGCGAGCAGGCCGCACAGCAGGCGGCGGCG
>JAEUOY010000131.1 GCA_016790515.1 Burkholderiaceae bacterium | reverse complement strand
TCGTCGAGGAACGAGGTCTCGATGTCGATCTGGGTGAACTCGGGCTGGCGGTCGGCGCGCAGGTCCTCGTCGCGGAAGCACTTGGTGATCTGGTAGTAGCGGTCGAAGCCGGCCACCATCAGCAGCTGCTTGAACAGCTGCGGGCTCTGCGGCAGCGCGAAGAACTGGCCGTCGTGCACCCGGCTGGGCACCAGGTAGTCGCGCGCGCCCTCGGGCGTGCTCTTGGTCAGCATCGGCGTCTCGATGTCGATGAAGCCCTGCTCGTCGAGGAACTTGCGCAC
The DNA here is from genome assembly GCA_016790515.1 of Burkholderiaceae bacterium. Lineage (GTDB taxonomy): Bacteria > Pseudomonadota > Gammaproteobacteria > Burkholderiales > Burkholderiaceae_C > Pseudaquabacterium. The sequence goes on along the minus strand of JAEUOY010000131.1, from coordinate 29,451 downwards.
CTCGATCGCCACGCGGTAGCGCAGCCGCAGGTTCTTCTGCATCGTCGGGCGGCGCAGGTCGAGCACGCGGTGGGTCAGCCGGGTGGTCTCGCTCAGGTTCTCGTCGTCGAGCTGGAACGGCGGCGTCACGCTGGGGTTCAGCACCTCGAGCTCGTGCGCCAGCACCTCGACCTTGCCGGAAACGAGGTTGGCGTTCTCGGTGCCGGCCGGGCGCGCGCGCACCTTGCCCAGCACCTTCAGGCAGAACTCGTTGCGCACCCCCTCGGCGGCGGCGAACATCGCGGGCCGGTCGGGGTCGCAGACGATCTGCACCAGGCCTTCGCGGTCGCGCAGGTCGATGAAGATCACGCCGCCGTGGTCGCGCCGGCGGTGGGCCCAGCCCATCAGGGTGACGGTCTGGCCCAGCAGCGTCTCGCTGACCAGGCCGCAGTAGGTGGTTCTCATGGCAAAACTCCGTGGCGCTTGGCGCCCTGTGGCGCAGCCCGGCCGGGGCCGGGCCATCGAGGTGTGGCAGGGTTTGGCGTTCGCTCGGCTGTCTCGCAAGCCGTCAGGACCGGGCGTCGAGCCGTCGCGCCCGGCCCGGTCAATTTCGGGCCGCGCGCTGGCCGGCGGCCAGCGCCGGACGCGGCGGTGCCGGCGGCGGCGGCACCACCACGCCCATCGAGATGATGTACTTCAGCGCCTCGTCGACGGTCATCTGCAGCGGCCGCACCGCCGTGCGCGGCATCATCAGGAAGAAGCCCGAGGTCGGGTTCGGCGTCGTCGGCACGTACAGGCTGACATGCTCCTCGCCCAGGTGCGACTGCACCTCGCCGCCGGGCCTGCCGGTCACGAAGGCGATGGTCCACGACCCGGCGTGCGGGTACTGCACCAGCACCGCCTCGCGAAACGCGTTGCCGTTGCTCGAGAACAGCGTGTCCGAGACCTGCTTGACCGAGCTGTAGATCGACTTGACGATCGGGATGCGCCCCATCATCTTGTCCCATTGGCGCACCCACCACTGGCCGAAGATGTTGGTGACGAAGACACCGGTGATCAGCAGCAGCGCCGCCATCACGATCACGCCCAGGCCCGGCACGCGGCGCAGCCGCTCGATCGACGCATCGGCCCCGTTGGGCAGCACATGCTGGCCCAGCGTGAGCAGCCACGAGAACACGCCGTCCATCAGCCCGAGCAGCCACAGCAGCACCCAGATGGTGATGGCCAGCGGCAGCCACACCAGCAGGCCGGCGATGATGTACTTTCTCACGCAGGGCGCCTTCGCAGCGGTCAGTGGCAGGCGCAGGAGCCGCCGCAGGGCGCCGACGCCGTGGCTGCCGCCGTGGCGTCGCCCTTGCCCTGGGCGGCAGGGGCGGCCGTCGCGTCGGCGGTCGGCGCCGCGGCTGCGGCAGCGGCGCCGCCCTTGAAATCGGTGGCATACCAGCCCGAGCCCTTGAGCTGGAATCCCGCCGCGGTCACCTGCTTGGAAAAGGCATCGGCGCCGCAGGCCGGGCAGGTGCTGAGCACCGGATCGGACAGCTTCTGCAGCAGGTCCTTCGCATGGCCGCAGGCGCTGCAGCGATAGGCATAGATCGGCATGGCTAAACCCTTGACGCAAAACGAAAAATTATACGACGCCGGGCCCCGGCGGCGACACCCGGCAGCCCAGATGGGGGCCGAAGCTAGGCGTTCAAGCCCCGCACGTGGTGGTCGGCGTCGTGCGGCGTCTTCAGCCACTGCGGCGCCAGCGAGCCGACGAACATGCCGGCGAAGGCGGCCAGCAGCCCGGCCAGCTGCCCCGGGAAGCCCTCGCCCAGCGCGCTGACCTGCGGGAAGAACAGGATCCACACCGCGATGCCGGCGACCACCGAGAAGATCGCGCCCTGGGTCGTCGAGCGCTTCCAGTACAGCCCCATCACCAGCGGCACGAAGGCGCCGACCAGCGTCACCTGGTAGGCCGAGGACACCAGGTCGTAGATCGAGGTGCCCTTCATCGCGATGGCGTAGGCCAGCACCAGCCCGGCGAAGCCGACGATCGAGAAGCGCATCGCCCGCAGCTGCTGGCGGTCGCCCATGTGCGGGCGCAGGTTCTTCAGGATGTTCTCGACGAAGCTGGTCGACGGCGCCAGCAGCGTCGCCGACGAGGTGCTCTTGATCGCCGACAGCAGCGCGCCGAAGAACAGGATCTGCATCACCAGCGGCATCTTGCCCAGCACGAAGGTCGGCAGCAGGCGCTGGTAGTCGTCCTTGGCGATGGCCAGCGCCTCGTCGCCCATCACCACCACCGCGCTGGCGACGACGAACATCGGCACGAAGGCGAACACGATGTAGCTGACGCCGCCGATCACCGCGCCGTTGCGGGCGGTCCTGGCGTCTTTCGCCGACATCACGCGCTGGTAGACGTCCTGCTGCGGAATGCTGCCCAGCATCATCGTGATGCCGGCGGCGACGAAGAAGGCCGCGTCCTTGAAGTTCGGCTCGGGCCAGAATCGCCACAGGTCCTGCGAGGCGACCTTGTCGAGAACGACGCCGGCGCCGCCGGCCAGGTCAGCCGCGAACACCGCGATGATCGACATCCCGACCACCAGCACGATCATCTGGATGAAGTCGGTCCAGGCCACCGCGAGGAAGCCGCCGACCACGACGTAGATCAGCACCGCCAGCGTGCCGACGATCATGCCGGTGGTCTCGCTCATCTCGCCCTGGGTCAGCACGCTGAACACCAGCCCCAGCGCGGTGATCTGCGCCGCCACCCAGCCCAGGTAGCTCAGGATGATGGCCGACGAGCAGAACACCTCGATGCCCTTGCCGTAGCGGTGGCGGTAGAAGTCGCCGATCGTCAGCAGGTTCAGCCGGTACAGCTTGGCGGCGAAGAAGACGCCGACCAGGATCAGGCAGGTGCCGGCGCCGAACGGGTCCTCGACGATCGCGTTCAGGCCGCCCTGCACGAACTTCGCCGGGATGCCCATCACCGTCTCGGCGCCGAACCAGGTGGCGAAGGTGGTGGTGATCACCATGATCAGCGGCAGGCTGCGCCCGGCGATCGCGAAATCGGCCGAGTTCTTGATGCGCGTGCCGGCCCACACGCCGAGGGCCAGCGTGCCGAGCAGGTAGAGCACGACGAAGACGATCAGGGTGGTGTTCATGCCGAAGGCCCGGTTCAGCCGGTGGGAGGAGCAAGAAGCGCGCCGCATTATCGGGCCGCGGCCGGGACCCTGCCGGCCTGCCCGGCGGGCCCCGCCTCGCGCCTCGGATCAGTGCAGCCAGCGCGTCGCCATCTGCGCCGCCAGCGCCCCCAGCACGAAGCCGACCGCGCCGTACAGCAGCGCCTGCAGCAGCCGGTTGGTGCGCCGCTGCTCGACCAGCAGGGCCTGCGCCGCCGGATCGCGATCGCGGCTGCGCAGCAGCGCCTGCTGCACCAGCCGCGGCAGCTCGGGCAGGATCTGCGCGTAGTGCGGCGCCTCGTTCTTCAGGCGCTCGACCAGTCCGGCCCAGCCCAGCTGGCGGTGCATCCAGGTCTCGAGGAAGGGCTTGGCGGTGTTCCAGAGGTCGAGTTCGGGGTCGAGCTGGCGGCCCAGGCCCTCGATGTTGAGCAGCGTCTTCTGCAGCAGCACCAGCTGCGGCTGGATCTCGACGTTGAAGCGGCGTGAGGTCTGGAACAGCCGCATCAGCACCTGACCGAGCGAGATGTCCTTCAGCGGCCGGTCGAAATGCGGCTCGCAGACGGCGCGGATCGCCGATTCCAGCGCGTCGATGCGGGTGTCGGGAGGCACCCAGCCGCTCTCGACATGCAGCTCGGCTACCCGCTTGTAGTCGCGGCGGAAGAAGGCCAGGAAGTTCTGCGCCAGGTACTCCTTGTCGTTGTCGGTCAGCGTGCCGACGATGCCGAAGTCCAGCGCGATGTAGCGGCCGAAGGTGCGCGGCGCGATGCTGACCTGGATGTTGCCCGGGTGCATGTCGGCATGGAAGAAGCCGTCGCGGAAGACCTGGGTGAAGAAGATCGTCACGCCGTCGCGGGCCAGCTTCTGGATGTCGACGCCGGCATCGCGCAGCCGCTGCAGCTGGCTGATCGGCACGCCGTCCATGCGCTCCATCACCATCACCGACGGGGTGCAGTAGTCCCACACCATCTCGGGCACCAGCACCAGGTCCAGCCCCTGCATGTTGCGCCGCAGCTGGGCCGAGTTGGCGGCCTCGCGCACCAGGTCGAGCTCGTCGTGCAGGTAGTTGTCGAACTCGGCCACCACCTCGCGCGGCTTCAGCCGCTTGCCGTCGGCCCAGGCCCATTCGACCACCCGCGCCAGCTTGTGCAGCAACTGCAGGTCGTGCTCCATCACCTCGAGCATGCCCGGGCGCAGCACCTTCACCGCGACCTCGCGGCCGCCGCCGCCGGGCTTGCGCAGCGTCGCGAAATGCACCTGGGCGATCGACGCGCTGGCCACCGGCGTGGTGTCGAACTGCTCGAAGACCTCGTCGAGCCGCCTGCCGAAGGCCTTCTCGACCAGCGCCACGGCCTGCGGACCCGGGAACGGCGGCACCCGGTCCTGCAGCTTGGCCAGTTCGTCGGCCACGTCCAGCGGCAGCAGGTCGCGCCGTGTCGAGAGCACCTGGCCGAACTTGACGAAGATCGGGCCCAGCTTCTCCAGCGCCATGCGCAGGCGCGCACCGCGCGGCGCGTCCAGCCGCGCGCGGCGGCCGATCGTCGCCACGCGGACCAGCGCACGCACCCAGCCCTGGCGGAAGCGCGACAGCGCGACCTCGTCGAGGCCGAAGCGCAGGACCGTCAGGCCGATGTAGATCAGCCGGAAGAATTGGCCCATCGGGTCAGCGGGACGCGGTGCGCTTCAGCGGCTGCGCAGCCGCCCGCCCACCACCTGCCGGGCGCTGCGCATCGCGCGGGCCAGGCTGCTGCCCAGGCGGTGCAGTTCATGGGCGACCATGGGACCGAACAGCCGCTCCAGATCGTCGGCCACGTCCCAGCGCAGGTTCTTCAGCAGCCAGTCGACGTCGGCGGCGAGCTGCACGTCGCCCTCGATCGCCAGCGATGGCATCTGCCCCGACAGCGCCTGCAGCGCCAGCGCGGCCGGGTTGGCGGCGTCCAGCCGCACCCGCAGGTCGGCATCGACCGGTTCACGGCACCATTCGACCAGGCCGGCCGGGGTGATCTGGAAGGCCAGTGGCGGCGGCGAGGGCAGCAGGCGCGGCAGCTGGAGCAGATCGAGCCTCAGCACGCGCCCGCGATGCGGCTGCAGCCGCTGCACCGCCGCCGGCTCGGCCGACAGCACATGGTTGACCACCAGCACCAGGCGGTCCATCAGGGCAGGCGCCAGCAGCGCGTTCAGGTCATGCAACATTGCCGGGATTGTAGGCAGACGACCGCGGCGCGGCGCCGCCGCCCGCCGGGACGGCTCGGTTTTTCAACGAGAATGCGCGCTGGCCGTGAAACCTCTGCACCTGGGCAAACGCTGCACCGCCACCCGACGAGTCGAGCCGTCACGGCCTGCAACGGCGTTGGTCGCTGCGCCGTGGAACGGTGCCCCCGATGTTCGAATCCAGAAGCAACCGCAACTTCAACAGCGCTCCGCAGTCGATCACCGCGTTCATCGCCACCGTGCTCGAACCGGCGATCACCGTGGCGGTCTACATGGCGGTGATGGCCTGGGAGGACGAGCCCATCGGTCGCGCCGACCTGACGCTGTGCTTCCTGGTCATCGCGCTGACCTGGCCGGGCATCAACCGGTTCCGCGACCGGTTGAGCTCGGCGGCGGTGGGCATCATGGGCTCGTGGCTGACGCTGCTCGCGATCCTGGCCGGGTTCGGCTACGGCACGCGCAGCCTCGACCTGTTCGACCGCAACGTGATACTGGTCTGGGCCATCGCGACGCCCGTCCTGCAGCTGCTGGCCGTCCGGCTGGGGCACAGGGCGCTGCGCCATCAGGCCGCCGACCCGCGCAACCGGCGCAGCGCGGTGGTGATCGGCGCCGGCGCGCTGGGCGTCAAGGTGGCCCGTTCGCTGAGCCACGGCCCGGCGCAGGGCGTCGACTTCCTGGGCTACTTCGACGACCGGGCCGATGCCCGCGTGCACGCCGAAACCACCGGCCAGCGCCTGGGAACGCTGCACGATGCAGCGCCCTACATCCGCACGCACGGCGTGAAGGAAGTGTTCATCACGCTGCCGCTGGGTTCGCAGCCGCGCATCATCGAACTGCTGGAACACCTGCAGGGCACCACCGCGTCGATCTACTTCGTGCCCGACGTGTTCGGCATCAGCATCATCCAGGGCCGTCTGCAGGACATCAACGGCGTGCCGGTGGTGGGCATCTGCGAGACCCCGTTCACCGGCATCAACCGGCTGGTCAAGCGCGTCAGCGACATCGTGCTGGCCAGCCTGATCCTGGTGCTGATCGCGCCGGTGCTGCTGGCGGTGGCCATCGGGGTGAAGCTCAGTTCGCCCGGCCCGGTCATCTTCAGGCAGAAGCGCAACGGACTGGATGGCGAGGAGATCGTCGTCTACAAGTTCCGCTCGATGACGACGATGGACGACGGGTCGGTGGTCAGGCAGGCGACCAAGGGCGATCCGCGGGTCACGCCCTTCGGCGCCTTCATCCGCAAGACCTCGCTCGACGAACTGCCGCAGTTCATCAACGTGCTGCAGGGCAGGATGAGCATCGTCGGCCCGCGGCCGCACGCCGTCGCGCACAACGAGATGTACCGCCAGCTGATCAAGGCCTACATGGTGCGCCACAAGGTCAAGCCCGGCATCACCGGCTGGGCGCAGGTCAACGGCCACCGCGGCGAGACCGACACGCTCGAGAAAATGCAGGCCCGCGTGGAATACGACCTCGAATACCTGCGCAACTGGTCGCTGGCGCTCGATCTGGTGATCATCCTGCGCACCGTGAAGTCGATTTGGGCCGACGCCAAAGCCTATTGAATTGAACCCAGGGACCCTGACCATGACCGATTGCCGCAACCGCGATCGCCTGTCGAGCCGCACCGCCGTGGCGCTGGCCGCGATCACCACCCTGGCGATGGCCGGCCCGGCAACGGCCGAGACCAGCCCGTGGTACCTGGGCATTTCGCAGTCCTTCGGCTACGAGTCCAACCTCTACCGCATCGCCGACGACCAGCGCCTGCCCGACGGCCAGAGCCGGTCCGACACCGTCTCGGTCACCTCGCTGATCGGCGGCATCGACCAGCCGATCGGCCGCCAGCGGGTGTATGGCAGCCTCGACTACGGCATCAACCGCTACGCCAACAACGATGACCTGAACAACGAGTCCTACGGCCTGAAGCTCGCGCTCGACTGGGAAACGCTGGAACGCCTGTCGGGCACCTTCCGCATCGCCGCCGACCAGGCGCTGACCCAGTTCAACAACCTCAACGGCATCACCGGCCGCGTCGAGACGCAGAAGAACATCGTCAACACCGAACTGGCGCATGCGCTGTTCAGGCTCGGCCGGAAGACCCAGCTGTCGTTCGAGGCCGGCCTGGGCTACCGGCAGCGCAGCTATTCGGCAACCGGCTATGCCGACGAGGAGTTCGACGAGACCTCGTGGTCGCTGGGGGCACGCTACCGGCCGAGCACCCTGCTAGAACTCGGCGCCTCGATCCGCCAGGCGGTGGCGGACTACCCCAATTACCGCCTCAACCGCGACGGCAGCTACGAGACGGAGACCGTCACCCGGCGCTACCTGGACTTCACGGCCCGCTGGGTGCCCAATGCGCTGAGCCAGCTGGACCTGCGGGTCAGCCCGACCCGCATCACGCACGAGAAGAACCCGATCAACGACTTCTCGGGCCTCACCGGCTCGGCCAACTGGACCTGGCAGGCCACCGGCAAGACGCGCCTTCACACCACGCTCTGGCGCGACGCGGGGCAGAGCGGCGACGCCGTCGACCTGGGCATCTACGGCCCCGGCGTCAACGACACCAGCACGGTGACGACCGCACTGCGCGTCCGTGCAGACCACGACCTGACCGGCAAGGTCGGGCTCTATGCGTCGCTGGACTATGCACATCGCCTGCTGAACCGAACGGTGGTCGCGCTGCCTGCTCTCACGCTCGTCGATCTCGAGGGCCATGACAACACCACCACCGCGGCCCTGGGCGTGCGCTGGGCCGTCACCCGCGCCGGTCTGCTCGGCTGCGAGTTCCGCAGCGAGCGGCGCAGCAGCAGCAATCAGGCGCTGTCGGTGCCGTTCGACGGCTACGGCTTCAGCTGCTTCGGCCAGATCGTGCTGCAGTGAACCCGGTGGACCGCATGCCCACCGTCCTGCTCACCGGCGCCACCGGCTACATCGCCTCGCACACCTGGCTGGCGCTGCAGTCCGCCGGATTCGACGTCGTCGGCGTCGACGACTTCTCGAACAGCTCGCCCGAGGTGCTGAACCGGCTGCGGCGGCTGGGCGGCCGGGCGCCGGTGTTCGAGCGCGCCAGCGTCTGCGACGCGGCCGCGATGGCCTCGATCTTCGGCCGGCACCCGATCGACGCGGTGGTGCACTTCGCCGCCTTCAAGGCCGTCGGCGAATCGACCGCCCAGCCGCTGGCCTACTACCGCAACAACCTCGGCGGCCTGGTCACCGTGTGCGAGGCGATGCGCGCGGCGGCCTGCCCGCGCTTCGTGTTCTCGAGCAGCGCCACCGTCTACGGCGACCCTCGGACGCTGCCGATCACCGAGGACGCAGCGCTGTCGGCCACCAATCCCTACGGCCAGACCAAGCTGATCGGCGAAACCATCCTGCGCGACCTGGGTGCCTCGGACACCCGCTGGCAGACCGCCTGCCTGCGCTACTTCAACCCGGTGGGCGCGCACGAGAGCGGGCTGATCGGCGAAGACCCGCGCGGCACGCCGAACAACCTGATGCCCTACGTGGCCCAGGTGGCGGTGGGCCGGCGCGACAGGCTCAGCGTCTTCGGCAACGACTACCCGACGCCCGACGGCACCGGCGTACGCGACTACATCCACGTCGTCGACCTCGCCGAGGGCCATGTCGCGGCGCTGCGCCAGTTGCTCGATGCGCCGGGCTCGTTCACCGTCAACCTCGGCACCGGCCGAGGCTACAGCGTGCTGGAGCTTGTCGCCGCCTACGCCAGGGCCAGCGGCCGGCCGATTCCCTACGAGATCGTCGCGCGCCGCCCCGGCGACGTGGCCGCCTGCTTCGCCGACCCGTCGCTGGCCCGGCAGCGCCTGGGCTGGCGTGCGCAGCACGACCTGGCCCGCATGTGCGCCGACAGCTGGCGCTGGCAGACCCTGAACCCCCACGGCTATTCCAACGGCACCCACGGCAGCCCCGCATGACCCTTCAAGTCCAACCCGTCATCATGGCCGGTGGTTCCGGCACCCGGCTGTGGCCGCTGTCGCGCGCCGGCTATCCGAAGCAGTTCCTGGTGCTGTCGGGCGAGCCCGACAACCGGTTCAGCCTGTTCCAGCAGGCGGTCAACCGGCTGAAGGGCATGGCCAGCGGCGGCATCAGCGTGGCCGAACCCACCATCGTCGGCAACGAGGAACACCGCTTCCTGGTGCTCGACCAGCTGCGCGAGCTGAAGATCGAGCCCGCCGCGGCGCTGCTGGAACCGGTGGGCCGCAACACCGCGCCGGCCGTCACGCTGGCCGCGCTCGCGGCACTCGAAGGCGGCGCCGACCCGGTGCTGGTGATCACCTCGGCCGACCAGACGGTGACCGACGAGCCGGCCTTCACCGCCGCGGTGCGCCGGGCGGTGCAGGTGGCCGGCAGCGGCGCGATCGCGATCCTGGGCATCACCCCCGACCGGCCCGAGACCGGCTACGGCTACATCCGGGTCCAGCCGGGCGACGCCACCGAGGCGCCGAAGGTCGCCCAGTTCGTCGAGAAACCCGATGCCGCCACCGCCGCACGCTACCTGGCCGAGGGCGGTTACTACTGGAACGCCGGCATGTTCGTGCTGAAGGCCAGCGTGTGGATGGCGGCGCTGGAGACCTGGCGGCCCGACATCGCCGCTGCCACCCGCGCCGCCTGGGCCGCGCGCAGCACCGACGCCAAGTTCGTGCGGCCCGGCAAGGCCGAGTTCACCGCGGTGCCCAGCGAGTCGGTCGACTACGCGGTGATGGAGAAGTGCCCCGGCAGCCGCTTCGAGATCCGCATGGTCGCGCTGGACGCCGGCTGGAACGACCTCGGCGCCTGGGACGCGGTCTGGCAGGTCGCCCAGAAGGACGCCGACGGCAATGCCAGCGTCGGCGACGCCATCGTCAAGGACAGCCACAACACGCTGGTGCATGCCAGCAGCCGGCTGGTCAGCGTGGTGGGCCTGGACGACGTGGTGGTGGTCGAGACCGCCGACGCGGTGCTGGTGGCCAGCCGCAAGCGCAGCCAGGACGTCAAGCTGGTCGTCAACCAGCTCGGCGCCGAGCAGCGTGGCGAGCAGACGCTGCACCGCAAGGTGCACCGCCCCTGGGGCTGGTACGACAGCATCGACAACGGCCCGCGCCACCAGGTCAAGCGCATCATGGTCAAGCCCGGCGCGTCGCTGAGCCTGCAGATGCACCACCACCGTGCCGAGCACTGGATCGTCGTCAGCGGCACCGCCGAGGTGACCAACGGCGACAAGGTGATCCTGCTGGCCGAGAACCAGAGCACCTACATCCCGCTCGGCCAGACCCACCGGCTGGCCAACCCCGGCAAGGTGCCGCTCGAGATCATCGAGGTGCAATCGGGCAGCTACCTGGGCGAGGACGACATCGTGCGCTTCGAGGACACCTACGGACGGGCGCCGAAATGACCCTCCTCGTCACCGGCGGCGCCGGCTTCATCGGCAGCAACTTCGTGCTCGACTGGTTCGAGACCCGCGACGAGCCCATCGTCAACCTCGACGCGCTGACCTATGCCGGCAACCTGGCCAACCTGGCGCCGCTGCAGGGCGACGCAAGGCACAGCTTCGTCAAGGGCGACATCTGCGACCGTGCGCTGGTCGACCGGCTGCTGGCCACGCACCGGCCGCGCGCGATCGTGCACTTCGCCGCCGAGAGCCATGTCGACCGCAGCATCCACGGCCCCGGCGCGTTCGTCAGGACCAACGTCGAAGGCAGCTTCACGCTGCTGGAAGCCGCGCGGGCCCACTGGGCCGGCCTGCAGGGCGACGAGAAGTCGAACTTCCGCTTCCACCATGTCAGCACCGACGAGGTCTACGGCAGCCTGGCGCCCGACGCGCCGGCGTTCACCGAGACCCACCCCTACGAACCGAACAGCCCCTACAGCGCCAGCAAGGCCGCCAGCGACCACCTGGTGCGCGCCTGGCACCACACCTACGGCCTGCCGGTGGTCACCACCAACTGCAGCAACAACTACGGGCCGCTGCACTTTCCCGAGAAGCTGATCCCGCTGATGATCGTCAACGCGCTGGCCGGCAAGCCCTTGCCGGTGTACGGCGACGGCCGGCAGATCCGCGACTGGCTCTACGTGCGCGACCACTGCAGCGGCATCCGCGCCGTTCTTTCTGGCGGGCGGCCGGGCGAGACCTACAACATCGGCGGCTGGAACGAGAAGGCCAACATCGACATCGTCAGGACGGTGTGTACGCTGCTCGACGAACTGAAGCCCGACCCGGCCGGCCCCTATGCCCGGCTGATCACCTACGTGGCCGACCGCCCCGGCCACGACCGCCGCTACGCGATCGATGCCCGCAAGATCGAGCGCGAACTGGGCTGGCGCCCGGCCGAGACCTTCGAGTCCGGCATCCGCAAGACGGTGCAGTGGTACCTGGCCAACGCCGACTGGGTGGCCAGCGTGCAGAGTGGTGCCTATCGCGAATGGGTCAGCAAGCAGTACGCCCAGGCCTGACACCCAAGCCAACGGGAACCCGCATCGTGCAACGCAAAGGCATCATCCTGGCCGGCGGCTCCGGCACCCGGCTGCACCCGGCCACGCTGGCGATCAGCAAGCAGCTGCTGCCGGTCTACGACAAGCCGATGGTCTACTACCCGCTGAGCACGCTGATGCTGGCGGGCATCCGCGACATCCTGGTCATCAGCACGCCGCAGGACACGCCGCGCTTCGAGGCCCTGCTGGGCGACGGCCGCCGCTGGGGCCTGAACCTCAGCTACTGCGTGCAGCCCAGCCCCGATGGCCTGGCGCAGGCCTTCATCCTGGGCCGCCGCTTCGTCGACGACCACCCGAGCGCGCTGGTGCTGGGCGACAACATCTTCTACGGCCACGACTTCGCGACGCTGCTCAGGCGTGCCGATGGCCGCAGCACCGGCGCCAGCGTGTTTGCCTACCATGTCACCGACCCCGAGCGCTACGGCGTGGTCGAGTTCGATGCCGCCAAGCGCGCGCTGAGCATCGAGGAAAAGCCCAGGGCGCCGAAGAGCAACTACGCCGTCACCGGCCTGTATTTCTACGACCGGCAGGTCTGCGACATCGCGGCCTCGATCGAGCCCAGCGCCCGCGGCGAACTGGAGATCACCACGGTCAACGCCACCTACCTGCAGCACGGCCAGCTCGACGTCGAGATCATGGGCCGCGGCTACGCCTGGCTGGACACCGGCACCCACGACAGCCTGCTCGAAGCCGGCCAGTTCATCGCCACGCTGGAAAAGCGCCAGGGCCTGAAGGTGGCCTGCCCCGAGGAAATCGCCTACCGCGCCGGCTGGATCACGGCCGATCAGCTGGAGGCGCAGGCGCAGCCGATGCTGAAGAACGGTTACGGGCAGTACCTGATGCAGGTGCTGCGCGAGCGGGCGTTCTGAGTCGCTTGCGCTCCGGCCTCGCTCCCCACATCGACCCGACCTCGACGCCGGGCGGGCCGCCGTCACAAGGGTTCGGCTCGCGAACGCCGGACGCGTAGTGGACGATGGCACCCGGTCGGGTGGGCGCCGGCCAGCCGGGTCGCTTCGCCCCAGTATGATCGTCGCGAAGTTCGCGCGGCCGGCGTTAGGGCGCATGCGCTGCATCAACTGAGAGTCCGACTGATGCGTTGGTTGTTCTTCCCCGCACTGAGGCCCCTGACGCTGCTGGCCGGCCTCGCCAGCCTGGTGCTCAACCTGACCATGCTGGTGCCCGCGCTGTTCATGCTGCAGGTGTTCGACCGCGTGTTCTCCAGCCGCAGCATCGAGACGCTGGTGATGCTGACGCTGATCTCGGCGGTCGCCCTGGTCCTGATGTACTTCATGGACACTGCGCGCACATCGGCGCTGGCGGCGGCGGGCAAGGCACTCGACCGCCGCCTGGGCCCGAAGACCATCGACCTGCTGATTCACGATGCGTCGCGCTTCGGCGGGGCGAAGAACGTCAACATCGCGCGCGATGCCGGGCTGTTGCGGACGTTCCTGACCGGCAGCGGCATCTTCGCGCTGTTCGATGCGCCCTGGGTTCCGATCTACCTGTTCCTGATGTTCCTGTTCCACCCCCTCATGGGGCTGGCAGCCACCGGGGCTGCCGTGGTGCTGTTCGCGCTCGTCGTGCTCAACGAACGGCTGACGGCGGGCCCCACCGAAGAATCGCTGCGCCGCTCCAGGGAAGCTTCCCGCTTCATCGATGCGGCCACCAGGAATGCCGAGGTCGTGACCGGCATGGGCATGGTCGAAGCGGTGGTCCAGCGCTGGCGCGATCTGAACCGGGAGGTCCTCGAGGCGCAGAGCCGGTTGGGCTCGGTGACCACCCGCATGGGCGCCTTCGTCAGGGCCTTTCGCACCGGCACCCAGGTGGGCATCCTGGCACTCGGCGCCTGGCTGGTGATCGATCATCACCTCTCGCCTGGGGTCATGATTGCCGGCACCATCTTGCTGGCGCGTGCGCTGCAGCCGGTGGAGTTGCTGATCACGGGCTGGAAGTCGCTGGTCGAGGCACGGGGCGCCTGGCATCGCCTGAACGACGTGATCGACACGCAGACGGACGTGCAGCAGCTCGAGCTGCCTGCGCCGGCGGGACGACTGGACCTGGAGCGGGTCGTGTTCGGCCAGGTCGCGCAACGCCAGCCCATCATCAAGGGGGTGAGCTTTTCGCTGCAGCCCGGCGAGACCCTCGGTCTGATCGGCCCCAGCGCCTCCGGCAAGACGACCCTGGCCAGGCTGATTCTCGGCATCTGGACGCCGATGTCGGGAACCGTGCGGCTCGACGGCGCCGACGTGGCACTCTGGAATCGGCGCACGCTCGGTGCGTACCTCGGCTACCTGCCTCAGGACATCGAGCTCTTCTCCGGCACCGTCGCCGAGAACATCGGCCGCATGGGGGCGCTGGACTCGGCCAAGGTGGTCAGGGCCGCGCAGCAGGCCGGCGCCCACGAACTGATTCTTCGCCTGCCGCTGGGCTACGAGACACCGCTGGGCGAAGCGGGCTCGTCGCTGTCGGGCGGGCAGCGCCAGCTCATCGGCCTGGCACGCGCCCTCTACGGCGAGCCGAAGCTGGTCGTGCTCGACGAGCCGAATGCCAACCTCGATCGTGACGGCGAGGCGGCGCTGGCTGCGGCCGTGGCCGCGCTGAAGCACGGCGGCTGCACCGTCGTCGTGATCGGCCACCGACCCTCGACCATGCACAGCCTCGACAAGCTCGCGGTGCTGATCGACGGCTCCCTGCAGGACTTCGGCCCGGCCGACAAGATGCTCGCCAAGTATGCGCCGCCGCGTCAGGTCGCGGCCCTGCCCAAGGCACTGGGCGCCTGAGGTCGAGATGGCTCGCGCACCCACTCCCCGCACGTTCACCAGCCTGGCCGACGCGCTGCGCCTGCCGCTGGACGAAGGCCCGGAACGGCTCACCCTGACGAAGCTGAGGCTGCGGGGCGCCCTGGCGCTGGCCGGCGTCGCGGCGGTCGCCCTCGTCTGGTCCTCGGTGGCGCCGCTCAGCGGCGCGGTGATTGCCCCGGGCGTCGTGAAGACCGAACTCAACCGCAAGACGGTCCAGCATCTGGAGGGCGGTATCGTGCGCGAGATCCTGGTGCGCGAAGGCCAGCGGGTCAAGGCCGGCGATCCGCTCCTGGTCGTCGGCGACGTGCGGACGGACGCGACGCTCGACCTGCAGCAGGACCAGCGGGTTGCCGAATCCATCCGCGAGGCGCGCCTGCTCGCCGAACTCAAGCTGGCGCCCGATTTCGCACTGCCGGCGGGAACCGCAGACTCGCCGGGCCATGCCCAGTACCTGGCGCGCGAGCGTGCGCTCTTCGCCGCACGTCGGTCCCAGTTGATGGAGCAGGTGCAGTCGCTCGAGAGCCAGGCCCTCGAGACCGAGGCGCAGGTCAGGGAATTGAGCGCGCAGGTCGAAGCGATCGATCTCGGCCGGGCGAGCGCACGCGAGGAACTCGAGATCAACCGCAGCCTGGTGGAGCAGGGCTTCATCCAGCGCACGCGCGTTCTTGCGCTGGAGCGCGCGGTCAACGACTACGACAGCCGCTCCGCCGAGCAGAAGAGCGAGCGGGCGCTGGCCAGGCAGAGGCTTGCGGATCTGCGATCGCGCATCGCGCAGGCACGCAATCAGTACCAGCAGCAGGCGGCCACCGAGCTGAAGGAGGCCGTCGCCAGGCTGCGCGAACTCGACGAGAGGCTGCGCCCGGCACAGGACCAGGTCGAGCGGCAGTACGTGCGTTCGCCGGTGGACGGCACGGTGATGTCGCTGCGTGTTGCCGCCGTCGGCGTCGCCGTCGGACCGCGCGAGCCCATCCTGGACGTGGTGCCGGCACAGGAGCGCCTGGTGGTGGAAGCGCACGTGCGCCCCGAGGACATCGACTACGTGCAGTCCGGCGCCGCCGCGGAGGTGCGCCTGACCGCGTACGACTACCGCACCATGCCGATGCTGCCCGCGCGCGTGCTTTCGGTGTCTGCCGACCGGGTGGAGGATGCCCGCAACGGCGGCGCCTGGTTCAACGTGCAGATCGAGGTCGACCTCGCCGAACTCGCGAGATTCCCGGGCACCCGCATGCAGGCCGGCATGCCGGCCGAGGCCTACCTGACCACGCCGCCACGCAGCCTCTTCGACTACCTCTTCAGGCCCCTGCTGATCTTCGGGCAGCGCGGCATGCGCGAACCCTGACGCCGATCGGCATGAAGATCCTGCTCGTTCACCAGAACTTCCCGGGGCAGTACAAGCATCTCGTCACGGCATTGGCGGGCGCGCCGGGCGTCCAGGTGGTGGCGATGGGCGACCACCAGAACGTGGCCATGCGCCCTGCCCCGCCCGGCATCGAGCGCGTCACCTATTCGCCGACGCGCGAGCCCGCGCCGGCAGTGCACCCTTACCTGCGCCATGTCGAGAAGGCCGTGCTGCGTGGCCAGGCCACCGCTCGCAAGGCGCTCGAGCTGCGCCGGCGCGGCTTCGTGCCCGACCTGATCTGCGTGCACGCCGCCTGGGGCGAGGCGCTGTACCTGCGCGACATCTTCCCGCGCAGCCCGATACTGGCGTACTTCGAGTTCTACTACCGTGCCCGGGGCGCGGACATGGGCTTCGACCCCGAGTTTCCGATCTCGCTGGATGACCAGTTGCGCATTCGCACCTGGAACATGACGCACCAGTCCAGCTTCTTCTCGGTCGACTGGGGGGTGACGCCGACCGCCTGGCAGGCCAGCGCATTTCCGCCCGAGTTCAGGCAGCGCCTCAGCGTGATTCCCGAGGGCATCGACACCGAAGCGCTTCGACCCAACCCCGACGCCCGGTTCAACCTGCCGGGCGGGCGAAGTCTCGGCCGCGACGACGAGGTCGTCAGCTTCGTGAGCCGCGGTCTCGAGCCCTACCGCGGCTTTCATGTCTTCATGCGGGCCTTGCCGGAACTGCTGGCAAGGCGCCCGGCGGCGCAGGTGGTGCTGGTCGGCGGCGACGCGCCCAGCTACGGGCGCGCCCCCAGCGATGCGGCCAACTGGCGCGAGAAACTCCTGGCCGAGGTCGGGTCGGGCCTCGACCTGGACCGGGTGCACTTCACCGGGAAGATCCCCTATTCATCGCTCCTGAGCCTGCTGCAGATCAGCCGCGCGCATGTCTACCTGACCTACCCTTTCGTGCTGTCCTGGTCGCTGCTTGAGGCGATGTCGCTGGGTACGCCGATCGCCGCGTCGTCGACGGCGCCGGTCACGGAGGTCATCGAGCAGGGCAGCAACGGCCTGCTGTACGACTTCTTCGACCGCAGCGCAATGCTCGACAGCATCTGCCGTCTGCTGGACGACGCCCAGCTGCGCCAAGCGCTCGGCAGCGCTGCGCGGCGAAGCGTGATCGAGCGCTACGACCTGAAGAGCCGGTGCCTGCCAGCACAACTGGCCCTGCTGCAGCAAGTCATGCAGCGCCGACGACCGCCACCGGCAGCCGCCGCCTAGGCCCTGCATGTCCCCACCTGGGGACCTGAAGTCGCGTCGCCATTGAACATCGCCCCCCCATCTGTGGGGGTTGCCGTCGGAAAGACGGCGGAGGAGCATGGTCAGTGGGGATTTGCAGTCCAGCTTCGGGTCTGGGCCGCTCATTTGACTTCAAACGGAGTATCCGATGACAAACCGCCTTGGCGCCGACTCGTGGACCCTGAATGGCATCGCGCCGGTCGGCGCAGCGGCGACACGCGCCGCCGCGACCTGGAACTTCTTCCTCCTGGATGACGACGGCAGCGCTGCCGACGCGGCCAGACGGTCGAGTGCTGCCCACACGCCCGCCACGATCGAGCAAGTCAGCGACGCTGCGCCTGCGGCAGCGCTCGCGCGCGGCGCCGGCGCCGCGTCGCTCGCCGCTGCCGCGAGCGACGCCGTGCCGATCGCCGACGCCGTTGCCCAGCAGGGGTCGAGCGATGCCGCCGTTGTGGGCGCAGCAGGCTTGGCGATCGAAGCGAGCGTCGCATTGGCTGACTCGGCGTCGAGCGACGGGGTGGCGAACCTGGCCGTCGGTTCACCCAGCGTGAACCTGGTCGAGCCGACCGGCCCCGGACCGGTCGTCATGCCGCCACCCGATTCCGAGGTCGACTGGAGCGTCCCCAAGGGCGGACTGCCGAGCGACCTGGTGCGGCCAGACAACGGCGCCGGCGATCCCTGGCAATGGACGCTGGGCAACCCGCCGGTCTACACCGGCGACGCCAGGATCGACGGCATCCTGTGGGGCAGCAGCTGGAGCGATGGCTCGATCACCTACAGCGACCCGGACAGCACCGCCGACTACCAGGCCGGCTACTTCACGACGGCCGGCTATCCGAACTTCTCCGTCGGCTTCGGTCAACTCACCGCCAACCAGCTGAAGGCGGCGCACGCGATCCTGAACCAGGCCGTCTACACGCAGCTCCCGGCCTCCGCCGGCTTGTCGGTGGAGGCCTTCACCGGACTCAACATCACCTATGCCGGGGCGGGCTCCGGCGCCGGCACGATCCGTCTCGCCAACACGTCCTCGGGCGTCGTCAGCACCGCACGGGTGGCCGACTTCCCGGGCGGAACGAATGACGGTTCCGCGATTCATGGCGGCGACGTCTGGTATGGCGGATCGGGTGACAACCCGACCACCGGCAACTACGACTACGCGACGACGATCCACGAACTGGGCCACGCGCTGGGACTGAAGCATGGCCACCAGGCGAGCAATGCGTTCGGTGGCGGCGCGCCGGTGCTGCCCGCTGCAACCGACTCGATGGAATATTCCATCATGACCTACCGCTCGTATGTCGGCGGGCCGACGACGGGCTACACCAACGAGACCTGGGGTTATGCGCAGACCTGGATGATGTACGACATCCGGGCGCTGCAGGAGATCTACGGCGTCGATTTCACGACCAACGCCGGCAACACCGTCTATTCGTGGAGCCCGGGCAGCGGCAACACGCTGATCGACGGCAGCATTGCGCTGCAGCCCGGCGGCAACAAGATCTTCGCGACGATCTGGGATGGCAATGGCATCGACACCTATGACCTGAGTGCCTACGTCACGGGCGTCAACATCGACCTCACGCCAGGCGGGCATTCGGTGTTCTCGTTCGGCCAGCTGGCCGACCTGAACCAGTTCTCGGCCGGCTTCGAGGCCAGCGGCAACATCTACAACGCGCTGCAGTTCAACGGCGACGCGCGCTCGCTGATCGAGAATGCCATCGGCGGCAGCGGCAACGACACGATGCTCGGCAATGCCGCCAACAACAGCCTGGTCGGCGGGGCCGGCAATGACAGCCTCGACGGCGGCAGCGGCAACGACACCGTCGACGGCGGCACCGGCGCCGATACCTTGTGGGGCGGCCTCGGCGACGACCTGTACATCGTCGACAACGCAGGCGACGTGGCCAGCGAGGTGGCCGGTGGCGTCGATACCGTTCAGTCCTCGGTCACCCACACCCTGACGGTCAACCTCGAGAACCTGACCCTGACCGGCAGCGCCAACATCAACGGTACCGGCAACGACTCTCGCAACAACGTCATCAACGGCAACACCGGCAACAACGTACTGTCGGGCCTGGCCGGCAACGACACGATATCCGGCGACTGGGGCAACGACACCCTTTACGGCGGTGACGGCAACGACAGGCTCGAGGGCGGGTTCGACGTCGACACCGTCTATGGCGAGAACGGCGACGACCTCATCGTCTTCGGCGATGCAGCCGCGAGCGAACCGTTCTTCGACAACGTCGATGGCGGCGCAGGCACCGACACACTCGACGCCTCGCTGGTCGAGCGCAGCGGCGACATCTTCGACTTCGAGGCCGGCACGATCACTGGCTGGACCGGGGTGCTGACGGTCGCCAACATCGAGGTCTTCCTGGACGGGTCTGGCGGCAACACGATCGTCGCCGACGGCGACAACCACGCCTACTACGGCAACGGCGGCGACGACTACATGATCGCCGAGATCGGCGGCGAAACCATGGACGGCGGCGTCGGCGGCACCGACACCATCGACCTGTCGCGCTGGAACGGCATCTACTCCGTCAACATGACCACGGGCGCCTCGAACTGGGGGGGCGAGCTCTACACGAACTTCGAGAACCTGATCTCGGGCAACGGCAGCGACACGATCACCGGCACCGCCGGCAATAACGTCATCACGACCAACGGCGGCGACGATTCGATCAATGGCGGCGGCGGGTCCGACACGATCGATGCCGGCGCGGGTAACGACGTCATCGTCGACGCGAACTCGGGCCTCGGCGACAGCTTCGACGGCGGCGCGGGCGTCGACACGCTGATCGCCGACTTCACCTGGGTCGACGCGGTGATCTACGACCTGACCCTGGGCTGGATGAAGTGGCCAGGCGCGGGCGGCACGACCTACGACACGATCCTCAACATCGAGAACCTGACCATCGGCGGTGGTGCCGACGTGGTCGGCAGCACGGCCGCAAACGTGATCACGGTGCTCGACACGGGCTTCGATCACAACAACACGATCAGCACGCTGGCGGGCAACGACACCGTTTCTTCGGGCATCGGCAACGACTCGATCAATGCAGGTTCCGGCAGTGACTCGGTCAACGCCGGCGATGGCAACGACGTGATCACCGACACCGAGACCATGCTCGCGTCGGAAGACGATGTCTACGACGGCGGCGCGGGGACCGATACCCTGGTGCACGACCTGAACTGGGTGTCGTCGGTCTCGTTCGACCTGACCGCCGGGTTCTCGAGCTTCGGCGGCAACCGTGACCAGTTGATCAGCATCGAGAACCTGACGGTCGGCGGCAGCGCCTCGGTGCGCGGCAACGCAGTGGCCAATGTGCTGATCGTCAACGGCACGGGGAACAACGTCATCAACGGCGAAGCCGGCAACGACACCATCGATGGTGGTGGCGGCAACGACACCATCAATGCCGGTCCCGGCAACGACTCGGTCGTTGCCGGCGATGGCAACGACATCATCACCGACACCGAGACCATGCTCGCGTCGGAAGACGACGTCTACAACGGTGGCGCGGGGACCGACACGCTGGTGCACGACCTGAACTGGGTGTCGTCGGTCTCGTTCGATCTGACGACCGGGTTCTCGAGCTTCGGCGGCAACCGTGACCAGTTGATCAGCATCGAGAACCTGACGGTGGGCGGCAGCGCCTCGGTACGCGGCAACGCCGTGGCCAACGTGCTGATCGTCAACGGCACGGGCAACAACCTCATCAACGGTGAAGGCGGCAACGACACCATCGACGGCGGCGGCGGCAACGACACCATCAGCGCCGGCACCGGCAACGATTCGGTCATCGCCGGCGACGGCGCCGACGAGGTCAATGGCGACGACGGCATCGACACGCTGTGGGGCGGTCTCGGCAACGACACCCTCTGGGGTGCGGGCTCGGGTGTCGTCACCGATGGCGGTGACGTCATCAACGGCGAGGCCGGCAACGACCTCATCGGCGGCTCCTACGGCAACGACCTGATCGATGGCGGTGCCGACAACGATTCGCTCTACGGCGACGAAGGCAACGACACGCTGCTGGGCGGCGCAGGTGCCGACTACATCCAGGGCGATTGGGGCTGGGGCCTGGACCCGACCGGCGCCGACTCGATCGATGGCGGCGACGGCAACGACACCCTGTTGGGTGGCGCCGCCAACGACACCATCATCGGCGGTGCGGGCAATGATTCGATCAATGGCGGGACGGGTGACGACAGCATGGCTGGGGGCCTGGGCGACGACAGTTACATCGTCGATTCGGCGCTCGATGTCGTCACGGAGTCTCTCAACCAGGGGCTCGACACGGTCTATACCGTACTCGCAACCTATACGCTGACGGCAAATGTCGAGAACCTTACGCTCAACGGCGCCGGCAGCCAGACAGGTTATGGCAACAAACTGGCCAACATCATGCTGGCGCAGAACGGCGCGGGCAATTGGCTCGAGGGTGGTGCCAACACCGACAGTCTGGTTGGAGGCAACGGCAACGACAGGCTCATCGGTGGCACGGGCGTCGACACGATGGTCGGTGGTCTGGGAGACGACAGGTACAGCGTCGACGGTGCAGATGTAATCGTCGAACTGCTTGGTCAAGGCACGGAACTCGTCGACTCGATCGCGGACTTCTTCACGTTGCCGGACAACGTCGAGAACCTGGCCAATCGATTGACCACGGGACTCCAGTACGGCCGTGGCAATGCGCTCGACAATTTGATGACGGGCAATTCCGCCGACGACGACATGATCGGCTATGACGGCAACGACACCATTGTCGGCAACGTCGGCAATGACACCCTTAACGGTGGCGGCGGCAACGACACCGTCAGCGGTGGCGACGGCAACGACAGCCTGCTCGGCGGCGATGGCAACGACTCCCTGACGGGTGGATCAGGGGATGACACGATGAATGGCAACGCCGGAAACGACACGCTCGCCGGTGGCGACGGCAACGACAGCATGATCGGATTCTCGGGCAGCGATTCCATCACGGGCGGCGCTGGCAACGATACGCTCAGTGGTGGAGCCGACAGCGACACGCTGGCGGGCGGTCTGGGCGACGACGACTACGTGGCAGTCTCGTCGGCCGACACCCTGACGGAGTTCAACGGCCAAGGCTACGACCGCGTGTTCTCGAACAGCAGCCTGACGCTTCCGACCCACTTCGAATACCTCGAGTTGGTAGGCGGCGCGAACGGCACCGGCAATACGCAAGACAACACCTTGGTTGGCAACGCTAGCAACAACACACTCTCGGGCCTGGGTGGCGTGGACATCCTTTACGGTCGAGGCGGCAATGACAACCTGTATGCGGGCGTCGACGCCGTCGAGGATCAATTTGTGTTCGATACGGCGCTGAATGCGGCGACCAATGTGGACACGTTGTTCGAAGCCGAATGGGGTGAAGATCAGATCCTGCTGGACAACGACATATTCACCGCGCTGGTGCCCGCCGTAGGGGTGCTGAACGCAGGAATGTATTTCGAAGGTGTCGGGCTCAGCGGCAACGGCGCGCTCGACGGCATTGGCATCTGGTACAACTTGACGAGTGGCGGCTTGTACTACAACCCCACCGCTGCTGTTGCAGGTGACAGCATCCTGTTTGCCATCGTCAATGGCGCATCGCCGACTCTGTCCAACCTCGACTTCACGATGTTCTCGGACTAGGCGCAACGAGGTCGCCAAGGGATGGCATGGACGGCGACGGGCTTGTGCCGCCGGTCCGATTGTCATCGCTTGGCCGTAGCCGACTCAGAGGACTTTGGCGTAATCGGCGGCGGCTTCGAGGGTTTGGTGCCGCCCGAGGTGGCGAAATGCAGAGGGCACGCCGACCGGCCTTTGGATCGCTTGCAAGGGACCGTAATGGATGGATCGTGCGTGATCGCTGACGGTCCATCCGCGTCACGACTGGAGCAAGGGTTGGCCGGCGCGGAGTACGACAAGCCAACGGTTTCTCGGATCCTTCGGCTGGCGGTGTGTTAGCAGATCGAAGTGCAGACGCTCAAGCGACGGCAGCGCCCGCGGCCACGAAATGGGGATTCTCGAAACCTGCCTTGCCATAGGTGAGTGACTGCCCATCGGCCACTCGCCGCACGTTGCCGCCCGCGGCCGCCAGCACAGCATGCCCGGCGGCGATGTCCCATTCCATCGTTCGACCCAGCCTGGGATACAGGTCAGCCTCGCCTGCAGCCACCAGGCACAGCTTGAGCGATGATCCAGTGACGATGGTTGACGCCAGCTTGCGCCCGGCCAGAAAGGCGTTCAGCGACGCCGCATCGCCATGCGAGCGGCTGGTGACCACGGTCAGCCCTTCGCTGGGAACGGCGCGGCAGGCAATCGGCCGGTGGCCATTGGCGTCTTCCACCCAGGCGCCATGGCCTAACGCACCTGCGAACAGCCGGCCCTGCGGGCCAAGCGCCGGCGCAAACACCACGCCCAGCACTGGTGCGCCACGCTCGATCAATGCGATGTTGACGGTGAACTCGCCGTTGCGGCCAATGAATTCCTTGGTGCCGTCCAACGGGTCGACGAGCCAGAAGCGATCACCCAACTGCGGAACCTGACCCGCGGCGACAGCCTCCTCGGCAACCACCGGAATTTCAGGCGTCAAGCGAGCCAGACCAGCCACGATGACCGCCTCGGCCCGCTCGTCGGCTTCGGTCACGGGGGATGCGTCCGACTTGCCGCGCACGGCGAAGGCAGTGGCATAGACCGCCATGACCACAGCCCCGGCCTCCCTGACAAGGCTGCAAAGCGAACTCAACAAATCCTGCACGTTCGGAACCGGCGACATCGGCGTATGGCCAGGCGGTCAAGGTGGAACCTGGATCGAAGTGTGCCTCAGCGAGGCTCCGGAGCCGTCGAAGACTCACGGCCGGCATCGACGCTTCGACAAAGCTGTGAGCAGATGCAACGCGACATGGCTCGCAGAAACGGCGACCGGGTTCCCGTGGCACCCGAAGCCGCGGTCGACGGCGCCGCGATTCAGGCCCGCCATGTATTGGCCGGATCAAGCACAACTCCACGACTTTGGCCGGGCCTCGGCAGAGCGGCTCGACACTGCGTGCAACAAGCAACTCGAACTCGGGCTTTGACACTGCCTCGAGCCTATTGCGCACGGCCCGTTGGTCCAGCCCAGGACGAACCCAGCATACCTGACACCGTGCGGTTGCACACGGAAAGGCAGCCGGCCGCGGGCCTCCACATCAAACAGGCGCTTACAACAGCGACCTCTTCGCAGCGGCTCGTCATGCCGAACTGACGCACTGACAACTGGATCGACCTCGACAGTGCACGCACCAGTACCTGCGATTGGTGTCAAGCCGCACCCTGTTGACCGAACTTGTCGGCGCCCTGGAAGCGCTTGCGCATCCTGGCACAACACAGAGTCGGTCACTTCAGCAGCGCAAACGTGCGTCGATCTGCCCTCATGAAGCAAGCCTGCCACCGTAGACCACAAGCCGCAGCCCCGTATCCATTTCGATGCCGAGACCCGCGCCTTGTGTCCCATCCCGCTCACCCCGATCTCGGGCGCCGCGGCCATAACCTGTGCAATCCATGATTCGTTCCTTCCCCTGGCGGATGCTCGTCGCAAGCACGATGCTGGTCGTCACTCTGCTTGCGGGATGCGGCGGCGGCGAAGAAGCCGACGCTTCTCCGGAAGCATCAAACCAGAAGAGCCACTCGGCGGCGACCGAGTCGGCCGACGTTGCAACGCCCACAAGCGCCATGACCGCAGGCCATGCGCCACCAGCCGGTTCACTGGCCCTCGATGTGCATGAGACCGACGAAAGGCCGACCGTCTTCGCGCAAGCGGTGACTGGCAGCGGCGGCGAAACCGCGGCAACGTTGAACGTGCGCGCGCGAGGCGTGGTGGCAGGCGGCGTATGGCCGGCCATGGAGCTGCGCATCAACGGCGTCAGCATCGGCACCGTGGAGGTTCGATCGACCGAACTGGCCGACTATCGTTTCAAGGCATCCGGGCTGGCAGCCGGCGCCAAGGTGGAGGTGGTGCACACGAACAACGCCTTGGTCGACGGCGTCAAGCGCGATCTGTTCATCGCGCACCTGCAATCGAGTGCCGCCACGCTGGTGCCCTATGCGCCAGATGTGGTGTTCGACCGCGGCGCCGGCGCCAAGGCCTTCGACGGCATCGACCTGTTGCCAGGACAGGGCAACCTCATCTGGAGTGGTGCGCTGCGCTACACCTGGCCACCAGCCCAGACACCAGATGCCACGCTGGCCAGCCAGAACGACGCGGCGCGCTTTCTTCATCAAGCCACCTTCGGCCCGACGCCAGCCGAGATCGCCCGCCTGAGCACGATGACCAAGACGGCCTGGTTGAACGAACAGATCGCCATGCCGTACAGGGCCGAATTCGTGCCTTACATCGAATCCAAGTACCAGCTCGGCGATGAGTATCGCCCCTGGGGCAGCAAGTACAGCACCTCCTGGGTCGGGCAGCGCTTCATGGCCACGGCCGCCACCGGCACCGACCAGCTGCGCAAGCGGATGGCCTACGCGCTGCACCAGATACTGATGATTGCGCAGACGGATACCAGCCTCTGGCCCCATGCCAGGGCCTACGCGCAGTACCTCGATACGCTGAATCGGCACGCACTGGGCAACTACCGCAGCTTGCTGGAAGACATTGCGCTAAGCCCTGCGATGGGCATCTATCTCTCGCACCTGCACAACCGAAAGGAAGATCCTGCCACGGGGCGGCTGCCGGATGAAAACTTCGCTCGCGAGTTGATGCAGCTCTTCACCATCGGCCTGCTCGAGCTCAACCTGGACGGCACGCCCAAATTGGGCAGCGACGGCCAGCCGATCGAGACTTACACCAATGCCGACGTGATGGCGCTGGCAAAGGTCTTCACGGGCTGGTCCTGGGCCTTTGCGGACACCGAGTTGACCGACTACAACTTCCGCAAGGGTGTTCCTGTGCTCACCAGCGCGGCCGCCGACAAGCGCATTGACCTGCAGCGCATGAAGGCCTATCCCGGACAGCATTCCACGGCCGAGAAGTCGCTGTTTGCCGGCAAGCCCCACGCGGTGTTGATTCCTGCCAACAGCAGTGCCCAGGACAGCCTGCGCATGGCGTTGGACGCCTTGTTCAATCACCCCAACGTGGGTCCGTTCATCAGCCGGCAGTTGATCCAGCACCTGGTCACGAGCCATCCCAGCCCCGCCTATGTGGCACGAGTGGCCGCCAGGTTCAACGACAACGGCAGCGGCGTGCGGGGTGATCTGAAGGCCGTGGTGCGCACTATCCTGATCGACACCGAGGCACGTTCGTCCCCCGGCGCACAGTTCGGCAAGCTGCGCGAGCCGATCCTTAGAGCCACGAACTGGATGCGGGCCTTCGGCGTCACGTCCAAGACTGGCGACTACCTGGTGGGCGGCGAGCTCGACGCGCTGAACCAGCGCCCGATGTATTCACCCACGGTGTTCGGCTACTACCGTCCGGGCTACGTGCCGCCCAATACACAGCTGGCTGCTGCCAATCTGAATGCGCCGGAGTTCCAGATCGTCAGCGAATCCACCACGGCGCAATGGGTGAACCAGGCCGAGAACATGGCTGGCAGCGGCATGGGCTGGACCGGCACCGCGCGCGAGTTGAGCAGCGGCTATGACGTGCAGGCAGCGCTGGTGGCCGCCGGCAATGTCGATGGACTGTTGCAGAACCTCAACCAGCTGCTGTTTGCGGGCCGCATGTCGACCGCGCTACGGCAGCAGATCCTGGACGCGGTGGGCGGTGTCAACGGCAACACCGGCGCCAGTCACCTCAACCGGGCCCGCGTCGCTGTCTTCGTGGCCCTGTCATCGCCTGAATACCTGGTGCAACGCTGATTCCATGAACGCCTCACGCCGACACTTCCTCCGGGCCTCCGTCAGTCTGGCCGCCACCCCCAGCGTCCAGCGCGCAAGCGCCCCGCTGGTCATGAGTCTGGCCGGCATGGCCGCGCTGGCCTCGCAAGGCAGCGTCGCCGCCAACACCGGCAACGGCTACCGGGCCCTTGTGTGTCTGTTCATGGCCGGGGGCAACGATGGCCACAACTGGGTGGTGCCGATAGACGCCACAGGCTACGCCCAATATGCCAATGTGCGACGAGAACTGGCCTGGCCAGCAGCCAAGCTGCTGCCGATCACCAGCCACGGGCAGGCTGTCGGCCGGGCTTTCGGCATGCCCGAGGAGTTGCAACCCTTGCGCCAGTGGTACGAATCCGGACGCACCGCCATCGTAGCCAACGTCGGCCCTCTGGTGCGGCCCATCAGCGTGGCCGACTACAAGGCCGGCGTGGGCTTGCCAGCCCGGCTCTACTCGCACAATGACCAACAGTCCACCTGGCAATCTCTGTCGCCCGAGGGGGCCCGCAGCGGCTGGGGCGGCCGCATGGGCGACATCCTGATGTCGGCCAATCCCTATCCGGTGTTCACGGCCGTGTCGGCAACCGGCAACGCGGTGTTCCTGACCGGAAGCAGTGTCACCCAATACCAGGTGGGGCCGGACGGTCCGGTCAGCGTTCGCGCTCTCGGCGCGGCCAGTTCGCTGGGCTCAGTGACGGCGCCACGCGTACTGCAAAACAGCCTGGTCAGCAGCGGCAACACGGCAATGCAGGCCGAATATGTGCGAGTGATGCAACGTGCCATCGCCAGCGACGCGGTATTGCAGGCCGCGCTGCAGACCGCCAGCGTGCCTGCCGTACCCGGCACCCCGATCACGGACAGCAACCCGGCAGCGACACTGGACAAGGACAACCTGGCGCGTCAGTTGCGCATGGTGGCACAGATGATCGGTGCCGGGCAGGCCATGGGCATGCGGCGACAGGTGTTCATGGTGCAGATAGGCGGCTTCGACAGCCACAACAACCAGATGCGCGACCAGCCGGTGCTGATGTCTCGCGTGGCGCAATCAGCCAGCTACTTCCTGTCGGCAATCGAAACGATGGGCTTGCTGGACAAGGTGATGCTGTTCAGCGCCTCGGATTTTGGTCGCACGTTGACGAGCAATGGCGACGGCAGCGACCATGGCTGGGGCAACCATCACTTTGTGGCCGGCGGTGGTGTGAAGGGCCGAAACCTCTACGGTCAATTCCCGATCACGGCATTGAATACCAGCACCGATGTAGGGTCCGGCCGACTGCTGCCGACCACCTCGGTGACCGAGTTCGCCGCAACATTGGGCGGCTGGATGGGCTTAACCCCCACCGAGCAGGCGATGGTGCTGCCCAACCTGGGCAGCTTCGGCTCACCGCAACTGGCGTTTGCCTGAGCTCAGGCCAGTCGCCGCGCCGCCCGGGCGCCCACCAGCCCCAAGCCGCCCAGCATCAGCAGCCAGGCGGCGGGCTCGGGCACTGGTCCGGCGATGGTCACGTTGTAGCTGCCGTAATCGACGGCCGGCGTGTCCCAATTGGGCGTCGCGAAAGGCCAATTGGGGCTCTCGGCCAGGCTGATGATCGCCGCGCCGGGCGCCTTGGCCTGAAATTGCAGGCTGGCGATCGGAAAATGCCCCGAAGGCCAGCCCCAGACATTGAAGGCCAGCTCGCTGAGCGTGCCGCTGGCATTGTCGATCGTGCCGGGTTGACTGAAGAAGTTCCAACTCGGATCGACATGGACCGACAGCAGTTCGAGGAGGCCAGCCGTGAAGCTGATATTCAGCCCGCCACCGTTGACTGCCACGAAGTCGTGGCCGCTCAAGTCCACCGTGAAAAGTTGATCCACCGCAAGCGGCCCCGCCGGACCTACGACTTGCACCGTGGAAACCGCATGTGCGCTGGACATCGCCACCACGGCCAACGGGGCAACCAGGGCTCTGCCCAGCAGGCTGATCTGAATCCGGTTCATGACATTCACTCCTTCACGTTGAAACAATTGTCAGCGATCGCCTGGCGCCTTGCCGAATCGCGCCTGGAAGATTGCGAGGTCGAGCGCATTGATGCGGCCATCGCCGTTGAGGTCGCAGTTCGCGTTGTAGTTGGCATCGCCCGCCTTCGAGCCGAAGGCGCGCTGGAAGATCGCCAGGTCCAGCGCATTGACATTGCCATCGTTGTTGAAGTCGGCATCGCACATGTTGCCGATGCCATCGCCATCGGTGTCGAGCTGGCTCGGGTTGGGCGTGCTCCTGCAGTTGTCCACGTTGTCGGCGAAACCGTCGTTGTCGCTGTCGGGCGAGCCCATGCCCAGC
>JAEUOY010000070.1 GCA_016790515.1 Burkholderiaceae bacterium | reverse complement strand
GCCGGGCACGCAATCGGCCTTCGTGTGCTCCATCAGGCCGCAGTCCTGGCCCTCGCAGTTCATCAGCACGAAGCGGCTGGCGTTCCACAGCTTGTTGCAGAAGTTGCGGTAGCCCTCGCAGCGCTTGCTGTCGAAGTTGACGCTGCGCCCGAGCGTGGCCATCGCCGCGAAGGTGAAGCGCAGCGCATCGGCGCCGTAGGCCGGGATGCCGTCGGGAAACTCCTTCTCGGTGGCCTTGCGCACCTTCGGCGCGGTCTCGGGCTTGCGCAGGCCCTGGGTGCGCTTGTCGAGCAGGGGGCCGAGCGCGATGCCGTCGATCAGGTCGACCGGGTCGAGCACGTTGCCCTCGCTCTTGCTCGTCTTCTTGCCCTGCGCGTCGAGCACCAGGCCGTGGATGTAGACATGCCGGAACGGCACCTTGCCGGTGAAGTGCCGCGTCATCATGATCATCCGGGCGACCCAGAAGAAGATGATGTCGTAGCCGGTGACCAGCACGCTGCTGGGCAGGAACAGGTCCTGCTCGATCGTCTTGTCGGGCCAGCCCAGGGTCGAGAACGGCACCAGCGCCGACGAGTACCAGGTGTCGAGCACGTCGGGGTCGCGCTGCAGCGGGCCGTTGTAGCCGGCGGCCGCGGCCCGCTCGCGCGCCTCGGCCTCGCTGCGGGCGACGAACAGTTCGCCGCCGCTGCCGTACCAGGCCGGGATCTGGTGGCCCCACCAGAGCTGGCGGCTGATGCACCAGTCCTGGATGTTCTTCATCCACTGGTTGTAGGTGTTGACCCACTGCTCGGGCACGAACCTGACTTCGCCCGACTCGACGACCTCGATCGCCTGCTGCGCGATGCTCTTGCCGTCGGCGCCGGGCTTGGTCATCGCGACGAACCACTGGTCGGTCAGCATCGGCTCGATCACCTGGCCGGTGCGGGCGCAGCGCGGCACCTGCAGCTTGTGCTTCTTGGTCTCGACCAGCAGGCCCTCGACCTCGAGATCGGCGACGATGGCCTTGCGGGCGACGAAGCGGTCGAGCCCGCGCAAGCCCTCGGGAATGTCGGCCAGGTCGGCGCGCACCTGCGCGTCCAGCGTGAAGATCGTGATCATCTCCAGGCCGTGGCGCAGCCCGACCTGGTAGTCGTTGTGGTCGTGCGCCGGCGTCACCTTGACCACCCCGGTGCCGAAGGCCTTGTCGACATGGGCGTCGGCGATCACCGGCACCAGCCGGCCGGTGATCGGCAGCCTGACCTGCCGGCCGATGAAGGCGGCGTAGCGCTCGTCCTCGGGGTGGACCATCACCGCGGTGTCGCCCAGCATCGTCTCGGGGCGGGTGGTGGCGACCACCAGCGAACCCGTGCCGTCGGCGAGCGGGTAGCGGATGTGCCAGAGGAAGCCGTCCTCCTCCTCGCTCTCGACCTCGAGGTCGGAGACCGCCGACTTCAGCACCGGGTCCCAGCTGACCAGCCGCTTGCCGCGGTAGATCAGGCCCTCGTCGTACAGCCGCACGAAGGTCTCGGTGACCACCGCCGAGAGCTTGGCGTCCATCGTGAAGTACTCGTGGCCCCAGCTGACGCTGTCGCCCATGCGGCGCATCTGGCGGGTGATCGTCGCGCCCGAGCTTTCCTTCCAGTCCCAGACCTGCTTCAGGAAGGCCTCGCGGCCGAGGTCGTGGCGCGACAGGCCGGCCTCCTGCAGCTGACGCTCGACGACGATCTGGGTCGCGATGCCGGCGTGGTCGGTGCCCGGCAGCCACAGCGTGTTGAAGCCGCGCATGCGGTGCCAGCGCGTCAACGAGTCCATGATGGTCTGGTTGAAGGCATGGCCCATGTGCAGCGTGCCGGTCACGTTGGGCGGCGGCAGCTGGATCGAGAACGACGGCTTCGCCGGATCGAGCGTGGGTTCGTAGACGCCGCTTTGTTCCCACAGCGGCGCCCAGCGGGCCTCGATGGCGGCAGGTTCGAAGGATTTCGCGAGTTCGGTCATGGGCGGGCCGCGCCGGGCACCGCCTGCGGTGCCGGACAGGGTCGGGCGATGGGGAAACCGATGATTGTAGGAGCCGGTCCGCCGCCCGCTCAGCGCGCAGCAGCGTCGTCGGCGGCGCCGAAGGTGTCGGCGAAGCTGAACCACAGCGAGACGTAGAACGCCGCCGAGAAGATCAGCCCGATCGGCAGCGTCAGGATGCCCAGCGTCTGGCGCGCGCCGAGCAGGCTGCCGAGCAGCGCGACACCGCCGGCCACCACCAGCATCGCGCCGGCCCAGCCCAGCAGGTAGAGCGTGAAGGCGCCGCGGGTGCGCCACAGCGCCACGGTGCTGGAGAACAGCGCCTGCAGCGCGCCCTGGCCGCCCCAGTGCACCAGCGCCGGCGCATGCCAGAACGGCACCGACAGCAGCCCGGCCAGGCCGACGCGCACCAGCATGCCCTGCAGCAGCCGCGGGTCGGCCAGGATCGCCTCGAGCTCGG
Source organism: Burkholderiaceae bacterium (assembly GCA_016790515.1). Classification (GTDB taxonomy): domain Bacteria; phylum Pseudomonadota; class Gammaproteobacteria; order Burkholderiales; family Burkholderiaceae_C; genus Pseudaquabacterium. The sequence continues at coordinate 6,608 of JAEUOY010000070.1, read as the reverse complement.
GTGACGCGGTGCCGCCGCTGCCTTTGGCCATCTCGCGCTGCAGCGCCTCGAACAGCCCGCCGTCGACCCAGTCGGCGCTGGTGATCACCACCATCGAGGCCAGCGCGTAGGCGCCGCACAGCAGCCATTGCGCCTTGCGCTGGCGGCGGTCGGGCTGGCGCAGGCCCTCGACCAGCTGCAGCGCGTGCACCGGACCGCCGGACAGTGCGCTGCGGCTGGCGATCATGAATCCCAGGCTCAGCATCGGCAGCAGCGCCATGCCCAGCGCACCGCCGAGCACCGGCACCAGCGCCATCAGCAGCAGGATCGCGAACAGGAAGACCATGAACAGGCCGACGAAGGCCAGCGGCCGGCGTGCCCACAGCGCGAAGCCCTGGCGCACCCACCGCAGACCCTGGCGCGGCGCCACCGGGTGAAGTCGAAGTCCCATGCGGGTGATTGTCGGCTGCGTTTCTCGGGGTTCAGCGCGGCGGGTGCCAGGGCGTCGCGATGCGCTCGCGCAGCACGCGCTCGAAATGGCCCGGGTCCTTGGGCTCGAGCAGCGTGGCCTCGCGCGGCAGGTACCAGTCGCCCAGCCGCGACAGCCAGAAGCGCAGCGCCGCCGATCGCAGCAGCGCCGGCAGCAGGCGCTGCTCGGCGGTGGCCAGCGGGCGGTGCTGCTCGTAGGCGCCGACCAGGGCGCGGGCGCGGGCTTCATCGATAGCCGCGTCGTCGGCGTCCAGGCACCAGTCGTTCAGGCACACCGCCAGGTCGTAGGCGAAGGTGTCGATGCCGGCGAAATAGAAGTCGAACGCGCCGGTGAGCTTCTCGTGGCCGGGCAGGCCGTCGAACAGCACGTTGTCGCAGAACAGGTCGGCGTGCACCGCGCCGCGCGGCAGCGCGGCGTAGGCCGGCGCCGCGGCCAGCTGCTGCTGGAAGGCCATCTCGTCGTCCAGCAGCGCCTGCTGCGCCGGCGCCAGGAAGGGGTGCAGCCGCGGCGCCATCGCCTGCCACCAGGCCAGGCCCCGCAGGTTGGGCTGCTGCAGCGCGAAATCGGCCACCGCCAGATGCATCTGCGCCAGCAGATGGCCGAGCTGGGCGCAGTGGTGCAGGTCGGGCGCCAGCTGGTGGTGGCCGGGCAGGCGGGTGACCAGCGCCGCCGGCCTGCCGGCCACCTGGTGCAGGATCCGGCCTGCGGCATCGGCGCGCGGCTCGGGCACCGGCAGGCCGCGCCGGGCCAGGTGCCGCATCAGGCCCAGGTAGAACGGCAGCTGGGCCGGATCGAGGCGCTCGAACAGCGTCAGCACCCACTCGCCGCCGCTGGTGCTGACGAAGTAATTGGTGTTCTCGATGCCGGCGGCGATGCCCTGCAGCCGCAGCAGGGCGCCGGCGCCCAGGCGCTCGGTGAGCGCGCCGGCCTCGTCGGGCAGGACTTCGGTGAAGACGGCCATCGTCCGGGCGGGCTCGGGTGCGGGCCGCGGGTCAGAAGCTGAAGAGCTGCCAAAGGCTCTGGCCGACGCCCTCGCGGCCCTTGGACGGGTCGCTGCCGCCCGGCCGGGTGTGGATCTCGTAGGACTTCGCGCCCTCGACCTTGGGGTTGACGGTGATGCGCTGGGTCTGGCCGCGCACCCGGAGTTCCTCGACGCGGACCTTGTCGTCCTCGGCCACGATGTGCTGCACGTTCGGCTCGGCGGACTGGTGGCCCGGCAGCCCGGCACAGCCCACCAGCAGGACGGTCGCGGCCGGCAGCAACAGGGTTTTCATGGGGCGATTCTAGGAGCCCGCGGGCGGCCCCGGCGAGCGCGGCGCCTTCGGCCACCCCGACAATCGGCGCATGAGCAACACCCCCCCGCCGACCCACGACACCGCCGCCGAGCGGCCCACGCTGCTGCTGGTCGACGGCTCCAGCTACCTGTACCGCGCCTACCACGCGATGCCCGACCTGCGCGGGCCCGACGGTTTTCCCACCGGCGCGATCCACGGCTTCGTCGCGATGATGAAGCGGCTGCGCGAGCAGGTGATCGGCAGCGGCCCCGGCGGGCATGCGGCGTGCGTCTTCGATGCCTCCGGCCCGACCTTCCGCGATGCCTGGTACGCCCCCTACAAGGCCCAGCGCGCGCCGATGCCCGACGACCTGCGGACCCAGATCCCGCCGATCCACGAAGTGGTGCGCCTGCTCGGCTGGCCGGTGCTGGAGGTGCCCGGCATCGAGGCCGACGACGCGATCGGCACGCTGGCGCGGGTGGGCGCGGCGGCCGGCCACCGGGTGATCATCTCGACCGGCGACAAGGACCTCGCCCAGCTGGTCACCGGGCAGGTCACGCTGATCAACACGATGAGCAACGAGCGGCTCGACGTCGAGGGCGTGAAGGCCAAGTTCGGCGTGCCGCCCGATCGCATCATCGACTACCTGACGCTGGTCGGCGACACCGTCGACAACGTGCCCGGCGTCGAGAAGGTGGGGCCGAAGACCGCCGCGAAGTGGCTTGCCGAATACGGCTCGCTCGACGGCGTGATCGCCGCTGCGGGCAGCATCAAGGGCGCGGTCGGCGAGAACCTGCGCAAGGCGCTGGACTGGCTGCCGCAAGGCCGCCGGCTGATCACCGTCGTCACCGACTGCGACCTCGGCGCCCACCTGGCCGGCTGGCCCGGCGTCGAGGGCCTGGCGCTGCGGCCGGTCGACCGCGAAGGCCTGCTCGACTTCTTTCAGCGCTACGGCTTTCGCAGCTGGCGCAAGGAGCTCGAGGCCGAACTCGGCGTCGGCGCACCGGCCGAGCCCGCGGCGGCAGTCCCTGGCAACGCTCCGGTGCCCGTGGACCCCGGCACGCTGGCCCGCCGCTACGAGACGGTGCTCGACCGCGATCGGCTGATGGCCTGGATCGAGCGGCTGCGCGCCGCGCCGCTGGCCGCGCTGGACACCGAGACCGATTCGCTCGACCCGATGCGCGCGCGGATCGTCGGCTTGAGCTTCGCGGTGCAGCCGGGCGAGGCGGCCTACGTGCCGCTGCGCCACGACTACCCCGGCGCGCCCGACCAGCTGCCGCTGGACGAGGTGCTGGGGCTGCTGCGGCCCTGGCTGGAGGACGCCGGCGCGCCCAAGGTCGGCCAGAACATCAAGTACGACACGCATGTGCTGGCCAACCACGGCATCGCGGTGCACGGCTGGCAGCACGACACGCTGCTGGAGAGCTATGTCTTCGAGGCCCACCTCGGCCACGGCCTGGAGAAGCTGGCCGAGCGCCACCTCGGCCGCCAGGGCCTGAGCTACGAGGACTTGTGCGGCAAGGGCGCCAGCCAGATCCCGTTCAGCCAGGTCGACCTCGAACGCGCGACGCAGTACAGCGGCGAGGACAGCGAGATGACGCTGCAGGTGCACCTGACGCTGTTTCCCAGGATTGCCGCCGAACCCGGCCTGCTGCATGTCTACCGCGACATCGAGATGCCGGTCGCGGCGCTGCTGCAGCGCATCGAGCGCCACGGCGTGCTGATCGATCCGAACCTGCTGGCGCAGCAGAGCCGGGAACTGGCCGAGCGCATGGTGCAGCTGGAGCAGCAGGCCTACGAGATCGCCGGCCAGCCGTTCAACCTGGGCTCGCCCAAGCAGATCGGCGAGATGCTGTTCGGCCGGCTGGGGCTGCCGGTGAAGAAGAAGACCGCCTCGGGTGCCCCCAGCACCGACGAGGACGTGCTGCAGGAGCTGGCCGCCGACTACCCGCTGCCGGCGCGCATCCTCGAGTACCGCGGCCTGGCCAAGCTGAAGGGCACCTACACCGACAAGCTGCCGCAGATGGTCAACCCGGCCACCGGGCGGGTGCACACCAACTACGCGCAGGCGGTGGCGGTGACCGGGCGGCTCAGCAGCAACGACCCGAACCTGCAGAACATCCCGATCCGCACCGCCGAGGGCCGGCGCGTGCGCGAGGCCTTCATCGCGCCGCCCGGCCATGTCATCGTCTCGGCCGACTACAGCCAGATCGAGCTGCGCATCATGGCCCACATCAGCGGCGACCCGGGCCTGACGCGGGCCTTCGCCGAGGGCCTGGACGTGCACAAGGCCACCGCCGCCGAAGTCTTCAACACCACGCCGGACGCGGTGACGTCCGAGCAGCGGCGCTACGCCAAGACCATCAACTTCGGCCTGATCTACGGCATGGGCGCGTTCGGCCTGGCGCAGGCGCTGGGCATCGACCAGAAGGTCGCGCGCGACTTCATCGACCGCTATTTCGCGCGCTTTGCCGGCGTCAAGCGCTACATGGACGAGACCAAGGCCGGCGCGGCCGCGAAGGGCTACGTCGAGACGCTGTTCGGCCGCCGCATCGAGCTGCCCGAGATCCGCGGCGGCAACGGCCCGAGGCGCTCGGGCGCCGAGCGCCAGGCGATCAACGCGCCGATGCAGGGCACCGCGGCCGACCTGATCAAGCTGGCGATGATCGCCGTGCAGGCTGCGCTCGATGCGTCGGCCAGGCGAACGGCGATGGTGATGCAGGTCCACGACGAGCTGGTGTTCGAGGTGCCCGACGACGAGTTGCCCTGGGTGCGCGAGCAGGTGCCGGCGCTGATGGCCGGCGTGGCGCAGCTGAGCGTGCCGCTGCTGGCCGAAGTGGGGGTCGGACCGAACTGGGAACAGGCGCATTGACCCTGGAACCCCTGCCGAGCGCTGTCATCGAACTGTCGCCCGATGTTCATAGACTGTCGCCGATGACCGACGCCTCCCTGCTGCCGAGCGGCCTGACGCCGCTGCTCAACCGCGAGCGCGCGATCCTCGAGTTCAACCACCGCGTGCTGGCGCAGGCCCGCCGTGCCGACGTGCCGGTGCTCGAGCGGCTGCGCTACATCACGATCCTGTCGTCGAACATGGACGAGTTCTTCGAGGTCCGCTTTGCCGACGCGATCAGCGCGATGCGCGAGGCCACCGCCGAGGACGACCCGCAGCGCGACGACATCCGCGAGGTGGCGGCCGAGGCCCATGCGCTGATCGACGCGATGTACGCGGTGTTCAACGACGAGGTGATGCCGGCCCTGCAGCGCCGCGGCATCGTCGTGATCAACCACGCCGAGCGCAACGAGGCGCAGCGCGACTGGGTGGCGCGCTACTTCAGGCGCGAGGTGCAGCCGCTGCTGCTGCCGGTGGGGCTGGATCCGGCGCACCCGTTCCCGATGGTCGCCAACAAGACGCTGAACTTCATCGTCAAGCTCGGCGGCCACGATGCCTTCGGCCGCGAGAACTCGATCGCCATCGTCAAGGTGCCGCGCGCGCTGCCGCGGGTGATCCAGCTGCCGCCGTCGGTCTGCGCCAGCGGCACCCAGGCCTTCGTGCTGCTGACCAGCGTGATCCGCGCCCACCTGCAGGACCTGTTCGGCGGCCGGCCGGTCGAGTCGTTCTCGCAGTTCCGCGTCACCCGCGATTCCGACCTCGAGGTCGACGACGAGGACGTCGCCAACCTGCGCCAGGCGCTGCGCGCCGGGCTGACAACCCGCCACTTCGGCGAGGCGATCCGGCTCGAGGTGGTGGCCAGCTGCCCCGAGCCGCTGTGGCGCTTCCTGCTCGGCCAGTTCGGCCTGCCCGAGGCGGCGCTGTACCGCGTCAACGGCCCGGTCAACCTGGTGCGGCTGACCCAGCTGATCGACCAGGCCGACGCGCCGGCGCTGCGCTTCACGCCGCTGGCGGCGAGCTGGCCGGAAGACGCGCTGCCGCGCGGGCAATCGATCCTGGCGCGGCTGCGCCAGGGCGACGTGCTGCTGCACCACCCGTTCCAGAGCTTCGAACCGGTGGTCGAGTTCCTGCGCGAGGCGGTGCTGGACCCGGCGGTGCTGGTGATCAAGCTGACGATCTACCGCACCGGCAGCCAATCGGTGCTGATGGAGCTGCTGCTCGAGGCTGCCCGCCGCGGCAAGGACGTCACCGCGGTGGTCGAGCTGAAGGCCCGCTTCGACGAGGAGGCCAACATCAACTGGGCCGAGCGGCTGGAGGCCGTCGGCGCCCAGGTGGTGTACGGCATCGTCGGGCTGAAGACCCATGCCAAGCTGCTGCTGATCACCCGCCGCGAGGACGGCCCGGGCGGGCGCCGGCTGAGCCGTTACGCCCATCTGTCGACCGGCAACTACAACCCGAAGACCGCGCGCCTGTACACCGACCTGGGCATGCTCACCGCCGATGCCGAGCTGACGGCGGACGCCGATGCGGTGTTCCAGCAGCTCGCGAGCCTGGGCAAGACCCGGCCGCTGCGCGCACTGCTGCAGGCGCCGTTCACGCTGCACCGGCGGCTGATGCAGCGGGTGGGCCAGGTGGCGCAGGCGGCGCGCGACGGCCGCCGGGCCCGCATCGTCGTCAAGGTCAAGTCGCTGACCGACGCGGCGCTGATCGAGGCGCTGGTGCAGGCCGGCCAGGCCGGGGCCTCGATCGACCTGATCGTGCGCGGCGCCTGCATGCTGCCGCCGGGGCTGCCCGGGGTGACCGACCGGATCCGCGTGCGCTCGGTGGTCGGCCGTTTCCTCGAACATTCGCGTGTGTTGTACTTCTGCTGGGGCGACGCCGAGGACGACGAGGTGGTGGACCTGTCGAGCGCCGACTGGATGAGCCGCAACATGTTCCGCCGCATCGAGGTGGCCTGGCCGGTGCGCGACGCGGC
>JAEUOY010000005.1 GCA_016790515.1 Burkholderiaceae bacterium | reverse complement strand
GGCTGCGGCCGCCAATGCCGCCATCGCCGGGCAGATCCAGCAGGCCTACCTGAAGAACAGCATCGCGACCGCGGCAGCGACAGCGGCCGACCTGATCCGCCAGAACGCCGTGCTGAATGCGATCAACGACACAAGCAACAGCAGCAGCTTTGCGCTGCTGGACCTGGCTGAGGCCGAACGCGTGCGCGCGCTGGGCTGGCGTGGCCCCATCCTGCTGCTGGAGGGCTGCTTCGAGCCGCGCGACCTGGAGCTGTGCTCGCGCCTGGGCCTGTGGCACGCGGTGCACTGCGCCGAGCAGATCGACTGGCTGGCGGCGCACAAGACCCAGCAGCCGCACCGTGTCTTCCTGAAGATGAACAGCGGCATGAACCGCCTGGGCTTCCGGCCCGAGGCCTACCGCGCCGCCTGGACCCGGCTGAATGCGCTGCCGCAGGTCGACGAGATCACGCTGATGACGCACTTCTCCGATGCCGACGGCCCGCGCGGCATCGCGCACCAGGTGCGCACCTTCGACGAGGCCACGCGCGACCTGCCGGGCGAGCGCAGCCTGGCCAACAGCGCCGCGACGCTGCGCCATGCCGCAGTGGCCGCCGACTGGGTGCGCGCCGGCATCCTGAGCTACGGCAGCGCGCCCGACCACCCCGAGCACGACGCCGCGCACTGGGGCCTGCAGCCGGCGATGTCGCTGCGCGCCCGCGTGCTGGCGGTGCAGGCGCTGCAGCCGGGCGACACGGTGGGCTATGGCAGCAGCTTCACGGCCACGGCGCCCATGCGCATCGGCATCGTCGCCTGCGGCTATGCCGACGGCTACCCGCGCCACGCCGGCACCGGCACGCCGGTGCTGGTGGACGGCCGGCGCAGCACCACGGTGGGCCGGGTCTCGATGGACATGCTGGCGGTGGACCTGACGGCCCTGCCCGAAGCCGGCCCGGGCAGCGAGGTCACGCTCTGGGGCCGCGCCGGCACGGGCGCGGTGCTGCCGATCGACGAGGTGGCGCGCGCCGCCGGGACGATCGCTTACGAGCTGATGTGCGCGCTGGCCGCGCGCGTGCCGGTCGGCGTGGACTGACGGCGCCGCACGCCGGCCAGCAGCGTCAGGCCGGCCAGCGTCAGCGGCAGGCTGCCGGGCAGCGGCACGGCGGCGGTGGCCTGGGCCACGCCCTCCACCAGCAGCAGCGCGTCGCTGAAGTCCTGCGCGCCCCAGCTCTCGAAGCCCAGCAGCCAGCGGCCGCCGCCCAGGTCCACCGCATGGGCCGGGCCCGCGCTGCCGCCGGCGTGGCCGGCCAGGCCCAGCGCCGTCCCGTCGAAGGCCTCGGTGTCGAAGGCGAGGTCCAGCGCGTCGCCGAGGGCCAGGCCGCCGACCGTGCGCTGCAGGCCGATGCTGCCGATGACGTTGGAGAAGTCCAGCATGGCATCGGCCGCCGACAGCCCGTCGCGGGTGGAGAACAGGTCGCCCAGGCCGGCCCAGCGCAGCGTGCCGGCGTGGGCCGCCGAGGTGCCCAGGTAGCGCAGCGTCACCTCGGTGCCGGTGGCGGCCAGCGCCACCGCGCCGGCGCCGGGCAGCGCTGCGAGCGCATCGGCATACAGGTCCAGCACCGCCTCGGTGTCCAGCCGGTCGTAGCCCTCGGCCGTGAAGGCCGACTGCGCCGCCCCGCTGCCTTCGAGCGCACCGATCACCGGGGCGGCCCCGGCACTGCCGGCGGCGCACAGCAGCAGCGGGATCAGGAGGCGGCGCGGCGTCGTAGTCATGATGTAGTCAAAGTACTTGATGCGATGAGCATCGTAGACCAGCGATGACCAGGGATTGTCAGTAAAACTACCGATCGTTGCCGCAGATCGTGTAACTAGACTACGCGCCGCTTGTCACTCCCGGGGCCTGCCATGATCACCTTGTTCTCCCGCCTTCTCGCGCTGCTGCTGGTCGCCCTGGCGGGCGCCGCCGGGGCGGCCACGGTCACGCCGGGCGGCGCCGACCAGCTCGGCGGCCAGCTCAACGCCGCCGGCACCGCGGTCAGCTTCCGCGTGTTCTCCAAGCACGCCACGCGCATGGAGGTCTACCTGTACCGCCAGGCCACCGGCGCGGCCCACGTGGCGCGCTACGTGATGGCGCGGCCGGCCGGCTCGGAGCTGTGGCAGGTCAGCGTGCCGGTGGCCACGCTGCGCAACCTGGGCTTCGACATCGACCCCACCCACCCGGCCAAGCCCTTCACCGACATCCACTACGGCTACCGCGCCTGGGGCCCGAACTGGCCCTGGGCGGCCGGCTGGACACCCGGCTCCAGCACCGGCTTCATCACCGACGTCGACACCCAGGGCCACCGCTTCAACCCCAACAAGCTGCTGCTGGACCCCTATGCGCTGGAGACCAGCCACGACTACCTGAGCGGCGCGGTCTCGCCGGCCAACACCGACGCGACGGTCTATGCCTCGGGCACCGGCGACCGCCAGCGCGACAGCGGCCCGGTCGCGCCCAAGGGCCTGGTCGCGATGCCCTTCGGCGCCGGCTTCGCGGCGCTGGACACCGGCACCGCGCCGGCCCGCCCGGTCAAGGACGACATCGTCTACGAGGCCCATGTGCGCGGCCTGACCGCCGGCGACGCCTCGGTCGGCGCCTGCCGCGGCACCTATGCCGGTGCGGTGGCCAAGATCCCGCAGCTGCTGTCGCTGGGCATCAATGCCATCGAGTTCATGCCGGTGCACGAGACCGACAACGAGGCCAACGACCTGGACCATGCGCCCACGCAGCGCTCGTCCACCAGCACCCGGGGCGACAACTACTGGGGCTACATGACCATCAGCTACTTCGCGCCCGACCGCCGCTACGCCTGCGACAAGCGGCCCGGCGGCCCGACGCGCGAATTCGCGGCCATGGTCAAGGCCTTCCACGACGCCGGCATCAAGGTGGTGGCCGACGTGGTCTACAACCACACGGCCGAAGGCGGCACCTGGAGCGGCAGCGACCCGTCCAAGGCCAGCCTGTTCTCGATGCGCGGCCTGGACAACGCCAGCTACTACCTGCTGACGCGCAGCCCCGGCACCGCCACCGACCGGGCCTACTACTACGACATCACCGGCACCGGCAACACGCTGAACACCCGGCTGCCGCGCGTGCAGACGCTGATCCTGGATTCGCTGCGCTACTACCGCCAGGCCTTCGGCATCGACGGCTTCCGCTTCGACCTGGGCATCGCGCTGGTCAACACCTACGACAACGACACCAATCCCAACGACCCGCAGCGCTTCTACTTCGACCGCCTGAACCCCGACACCGCCTTCGCGCGCGTGGCCGCGGCCTTCCCCGGGGTCTTCCTGTCCGGCGAACCCTGGGGCCTGGCCCCCGGCGGCCAGGGCTACCAGCTGGGCCAGATGCCGCCCGGCTTCAGCGAGTGGAACGGCGGCTGGCGCGACACCATCCGCCGCGCCCAGAACAAGTACGGCGTGAAGGACTTCGACGCCACCCGCGGCCGCATCGCCAGCCGCATCGCCGGATCGTCCGACCTCTACGGCGATGCCGGCGACGGCCGCGGCCGGCCCTGGTACTCGGTCAACTTCCTCAACGTGCACGACGGCTTCACGCTGAAGGACCTGTACAGCTGCAACGGCCAGAACGTGACGCAGCCCTGGCCGCTGGGCCCGTCCGACGGCGGCACGGCCGACGAGGACCAGTGGGACAACCTGGCCGACCCGGTGCTGCAGCGCCAGCAGGCGCGCACCGGCATGGCGCTGCTGATGCTGTCGGCCGGCGTGCCCATCTTCAACGCCGGCGACGAGTTCCTGCGCGCGCTGAACTGCAACAACAACCCGTACAACGTCGATTCGGCGGGCAACTGGCTCAACTGGTCGCTGTCGACCGAGCAGCAGAACTTCCGCACCTTCGTGCAGCGAATGATCGCCTTCCGCAAGGCGCAGCCGGCGCTGCGGCCCGACCAGTTCTACCAGGGCAGCGACGGCAACGGCAACTTCATGGCGCAGCTGGACTGGTTCGGCGCCGACAAGAGCTACCGCACCAACTCGCCCGACGGCAGCTGGTGGAACGCCACCTCCTGGGCGCCCGATGCCCAGGGCCAGAACCGCACGCTGGCCTGGCGCTACGACGGCAGCGAATACGGCGGCGACGTGATCCTGGTGCTCTACAACGCCGAACCCGGCTTCCGCAACTTCACGCTGCCCTGGACCGGCCCGGGCCGCAGCACCTGGTGCCGCGTGACCGACACCGCGGCCTGGGCCGAGGGCGCGGGCCAGGTCGACCTGGCGGCCGGCACCTGCGTCGGGGGCGAAAACGCCGGCTACGGCGTCAACGGGCGCTCGCTGGTGGTGCTGGTGGCGCGCTGATGGCACCATGGTGCGGGTGAAGCCCCGGCGCATAGGGGGAATGCATCTTCAGTTTGTCCATGGTCTTCTAGGTAGCTGCCGCCGAGCGTAACGGCTCAGCGGCGCAGGGCCTCCAGCTCAGTCTGCAGCCGGCGCAGGTCGGCATTGATCGCCACCTTGCGGTTGAACTGTCTTTCCCTCTCCAGCTTCGCGGCCGTCTTGTCGGCCTCGCGCTGCTTGGCCGCCAGCGCATCCAGCCTCGCGACGTGTTCGGCCAAGGCCTCGTGCGGCCTGGCGGGCAGCGGGAGCAAGGCGCGCAGCAACTGCTCGTACAGACCGCCCAGATGCAGCGCCACGGGCATCGCGCCGCGCTCGGCATGGTCGGCCAGCCAGCCACTGGCAAAGTAGTCGCTCAGCACCCACCGGCTGGCATCGGCTTCACTCGGGCGTTTGTGGCAAGCCACGACCTGCGAGCGGCCCGCATGCGCCAGCTCGAAGATGACCGGAAACTGCACCGCCTGGTCGATAGCGCGCAGCACGTCGAAGCCCAGTTCTGGCGTCTTCAGCTGGATCCCGAACACCTGGATCTCGGGCACCGCCGGCCGCGCCGGCAGATTGATGGTCTCGGGTGCCAGCTTGAACTGCCAGACGATCTGCTCCACCTGCTGCACGAACAGGTTCTTCAACCGCGTGCCCGCATGGCTGTGCGCGTAGAGCTTGCTCTTGGGCAGCGTGCGGCCAAACGCCGCCTGCGGCGGGTAGCGCACGAAGGCGGGGTGCGACGCAGGGCGTGCTGCGGAACCGGTCATCCGCCCTCCTGGATGACAAGGAAGGTGATCAGTTCGAAGTCGTCGAGGCCGGCAATGGCGTTGACCAGCGCCGTGGTCCGGCGCGCATAGGAATTTCAAACGGTCTGGTCTGTGAAAAGCCTGGAAAGCCCGACTCAGCCCTGGGTGGGCAGCCGATGCCTGCCTGGATGGCTTGGAACTGGCGCCTGGGCCGTTGCCTTGTCTGGATTCGGCCCGCCCT
>JAEUOY010000094.1 GCA_016790515.1 Burkholderiaceae bacterium | reverse complement strand
GCAGGAAATCGTCGATGCGGCGGGCGCCGCGCCGGCCGGAACGCGGGTGGTCAACGCCGCGTCGCTGGACCTGAGCCTGCCCCGGCTGGTGGGGGTGGCGGCGCTGGCCCACAGCATGGTGTCGGTGGACACCGGCCCCGCGCATGTGGCCGCGGCGATGGATTGCCCGTTGGTGGTGCTGTACGGCCAGTTCGGCTGGGGCCGCTGGTTGCCGCGCGCGCCGCACGCCGAGGTCGTGCCGCTGGGGCCGCGCGAGCCTACGCCGGGCGCCAAGGTGGCCGACCTGTCGGCCGGCCAGGTGCTGGCAGCCTGGCACCGCCTTCGACCCAGGGCCTGATCGGTTCGCAAACCGGCCGTGGCGCGCCTAGGGAGAACACCCGAATGGCCTGGCGCCGGCGCGGCCTAGCATCGGACGCATGCAACAGCTCTCCGGCCTCGACGCCATCTTCCTCCACCTCGAGACACCCGAGATGCCGATGCATGTCGGCGCACTGCATGTCTTCGAGATGGCACCGGGCACGCGCGGCAAGTTCGTCACCCGGCTGCGCGAGCATGTCGCCTCGCGGCTGCCGTTCGCGCCGGCGCTGCGCCGCCGGCTGTGGTGGATGCCGCTGAACCTGGCCAACCCGGCCTGGGTCGATGCGTCTCCCGACCTGCGGCAGCACATCGTCGAGATCAGGCTGCCGCCTTCGGCTGGCCTGGGCGACGGCATGGCCGCGCTCGAGGCCCTCGTGTCGCAGCTGCACCCGGTGCTGCTCGACCGCAGCCGGCCACTGTGGAAGATGCACGTGCTCGAAGGCCTGGCGCCGGCGCCCAACGGCTGCCGCCGGGTCGGCCTGTACACCCAGCTGCACCACGCCGCGGTCGATGGCCAGGCTGCGGTCGCGCTGGCCCAGGTGCTGATGGACCTGCAGCCCGAAGGCCGCACGATGCCGCTCAGGCCCAGCCGGCGCGGCCGGGTGTTCGAGCTGGGCTGGTCGGAAATGCTGCGCGGCGCGATCGCCAGCGAGGCGCAGCAGGTCGTCAAGATCGTCAAGCAGCTGCCCACCACCGTCGGCGCGCTGGCCGGCGCGGCGGGCCAGGCGCTGCAGCGCAGCGAGCTGCTGCGCGGCAAGGGCAAGGCGGCGTCGAACCTGACGCTGGCGCCGCGCACACCGCTGAACACCAGCATCACCGCCGGCCGCGCCTTTGCCGCCTTGAGCCTGCCGCTGGACCGGCTGAAGGCCAGCGCCCAGCTCAACGAGTGCAAGCTCAACGACATCGTGCTGCTGCTGTGCGCCACCGCCCTGCGGCGCTGGCTGGGTCAGCACGGCGGCGTGCCGCGCAAGAGCCTGGTGGCGGCGGTGCCGATCTCGCTGCGCGCCAAGGGCGACACCACCTCGGACAACCAGGCCTCGATGACGCTGGTCAGCCTGGGCACCCAGCTGGCCGACCTGCGCAAGCGGCTGGACCACATCAAGGCCGCCAGCGCCTCGATGAAGGCGACGATGGGCGGGCTGAAGAGCGTGATGCCGACCGACTTTCCGTCGATCGGCGTGCCCTGGCTGATGGAGGCGCTGACCGCGCTGTACGGCAAGGTGCGCGCGGCCGACCGCATGCCGCTGGTGGCCAACCTGGTGATCAGCAACGTGCCGGGCCCGCCGGTCCCGCTGTACATGGCCGGCGCGCGGATGGTCGCCAACTACCCGACCTCGATCGTCGTCCATGGCATGGCGCTGAACATCACGGTGCAGAGCTACGACCAGCAGATGGACTTCGGCCTGATGGCCGACGCCGCGGCGATGCCCGACGTGCGCCTGCTGGCCGACGCGCTGCGCGTGGCCTTCGACGACCTGTGCCTGATGGACGACGAGACGGCCGCGCCGCCCAGCCTGGCCGACACCGGCCGCGAGGTCGTCGGCCATGCCCGGCGCCGGCTGCTGGGCGGGCTGGGGCAGGTCACCGATGCGGTGGGCAGCGCGGTGGGCAGCGCGGTCGGCAGCATGGTCGGCGGGGTGGTGAAGGGCGCGGTGAGCGGCGCGGTGAAGCAGGCGGTGGCCGCGGTGACCGCGCCGGCGGCACCCAGCCGCAGGAAGCCGGCGTCCGAGCCTGCGCCGGCGGTCACATCGAAGGCCACCGATCGCGGCGCGCGGCGCTAGGTGGGCGGCCTGGCCGATGGATCGGCCCGCTGGCATACGATGGCGCATCGACGACATCCCCTGTGCCCCATGAAGATCACCGCCAACGGCATCGAGATCGAGGTCGACGTGCAGGGCCCGCCCGGAGGCCAGCCGCTGCTGCTGGTGATGGGCCTGGGCATGCAGTACGTCGCCTGGCCCGAGGAACTGGTCGCCGACCTGGTCTCGCGCGGCTTCCGCGTGGTCCGCTTCGACAACCGCGACATCGGCCTGAGCCAGGGCTTCGACCAGCTCGGGCCGCCGCGCATGGTGGGCGCGATGCTGCGCTACACGCTGCGCCTGCCGGTGCCGGCGCCCTACCAGCTGCGCGACATGGCCGACGATGCGATCGGCGTGCTCGACGCGCTGGGCATCCGCAGCGCGCACGTGGTGGGCGCGTCGATGGGCGGCATGATCGCCCAGCACATGGCCGCCCGCCACCCGACCCGGGTGCGCAGCCTGACGCTGATCATGACCACCAGCGGTGCTCGCCACCTGCCGCAACCGGCGCTGCGCACGCGCCAGGCGCTGATGTCACGGCCGCGCAGCGCGGCGGTGGCCGACGTGGTGGCCCACCTCGAGGCGCTGCTGCGGGTGATCGGCAGCCCGGGCTACCCGGCCGATCCGGCACGCCAGCGTGAACGGCTGGAAGCCGCGGTGCGCCGTGCCTGGCGGCCGGCGGGCACGGCGCGCCAGCTGATCGCGATCGCCGCCGACGGCGACCGCTCGCCGATGCTGTCGAAGATCCGTGCACCCACCCGGGTGGTGCACGGCGCCGACGACCCGCTGGTGCCGCCGGCGGCGGCGCCCGACCTGGCCGCCAAGATCGCCGGTGCCACGCTCGACCTGGTGCCCGGCATGGGCCACGACCTGCCGCTGGCGCTGCTGCCGCGGCTGGCCGACGACATCGCCCAGGTCGCCGGCAGCGCCGATCAGCCGAACTGACCGGTGTCGACCCATTCGGCCTGGATCATCGACCACCAGTCCACCGCCTGGCCCTTGAGGACGTAGTCGTACGGCAGCCAGCCGTAGCCGGCGTCGCCCCAGCCGGTACCCCAGGAGTTGCGGATCAGGATCGCGCCGGTGGTGGCCGTCGCCGAGGCGCTGTGCTTGATCTTGATCGTGTCGTCGTAGCCCACCGCCATCACCGCATGGCCGCCCACCACCTTGTCGGTGGCGACCGGGAACGGGATCGCGCCCTTGTTGGCCACGCTGGCCTGGGTGTAGGAGTTGTAGACCGTGAAGCCGAAGATCGAGGGCAGCCCGGCTGCCAGGTTGGCCTTGATGGCGGCCAGCAGCGCTGCCCTGGTGGTGCCCGAGGGGTCGAGCCGGTAGTACTTCATCGCCTGGTAGTTGCTGGCGAACGAGTACAGGAAGGCCGTCGGTTCCTTCTCGAAGTCGGCCACCACGTAGGGCCAGTAGTCCTCGGGCGGCACGCCGAACAGCGCCAGCGACTGCAGCGTGGTGCGCAGGTAGGCGCCGGTGTCGCCGGTCCACTTCAGCAGGTTGCGGGTGGTCTTGTAGAGGAACAGCCGCGAGCCGTTGATGTGCTTGCCGTAGGCACGGCGCTGGAAGTACTCCATCATCCCGACGCCGGCATTCGCGGTGCAGGAGCCCAGGCTGCCCTGGTTCTCGATCGGCGAGCACCAGGCCCGCAGGTCGGCGCTGGTGGCCAGCTTGGCCGGTGAGGCCTTGGTCCCGGTCACCTTGAGCCTGGCCAGATGCGGCTTGACTTCGTCGCTGGCGGTGTCGAAGTCCTTGATGCTGGGCAGATCGGGCATCCAGCCCATGCTGGGCGTCGAATGGGAATCGGACATGCTCTACTCCTCTCTGATGATTGGGTCGGCCGGCCGGCGCAGGGCCTGACAGCCCGGCGGACCCGGTGGCAGCGCGTGATGATCGGGTGGGCTGGGGTCTCGGGGCGGGTCGGGGGCCTCCTTTCTGGCCGCGTCGGCGCTGGTGCGGGTTCAGGTGGCGACCGCGTGGACCGTCACCGTGTAGCGGTCTGCCGGCGGCGCGCCGCCCGCCCAGGGCTGGACCAAGGCCAGCTGCAGCCGGTGGATGCCGGGCTGCAGCACGCGCCAGCGGAAGCGGTGCTCGCCGCCGGCGCCGGCGACGCCGGCGCGGGCCGGGCTGAACTCGTCGCCGGCGGCGGTCAGGCCGCCGCCTTCGCTGCGGTCGACCCAGACATGCCCGGTGGTGGGGGATTCATCGAGCACCAGCACCAGCGTGCTGCCGACCGGGGCGATGACGGTCTGGCCATCGTGTTCACGTGTCAGCAGGGTCTCGGCCATCGCGCAGTCTCGGGTGGCGAGCGCCGATGCCCGGCGCGCGGCGCGCCGGACTCACGGGCTCTGCCGGTCATTGAAGCCCGACGGTGCCGCGATGGAAAGCCCCCTCGCCAGCGAAACTAGGGGGCTTCAGGTGTGCCTGGGCGCCGCGCGCGGCCGCGGTCTGATGCAGGTCAACTCAGCGCCCTGGGCTTGACCGCGCGATGGAAACCCTCGAACGGCCGGCTGCGGTCGTGGTCGGCGGTCGCGAAGGCGGCCTGGCCGAGCGAGGCGCCACCGTCGATCTGCACCGTGATGCCGGTGACGAAGGCGGCGCCGGGCGACAGCAGGAAGCAGATCACCGCGCTGACCTCGGCCTCCTCGGCCATGCGGCGCAGCGGCACATGCTTCTTCAGGCCGCGGATGTGGGCCGCCATCGCCTCGCCGTAGCTGTCCATGCCGCTGCTGGCGATCCAGCCCGGCGCCACCGCGTTGACGCGCACGCCGGCATGGGCCCATTCGTAGGCGGCGGTCTGGGTCAGGTTGCTCATGCCGGCGCGGGCGGCGCCCGAGTGGCCCATCGTCGGCATGCCGTTCCTGAAGTCGGCCGTCATGTTGACGATCGCGCCGCCATGCTGCTGCATGCACTGGGTGAACAGCTCGCGCATCATCAGGAAGCCGCCGGTCAGGTTGTTGGCGACCACCGCGTCGAAGCCCTTCTTGCTGATCAGCGCCAGCGGCGACGGGAACTGGCCGCCGGCGTTGTTGACCAGCCCGGTGATCGGCCCGGCCTTCAGCGCCTCTGCCACGTTGGCCTTGACCGCGTCCTCGTCGCGGATGTCGAAGGCCTGCCAGCTCGCCTTGCCGCCGTCCTCGGCGATCTCGGCGGCCACCGCCTCGAGCTTCTCGGCCTTGCGGCCGCTGATCACCAGCTCGGCGCCCAGCGAGGCCAGCTCGTGCGCGACGCAGCGGCCGATGCCCGACCCGCCGCCGGTGACCCAGATGCGCTGGCCGGCGAAGAGGTCGGGGCGGAAGACGCTGCGGTAGCCGGTGGTGCTCATCGAATCTCCAGGGGGTTGCTGTGCTGCCAGTGGCGCGGATTGGATCGGAGGGTGACGTTAACGTCAACCGATTGCCGCATAGGTGAATGCCCCGGGCGGCGGGTCATGCGGGCCTGGCTAGCATCGGTCGAGTGCACCGCGTTCGAAGTCACCCCCTTGACACGCCGGCCGACGCCGCCTCTGCCGCCGCGGCCGTGCCCACCGCCCGGGAGGCGGTGGCCGCGCACCGCGACGACGGCAGCGGCGCGCTGTTCGGCATCGCCGAACTGTGTGCCGAGTTCGGCATCACGCCGCGGGCGCTGCGCTTCTACGAGGACAAGGGCCTGCTGGCGCCGCGCCGCATCAACGGCACGCGCGTCTACACGCGGCGCGACCGGGCGCGGCTGGCGCTGATCCTGCGCGCCAAGTTCATCGGCTCGTCGCTGGCCGAGATCAGGCATTTCCTCGACCTGTACGGCTCGAACGGCGAAGGCCTGGCGCAGCAGCAGCGCTTCGTGCTGGACCGCACCGACGCGGCGATCGCCGAGCTGGAACGCAAACGCGCCCACATCGACGCCACGCTGGCCGAGCTGCGGGTGATCAACCAGACCGTGCGCGACTCGCTGGCCCGGACCAGCGACTGAACGCGAGCGAACCCCATTCAGGAGATCCCGATGGCCGATGCCTTCATCTACGACCACCTGCGCACGCCGCGCGGCAAGGGCAAGAAGGACGGCGGCCTGCACCAGGCCAGCCCGGTCTGGCTGCTGCGCACGCTGCTGCGGGCACTGCAGCAGCGCAACGCGCTCGATACCGCGCTGGTCGACGACCTGGTGCTCGGCTGCGTCACGCCGGTGGGCGAGCAGGGCGCCGACATCGCGCGCACCGCGGTGCTCGACGCCGGCTGGGCCGAATCGGTGGCCGGCGTCACGCTCAGCCGCTTCTGCGCCTCGGGGCTGGAGGCGGTGAACCTGGCCGCGGCCAAGGTGATGAGCGGGATGGAGGACCTGGTCGTCGCCGGCGGCGTCGAATCGATGAGCCGCTGGCCCATGGGCAGCGACGGCGGCGCCTGGGTGATGGACCCGCGGGTCAACACCGCCCTGGGCTTCACGCCGCAGGGCATCGGCGCCGACCTGATCGCGACGCTGGAAGGCTGGGGCCGCGCCGATGTCGATGCCTTCGCCGCGCGTTCGCACCAGCTGGCCGCCGCGGCCCGCGCGGCCGGCCGCTTCGACCGCGCGATCGTCCCGGTGACCGACATCGCCGGGCTGCCGCTGCTGGCGCAGGACGAGACGATCCGCCCCGGCACCACCGTCGAATCGCTGGCCAGGCTGAAGCCCAGCTTCGCGGCGATGGGCGCGATGGGCTTCGACGGCACCGCGCTGCGCAAGTACACGACGGTCGAGAAGATCGACCATGTGCACCATGCCGGCAACTCGTCGGGCATCGTCGACGGCGCCGCGCTGATGCTGGTCGGCTCGGCCGAGGCCGGCCGCAGGGCCGGCCTGACGCCTCGCGCGCGCATCCGCGGCATGGCGGTGATCGGCAGCGAGCCGACGATCATGCTGACCGGCCCGGCGCCGGCCTGCGAGAAGGCGCTGAAGAAGGCCGGCCTGCGCGCCGGCGACATCGACCTGTGGGAGATCAACGAGGCCTTCGCGGTGGTGCCGATGAAGGCCGCGCGCGCGCTCGACATAGCCCCCGAACGCATCAACGTCAACGGCGGCGCGATCGCGATGGGCCACCCGCTGGGCGCTACCGGCTGCATCGTCCTCGGCACCCTGCTCGACGAGCTGGAGCGCAGCGGCCGGAGCCTGGGCGTCGCCACGCTGTGCGTCGGTGCCGGCATGGGCATCGCCACCGTGATCGAACGCGTCTGACGCCGCCGGAGAACCTCATGATCGAAGCGATCCAATTCGAACTGGGCGACGACGGCATCCTGCTGGCCACGCTGGACCTGCCCGGCCGGCCGATGAACGTGCTCAACGACATCACCAGCGCGGCGATCGAGCGGATGGTGCAGCGCGTCGAGACCGATCCGGCCGTGCTCGGACTCGTGCTGAGCTCGGGCAAGAAGGACTTCCTGGCCGGCGCCGACCTCGAAGGCATCCGCGACATCGCCAGCGCGCAGCAGGCCTTCGACCTGTCGATGGTGATGAAGCGCCAGCTGCGCCGGCTCGAGAAATCCGGCAAGCCGGCGGTGGCGGTGATCCACGGCATGTGCTTCGGCGGCGGGCTCGAGCTGACGCTGGCCTGCCACCACCGCATCGCGGTCGACGGCGCGCGCCTCGGCACGCCCGAAGTCAAGCTGGGCCTGCTGCCCGGCGGCGGCGGTACGCAGCGGCTGCCGCGGCTGGTCGGCATGCAGACCGCGATGCCGCTGCTGTGCGAAGGCGGCGAGGTCAGGGCCGACAAGGCCCTGGCGATCGGCCTGGTGCATGCGCTGGCGCCCAGCCGCGAGGCGGCGATCGCCCAGGCGCGGGCCTGGTGCGGGGCCCACCCGAAGGCGCAGCAGCCCTGGGATGCGCCGAAGTTCCGCTACCCCGGTGGTGATTCGCGCTCGCCGGCGGTGGCCCAGATGCTGGCGATCGCGCCGGCGATGGCCGCCGCGAAGAGCTGGAACAACTACCCGGCGATCACCCACGTCATGAGCAGCGTGTTCGAGGGCGGGCTGGTCGATTTCGACACCGCGCTGCTGATCGAGTCGCGCTACTTCGCCGCCTGCGTTGTCAGCCCCGAATCGCGCAACCTGCTGAACACGCTGTGGTTCCAGCTCAACGCGATCAAGAAGGGCGCGTCGCGGCCGAAGGGCGTGCCTGCCGGCAAGGTCGGCAAGCTGGGCATCCTGGGCGCCGGGATGATGGGCGCGGGCATCGCCTACGTGTCGGCCAAGGCCGGCATCGAGGTCGTGCTGCTCGACACCACGCAGGCAGCGGCCGACCAGGGCAAGGCCCACAGCCAGAATTTGCTGGACAAGGCGCTGAAGCGAGGCCGCGGCAGCGCCGAACAGCGCGATGCGCTGCTGGCGCGCATCACCCCGACGACGAGCCACGACGCGCTGGCAGGCTGCGACCTGGTGATCGAGGCAGTGTTCGAGGACCGCGCGGTCAAGGCCGAGGTGACGAAGATGGCCGAAGCGAAGATCGGCGAGCGCGCGGTGTTCGCCTCGAACACCAGCACGCTGCCGATCACCGGGCTGGCCGCGGCCTCGTCGCGGCCGGCCCGGTTCATCGGCCTGCATTTCTTCAGCCCGGTCGACAGGATGCCGCTGGTCGAGATCATCGTCGGGCGCGACACCTCGAACGAAACCCTGGCCCGCGGCTTCGACTACGTGCTGCAGATCGGCAAGACGCCGATCGTCGTCAACGACAGCCGTGGCTTCTACACCAGCCGGGTGTTCGGCACCTACGTGATGGAAGGCCTGGCGATGCTGGCCGAAGGCGTGCACCCGCGCAGCATCGAGGTGGCGGGGCTGCAGGCCGGCATGCCGATGCCGCCGCTGGCGCTGCAGGACGAGGTCTCGCTGAGCCTGGCGCTGCATGTGGCCGAGCAGACGAAGAAGGACCTGGCGGCCGCCGGCCAGGCCTCGTTCGAGCATCCCGGCCTGGCCGTGGTGCGCCGGATGTGCGAGATCGGCCGCCTCGGCAGGAAGGTCGGCCAGGGCTTCTACGACTGGCCCGCCGCCGACGGCAAGGGCGGGACGGGCGGGACGGGCGGGACGGGCGAGAAGGCACTGTGGCCGGGACTGACGACGATGTTCCCGCTGGCGCCGCAGCAGCCCGCGCAGCGCGAGCTGATCGACCGCCTGATGTTCGCCCAGGCCAACGAGGCCGCGCGCTGCTGGCAGGAGGGCGTGCTGCGCTCGGTGGCCGATGCCAACGTCGGCTCGATCCTCGGCTGGGGTTTCGCACCGTTCCACGGCGGCGTGCTGCAGTTCATCAACGCGATGGGCGCGACGCGCTTCGTCGCGCGCTCGCGCGAACTGGCCGCGCGGCACGGCGAGCGCTTCGCGCCGGCGGCGGTGGTCGTGACGCAGGCCGAGACCGGCGGCCGGTTCGCCGACTGACCGTGACGCCGGGCGGCCGCCGCG
>JAEUOY010000048.1 GCA_016790515.1 Burkholderiaceae bacterium | reverse complement strand
GAGCAACGCGCCGTACAACACCTTCACCAAGGTCAGCACGCCGCGCTACACCTACGACACCCACGGCGCGATCTTCGCCGCCTGGGGCATCCCGCTGGGCCAGGACACCGGCTTCTCGTTCGAGGGTTTCGCCAACTTCATCGCCGACAAGGGCAAGAACGAGTTCGGGGCCGATACCGCGGCCGAAACCAACATCGACATGCAGGTGATGTACGACATCGGGCGCCTGTGGGGCACCAAGGGCATGAAGCTCGGCCTCGAATACCAGTACTGGAAGAACAAGTTCGGCAACGACGCCGATGGCCCGGCCGGGGGCGGCGCGTTCGCGAAGACGCCGATGATCCGCTTCCAGTACCACTTCTGACGGACCGGGCTGCCGCGGCGGCAGCCCGGCCGTCACTTCTTGCCGGTCAGCCTGGCCTTGACGTCCTGGCCGACGCCCTTGTTGACGAACTGGAAGGTGGCGACCTGGGCCAGGTCGACCTCGCCGGGCTTGTACAGACCGGCCTTGACCATCTGGTCGTGGAAGTCCTTGATGCGGCCGGCGCTCATCGCGCCGATGCCCTTGGCGGCGGCCTCGCCCGAGTCGACGATGCCCTGGCTCTTCATCAGCGCGACCGAGGCCTCCATCTCGGCCTCGGTCATCTCGGGGTTGTCCTTGATCATCATCGCGTTGGCCGCCTTGCGGTCGCCGTACAGGTAGTTGACCCAGCCGATCGCCGAGGCATCGACGAAGCGCTGCACGAGATCGGGTTTCGATTTCACCGTTTCGGTGCGGGCCTCGATCACCGTGCTGTAGGTCGAGAAGCCGTGGTCGGCCAGCAGGTGCACCACCGGCTTGAACTTGCCCTGGTTCTCGACGTAGATCGGCTCGGCCACCGAATAGCCCTGCTGGATCGACTTCGGGTTGGCCAGGAACGGCCCCAGGTTGTAGTTGTAGGGCTTGAGCGCCTCGTCCTTGAAGCCGTGCGTCACCTTCAGCCACTGCCACCAGCTGAACTGGCCGTCCTTGGCGATCAGCGCCAGCGGCGCGTTCTTCAGGCTCTCGAAGTTCTCGTAGCCCTGGCCGGGGTGGGCCATCAGGGCCTGCGGGTCCTTCTGGAACATCGCCGCGACGACGATCGTCGGCACCTTGTTCTTGACGTTGTCGAAGCTGTGCAGCAGGTTGCCGGTCATCAGGAAATCGATGCGCCCGGCCGGCAGCAGCGGCCGGTTGTTGACCTGCGGGCCGCCGGGCTGGATCGTCACGTCGAGGCCGTACTTCCTGTAGGTGCCGTCGGCCACCGCCTGGTAGAAGCCGCCGTGCGCGGCCTGGGCCTTCCAGTTGGTGGCGAAGGTCACCTTGTCCTGCGCCTGGGCGGCGGTGGCCGACAGTGCAGCGGTGGCGGCGGTGGCGATCAGGGCGAGGCGTGGGCGCATGGTGAGGTCCTTGTCGGTGTCCAGGGTCAGAGCGGGCGCGACGACTCCGAAGCATGCCACGGGCCCAGCAGCCAGCGTGAGAGGGCGTTGAAGATCCAGAAGATCCCCACCCCGGTGGCCACCAGCAGCGCCAGCGCGGCGAACATTTTCGGTGTCTCGGTGCGAAAGCTCGCCTCCAGGATGCGCGAGGCCAGCCCGGTTTCGCGACCGGCGGCGCCGGCCACCATCTCGGCGGTGACCGCGCCGATCAGGCTCAGGCCGCCCGAGATCTTCAGCCCGGCGACGAAGTACGGCAGCGCCGCCGGCAGCCGCAGCAGCCGCAGCCGCTGCCAGGGCGTGGCGCGGTACAGCCGGAACAGGTCGCGCAGGTTGGCATCGGCCGCACGCAGCCCGATCACGGTGTTCGACAGGATCGGGAAGAACGCGACGATCCAGGCGCACAGCAGCAGCGCCGCGGTGGTGCTTTCGACATAGATCAGGATCAGCGGCGCCACCGCGACGATCGGCGTCACCTGCAGCACCACCGCCACCGGGAACAGCGCGCGCTCGGTGGTCGGCGACAGTGCGAACACCGCGGCGATCAGCACCCCGCCGGCGCAGGCCAGCGCCAGCGCGCCGACGGTGATCTTGATCGTCACCCACCAGCTGCCGGCCAGCGAGCCGAAGTTGGCGATCAGCGTCGCGGCCACCACCGACGGCGCCGGCAGCGTGTAGGCCGGGATCTGGGCCAGCCGTACCAGCGCCTCCCAGCCCGACAGCAGGCCCAGCATCACCAGGGCCGGCAGGGCCCAGGCACGGGCTCGGGACCTCATCCCGGCTCCGGCGCCCCATGGGCGTCGGCCAGCGCCGCGCCCAGCGTGCGGCAGGCCTCTGTGAACGCCGGGCAGTGGCGAAAGCCCGCCTCGCGCGGGTAAGGCGCGGCGATGCCCAGCTCGGCGACGATGCGCCCGGGGCGCGCCGCCATCACCAGCACGCGCTGGCTCAGGAACACCGCCTCGGCGACGCTGTGGGTGACGAACAGCGCGGCCATGCTGCCCGCGCCGTCGCCCTGCCACCACTGCAGCAGGTCGGCGTTCAGCGCCTGGCGGGTGATGTCGTCGAGTGCGGCGAAGGGCTCGTCCATCAGCAGCACCCGCGGGCGGGTGACCAGCGCGCGGGCGATCGAGGCGCGCATCTTCATGCCGCCGGACAGCTGCGCCGGCCAGGCGTTCGCGAACTCGGCCAGGCCGACTCGCGCCAGCACCGCGAGCACCGCGGGCGCGGCCTCGCGGCGCGAGCGGCCCTGCAGCCGCAGCGGCAGCCAGACGTTGTCGAACACGCTGGCCCAGGGCATCAGCGTCGGCTCCTGGAACACGAAGGCGGTGGCACTGTCGCCGCTGCGCCCCGACTGCAGCGCCGGCGCGTGCACGGCACCGGCGCTGGCCGCGTCGAGCCCGGCGGCCAGGCGCAGCACCGTGCTCTTGCCGCAGCCCGAGGGCCCCAGCAGCGCGACGAATTCGCCGCCGGCCACCGACAGCGACACGTCGGCCAGCGCCTTCAAGCCGCTGTCGAAGGTTTTGTGGACCTGTCGCAGCGAGATCAGCGCGGGCGCGGCGGGCATGGGAGCCGAGTGTGCCCGCGATCTCAGGACAGCCGCGTCACCCCGTCGAGCGTGCAGGCATAGACCGCGTTGCGCAGCGCCGCGATCGCCTCGTAGCGGGTGAAGCTGCGGCGCCAGGCCAGCACCACGCGGCGGCTGGGCACCGGCGGTTCGAACGGCAGGTAGACCACCGGGGTGTCGTTGTCGCCGCGGTTCCAGCGGCCGACGCTGAGCTGAGGCACCACGGTGATGCCCATGCCCGAGGCCACCATGTAGCGGATGGTCTCCAGCGACGAGCCCTCGAAGCTCTTGCGGATGCCCTCTGCGTCGCTGGCGAAGCGGGCGAACTCGGGGCAGACCTCGAGCACATGGTCGCGGAAGCAGTGGCCGGTGCCCAGCAGCAGCATCGTCTCCTTCTTCAGCGCCTCGGCGTTGATCGCGGCGCGGCCGGCCAGCGGGTGGTGGCGGGGCACCGCGACGAAGAAGGGCTCGTCGTACAGCGGCGCGATCGCCAGGCCGGTGTCGGGGAAGGGCTCGGCCATGATCGCGCAGTCGAGCTCGCCGGTGCGCAGCATGTCCAGCAGCTTGACGGTGAAGTTCTCCTGCAGCATCAGCGGCATCTGCGGCGTCAGCTCGATCGCGTGCCGCACCAGCTCGGGCAGCAGGTAGGGCCCGATCGTGTAGATGACGCCCAGCCGCAGCGGTCCGGACAACGGGTCCTTGCCGCGCTTGGCGATCTCCTTGATCGCCGCCGCCTGCTCCAGCACCGACTGCGCCTGCCGCACGATCGCCTCGCCCAGCGTCGTCACGCTGACCTCGCTGGCGCCGCGCTCGAACAGCTTGACGTCCAGCTCCTCCTCCAGCTTCTTGATCGCCACGCTCAGCGTGGGCTGCGAGACGAAGCAGGCCTCGGCGGCATGGCCGAAATGCCGCTCGCGGGCAACGGCGACGATGTAGCGCAGCTCGGTCAGCGTCATGGTGGCGAGTTTAGGCCGGCGCATGAAGAAGGGGCCGCTTGCGCGGCCCCTCGGGTGAATCGCCGATCCAGGACGTCAGTGGTTGTCGACCCAGACCTGCGACGCACCGATCAGCGCGCTGGTGTTGTCGAAGTACTCCAGCAGGCCCAGATAGCGGTGGCCGGCAGTCACCGACCAGCCCAGGCCGACCGAGGCCGACCCGCCGGTGAAGACCTGACGTGGTGCGCTGGCACGCAGGCTCTGGGCGCCGACGGCCGGACCGACGACCCAGCTCGACAGCGTGTAGGCCTTGCCGCCGGTGGCGCTGTAGCCGATGACGCAGGCCGAGTAGGTGCCTGCCGCCGGCGACGACAGCGCGACCAGTTCGTCCGACGTCCCACCGCCGCTGCTGCCGACATTGTTGCCGGTGCCGTCGGGGCCGTTGAACACCTCCATGTCCAGGTCGGTCGAGCTGCCGCCTTCCGTGTCGGTGTTGAACAGCTGGAACCGCGCGGTCTTCGCCCCCGACGGCACGGCAATGTTGTAGCACTGCGTTTGGCCGGTGGCGATGGTCGCCGAGTGGCGCGTGGCGGGCACGAGGCCGGTGGTCGCGACCGACAGGCTGCCGGTGTAGGTGGAGACGATCGGCACCATCTTGGTACCGGTGCCTGAGCTGCGGGT
This sequence comes from Burkholderiaceae bacterium, assembly GCA_016790515.1. Lineage (GTDB taxonomy): Bacteria > Pseudomonadota > Gammaproteobacteria > Burkholderiales > Burkholderiaceae_C > Pseudaquabacterium. Next base: position 31,644 of record JAEUOY010000048.1, on the reverse strand, counting down.
GTCGGACACCAGTGCCGGCGCCAGGAACCCGACCGCGCGGACGCTGAGCGGGCTGCGGACCTGGGTCAGGCCGTCGTTCCAGGTCAGCGTGCCGAAGGTCCAGGAGTTCAGCGCCGCCGAGGTCCGCGTGACGGTCACGTCGAACTCGGCGCTGGCCCCGTTGGCCAGCGTCAGGCTGGCGGGCGACACCACGACGTCCCAACCCGTCATGCCGTCGGTGCTGGCCAGGTAGGTGCGGGTGGCGCCCGACACGTTGGTGACCTTGCGCTTCATCGTCAGCGTGCCCGGCACGTTGGCCGCGGTGATCGAGGCCAGGTTCAGGTTGTAAGGCTGGACCGAACCCAGCCCCGTGCAGTTGCCGATGCCGGCCGGCGGTGCCAGGCCGATGCCGCACAGGAAGCGGCCGTAGTCGGCCGCCGTGGCGTCGTAGACCAGCCCGGGCACCGAGGCGGCGTTGGGGTTCACGTGCCCCGCGCCGTAGCCCCAGCGGTCGGTATCGGCGGCGCCGCTCGCCAGCTTCACGCCGGTGGCCGTCGTCATCAGCGCCGACTTGATCGCCGCGGGCGACCAGCCCGGGCGCTGCTGCTTGAGCAGCGCGGCCAGGCCGGCCACGTGCGGGCTGGACATCGAGGTGCCCGAGATCTGGTTGGCGTTGGGTGCCGGCGTGAAGGTGCCGTTGGCGGTGGCGTCGTGCTGCGCCTGCTGGGCCGCGCTGTCGTCGATGTAGGCCGCGACCACGTCCACGCCCGGGCCGGTGAGGTCGGGCTTCAGGATGTTGGGGTTGGCCCGATTGGGACCGCGCGAGGAGAAGTCGGCCATCACCGGTGCAACGACCGCTGGCGGGCTCGCCGGCGGGGCGATCGTGCCGGTGGGCGGTGTCGCCGATGCCACGTAGGCATAGATGTCTGCCCGGGTGGCCATCTGGAGGTGCACCGACGGCACCGAGTGGAAGTCGGCCACCAGGCCATCGGCCGCGGCGCTGACATTCACCAGCACCATGCCGATGCCGCCGGCGCGCTTGACCTCGGCGCTCTTGTCGACCCGGGCGCTCACGCCGCGGTCGCAGACCACGATCTTGCCTGCGGCTCCGGCCGGGCTCAGGGTGCCGGCAAAGCAGCGCTGGGCATCGGCCACTGCCGCACCCGGGGCGGGGATCGAACTGGCCAGCACCAGCGTCCCCGGCAGCGTGCCGCCATACACCGAAACGCCGCTGTAGACGGCAGCGTTGCCCAGCGTCAGGTCGGCCAGCGCCTGGCGGTCGTGGGTGGACGCCGCCACCGTCATCAGCCAGGGGCTCATGTGCGCCACCCGGTTGGCCGGCCCGTTGTTGCCGGCGGACGCGGCGACGAACACGCCGGCGGCCGTGGCGTTCAGGAAGGCCACCTCGACCGGATCGCTGAAGTTGGTCTGGGTGCCGCTGATCGAGTAGTTGATCACGTCGACGCCGTCGGCCACCGCGTCGTCGATCGCCTTGAGGATGTCGGGTGTCTGGCCGCCGTCGTGCGACGCGCCGGGGCCGAGGGCGGTGTCGCTGGCGGTCCAAAGGACCTTGTAGGCCGCCAGGCGCGCGCGTGGCGCCATGCCCGAGATCGCGCCGACGGCGGTGCCGTTGACCGCCGTCTCGACGTTGGCGTTGCCGCCCGCGGTCGACGCGGTGTGGCTGCCGTGGCCGCCGCCATCACGTGGCGACTTGTATTCGAGCGTCGGGTGCGCAGTGTAGGCCCCGCCGCTGGCGGCCGCGGCCGCGTACCAGGCGTCGCCGTAGAAGCGTGCTCCGAGCAGCTTGTTGTTGCACATCGCGGTGGTGAAGCCCGGCCCGGTCACGCAGGCGCCCTTCCACTTGGCCGGCGCCGGCCCGTAGGCCGACGTGCCGCCTTCGTGGTAGGCCACCGGCCGGCCCTGAGCGTCGACCTTGTCGCCGAAGGAGCGGTCTTCCGGCCAGATGCCGGTGTCGAGCACGCCGATGATGATGTCCTCGCCGAGCACGAGCTTGGAGGCGGGATCGAGTTGCGACCACAGGCCGCCGGGGGCGTTGAGCCCCAGAAAGCCGGGCGTACGGGTGGTGTCGGCGCGAACGAGGGCGGACTCGACCACCGACTTCACGTTGGACGACGAGCGCAGGGTCTTGACCTGCGCGTCGGTCAGCTGCGCCGAGAAGCCGTTGAAGGTGTAGCTGTAGGTGTGCAGGGTCGGGACGCGGCCGAGTCTGGCGAGCTCGGCATTGCGCTTGGTCGCCAGGTAGCCGGCGTAGGCGCGTACGCTGGGCGCGCTGACATTGAGCTTGGCGCCGACGGCCGGCCGGGTGGCGGCCAGCCCGGCGATGCCGCCGGAGTAGGTGGCTGCCGGCGCATCGGCCAGCTGCACGATGTAGATCTTCTTGGCGGCGGTCTGGGCGCCCGAGCTGAACGCCAGGGCCAGCAGCCCGGCCGCGAGGGCGATGCGGGTAGGTGTCATCTCGCGTTACCTCGCGGCAGGTTGAACGGCGCGGCGCCTGGCGAGCGCTGCCAGGCCCAGCAGGCCCAGTGACAGCATCACCGTGGTGCCGGGCTCGGGCACGACGGCGGTGACGCTGATGTTGTCGATCGCGAACTGGCCGTTGTTCTGGATCGGGGTGGCGCAGATGCCGCCGCTGTCGTAGGTGCAGCTGAAGAACTCGACGAACTTGACTTCGCTGAAGTCGGCGAAGTCGGCCGGGTCGTTGTAGCTGGCGAAGCTCCGGTCGAACAGCCAGGCGACGCCGAAGGCCGAGTTGTTGGCGCGCACGCCGTAGGCGATGATCACGGTCGTGCCGGAGGCCGGCGGATCGAGCGGGATGAAGGCAGCGTCGAAGCTGTTCAGGCTGAACAAGCCGCCATTGCTGCGCTCGACGATCAGGCCGCCTTCGTTGAGCTGTGAGTAGAACTGCGTGGCATTGCCGGTGGGCGCCGCGCTGCCCAGCGCCAGGGCCGTGTCGACGAGGCCGGCGTCGTAGTCCACCGTCATCCGGAAACCCGCCTGCTCGAAACTGTCGCCGCCAAAGTACAGGCCGGTCAGCGCCGGGTCCTCGAAGTCGATAAGGGTGGGCGGCGGCCCGACCACGGCCTGCGCCTGCGGCAGCAGGAAGGCGCCGGTCAAGGCCGCGCAGGCGGCGAGCCGCCGGATCACTTTGCTCATGAATTCTCCTCGGACGTGTTTGAAGGTCGAGTGTCGCGGCCACACGAGGTGCAATGGACGGATCGGCGGGCTGGCCGCAGCGCCATGCATGCTCAGGAGGCCGGAAGACGACCCGGAACCGCGAATCGACCGGGACGGGCCGAGGCGCGGGATCGAAGAACCCTGACGCTATGCCTCGATTGAAACAAATCGAATCCCGCGGTCGGGGGGTGGTTGCCCCTGGGATTTCCCGCTGCGCGTGTGGCAACGAAATGCTGTAGGCCGGCGCTTCGTCAGGGCCGCGGCGCGCGGGATGCCTGCTGCCTGCGCCGGGTCCGCTAGGCCTTCAGGAAATCCGCCCGCTTGTCCAGCCAGCGCGCGACCTGCGCCTGCGCCGCGCCCGGGTGCCGCGCCAGCAGCACGGGCGCCAGTGCGCGCGCCTGCCGAAGCAGCGGCGCATCATCGGCCAGGTCGGCGAAGCGCAGCAATGCATCGCCGCTCTGGCGCGCGCCCATGAATTCGCCCGGGCCGCGGATCTCGAGGTCGCGGCGGGCGATCTCGAAGCCGTCGTGGGTCTCGGCCATCGCGCGCAGCCGGTCGCGCCCGGTCGCCGACAGCGGGCCCTGGTACAGCAGCACGCAGACGCTGGCCACCGCGCCGCGGCCGACGCGCCCGCGCAACTGGTGCAGCTGGCTCAGGCCGAAGCGCTCGGCGTGCTCGATCACCATCAGGCTGGCATTGGGCACGTCGACGCCGACCTCGACCACCGTGGTGGCCACCAGCACCGCCATCTCGCCGCCGGCGAACTGCGACATCACCGCGGTCTTCTCGGCCGCCGCCATCCGGCCGTGCAGCAGGCCGACCTTGCGCCCGGGCAGCGCGGCGCTCAGCTGGGCATGGGTGGCGGTGGCGTTCTGCAGGTCGACATGCTCGCTCTCCTCGATCAGCGGGCAGACCCAGTAGACCTGGCGGCCGCGCGCCACCTCGTCGGCGATGCGCGCGATCACCTGTTCGCGCCGGCTGTCGGCGAAGACCTTGGTCAGCACCGGCGTGCGGCCCGGCGGCAGCTCGTCGATCGTGCTGACGTCGAGATCGGCGAAGTAGGTCATCGCCAGCGTGCGCGGGATCGGCGTCGCGCTCATCATCAGCAGGTGCGGCTCGAGCGACTGCGAGGCCAGCTTGCGCCGCAGCTCGAGCCGCTGCGCGACGCCGAAGCGGTGCTGCTCGTCGATCACCGCCAGCCCCAGCTTCGCGAAGCGCACGTCGTCCTGGATCACCGCATGGGTGCCCACCACCAGCGCCGCCTCGCCCGAGGCCACCCGCTCGACCATCTGCCGCCGGCCCTTGCCCTTGCGGCTGCCGGTCAGCCAGGCCAGCCCCAGGCCGCGCGGTTCGAGCAGCGGCGCCAGCCACTGCACCAGCTTGCGGAAATGCTGCTCGGCCAGCAGCTCGGTCGGCGCCATCAGCGCGCATTGCCAGCCGGCGTCGATCGCCACCGCGGCGGCCAGCGCGGCGACCACCGTCTTGCCCGAGCCGACGTCGCCCTGCAGCAGCCGGTGCATCGGCACCGCGGCGTCGCCGCTGCCCTGCGGCCGGGCCAGGTCGGCGGCGATCTCGTCGCCGACGCGGCGCTGCGCCGCGGTCAGCGGGAACGGCAGCGCGGCCAGCAGCTGCTCGTGCAGCCCGCCGCGGCGCGAGCGCAGCAGCGGCGCACGCTGGCGGGTGCGCTCGCGCTGGGCGGCCAGCTGCGACAGCTGCTGGGCCAGCAGCTCCTCGAACTTCAGCCGCTGCCAGGCCGGGTGGCTGCGGTCCTCCAGCGCCGCCAGCGAGACGCCGGCGGCCGGCTGGTGCAGCCACTGCAGCGCCTCGCGCAAGGTCGGCAGCCCGGCCGGCACGCTGCCCGGCGGCAGCACCTCGGCCAGCGGCGCACGGGCCAGCGCGGCGGCCACCGCCTTGCGCAGATAGGCCTGGGGCAACTGGGCGCTGGCCGGGTAGACCGGCGTCAGCGAGGTGGCCAGCGGCGTGTGCTCGTCCACCGCCTTGAAGCTCGGGTGCACCATCTCGCGGCCGAAGAAGCCGCTGCGCAGCTCGCCGCGCACCCGCACGCGCGCGCCCACCGCCAGCGTCCGCTGGTGGCTGGGGTAGAAGTTCAGGAAGCGCAGCAGCAGCGAATCGCCGTCGTCGCTGATGCGCACCAGCAGTTGGCGCCGCGTGCGGGTCTCGATGCGCGATTCGCGCACGATGCCCTCGACCTGCACCGGCTCGCCGTCGGGCGCGTCGGCGATCGGCGTGACCCGGGTCTCGTCCTCGTAGCGCAGCGGCAGGTGCAGCGCGAGGTCGATGTCGCGCTTCAACCCCAGCTTCTCCATCGCCCGCTGCGGCGCCGACTTCTGCGGGGCCAGGGTGCGCGGGGCGGTAGGGGTCTCGGGCGGTGCCGCGGGCATGGCGGCGATTCTGAAGGATGGCCATCGCCCGCTCGTTGCCGGCTCACGCTGCCGATAATCGAGCCCCCCGGCCGCCGCCGTCGCGCCGACCGCAGGCCATGACCGCCCCATTCACCGCAGAAACCACTGCCGGATCCGCCGATCACCACCCGCACCGGCCGCTGCTGCGCAAGCTGCTGATCGGCGGGCTCGGCGCGCTGATGGCCGCGGTGGCGCTGCTGGTCGCGCTGGTCGCCTGGTACGCGCCGCAGCTGCCGTCGCTGGAGCCGGTCACCACCTACCAGCCGCGCCAGCCGCTGCAGGTGTTCACCGCCGACGGCGTCGAGATCGCCCAGTTCGGCACCGAGCGCCGGCGCTTCGTGGCGATCGACGAGATCCCGCCGCTGATGCAGCAGGCGGTGCTGGCGGTCGAGGACGCGCGCTTCTACGAGCACAGCGGCATCGACCTGAAGGGACTGGCGCGCGCGCTGCTCGCGCAATTCACCGGCGGGATGCGCCAGGGCGCGTCGACGATCACCCAGCAGGTCGCCCGCACCTTCTTCCTGTCGCAGCGCTTCACGCCCGAACGCAAGATCAAGGAGGTGCTGCTGGCGCTGGAGATCGAGCGCCGCCTGAGCAAGCCGCAGATCCTCGAGCTGTACATGAACCAGATCTACCTCGGCCAGCGCAGCTACGGCTTCGCCGCCGCGGCCGACACCTATTTCGGCAAGCCGCTGGACCTGCTGACGATCGCCGAGGCGGCGATGCTCGCCGGCCTGCCGCAGAACCCGCACTACGCCAACCCGATCACCAACCTGGAGCGCGCCACCCAGCGCCAGCGCATCGTGCTGGCCCGCATGGTCGCCACCGGCGCGATCACCCCCGAGCAGCAGGACGGCGCGCGGGCCGAGCGGCTGAAGCTGCGCACCCCCAGCCAGCAGGCGCTGCATGCCGAGCACGTGGCCGAGATGGCACGCCGGCTGGTCGTCGAGCGCTTCGGCACCGAGGCCTATTCGCAGGGCCTGCGGGTGCAGACCTCGCTGCGCTCGGCCGACCAGCAGGCGGCCTGGGCCGCGGTGCGGCGCGGCGTGCTGGCCTACGACGCCCGCCAGCCCTGGCGCGGCCCCGAGGGCAACGAGGCGCTGCCCGACGCGCGCAGCCCCGATCTGGAGGCCGCCGCCGCGCAGGCGCTGAAGGACTACCGCGACGACGAGGACCTGCGGGTGGCGATCGTGCTGCAGGCCTCGCCCAGGGAGATCCTGGCGCAGCTGGCCAGCGGCGAACGGGTGACGCTGCGCGGCGACGCGCTGCGCGTCGCCCAGCCCGGTCTGGCGCCGAGGGCATCGGCCGCGCTGGCGGTGCGTCGCGGTGCCGTGCTGCGCCTGATGCAGACGCCGGGCCGGGACGGCCAGGCCGACGCCTGGTCGGTGGTGCAGTGGCCGGAGGTGCAGGCCGCGCTGGTCTCGCTGGACGCCGCCAGCGGCCGGGTGCGGGCCCTGGTCGGCGGCTTCGACTTCGCCCGCCAGCCGTTCAACCACGTGACGCAGGCGCGGCGCCAGCCGGGCTCGGCCTTCAAGCCCTTCCTGTATTCGGCGGCGCTGGAACACGGCGTGATGCCGGCCACGCTGGTCAACGACGTGCCCTACACCTCGGCCGACGGCTGGCAGCCGCAGAACAGCGACGGCAGCTTCGACGGCCCGATCACGCTGCGCCAGGCGCTGGCGCGATCGAAGAACCTGGTCAGCATCCGCGTGCTGCAGCAGGTGGGCGTGGCCGACGCGCGAGCCTGGGCCGAGCGCTTCGGCTTCACGCCCGACAGCCAGCCGGCCAACCTGACGCTGGCGCTGGGTGCCGGCAGCACCTCGCCGCTGCAGCTGGCGCGCGCCTATGCGGTGCTGGCCAACGGCGGCTGGGCGGTGGCGCCGGTGGTCATCGAGCGCATCAGCGACGCCAAGGGCAGCGTGCTGTTCGAGGCGCCGGCGGCGCGGCCTGCCGACGAGGCCGGCCGTGCCGTGCCGGCGCGCAACGTGTTCGTCACCGACAGCCTGCTCAACGACGTGACGCGCATCGGCACCGCCGCGCGGGCCCAGGCCCAGCTCGGCCGCGGCGACCTCTACGGCAAGACCGGCACCACCAACGAGGCGGTCGACGCCTGGTTCGCCGGCTTCCAGGCCGGCGCCGGGCGCGGCCTGGTCGCGGTGGTGTGGATCGGCCACGACGAGCCGCAGAGCCTGGGCAGCCGCGAATCCGGCGGCGGCCTGGCGCTGCCGGTGTGGATCGACTACATGGCGCGTGCGCTCGACGGCGTGCCGGTGGCGCCGCCACCCGAGCCGCCCGAGGGCGTGGTGCGGCGCGACGACGACTGGGTCTACGCCGAATGGGCCGATGGCGGCATGGTCAGCGGGATCGGGCTGGACAGCCCGGCGCCGCCGGCCGAGGCGGCATCGGCGACGGGCGCGGCGTCGTCTGTGGCCGGCAGCGCGCCGGCCCGCCCGGCGTCGGCGGCGTCGGCGGCGATCGCGGCCAGCGGAACCATCGCCGCCCCGCGGTAGTCTTCATGCCGGCACCCCGCACGACACCATGCGCCCCGACACCCTGCCCCTGACCGCGGCCGATTTCGACTTCGAGCTGCCCGAATCGCTGATCGCCCAGCACCCGGCCGCCCGGCGCAGCGCGTCGCGCCTGCTCGACGGCACCGGCGCGCTGCCGGTCGACCGCGTGTTCAGCGACCTGCCCTCGCTGCTGCGGCGCGGCGACCTGCTGGTCTTCAACGACACCCGGGTGATCAAGGCGCGGCTGTACGGCGAGAAGCCGACCGGCGGCGCGGTCGAGGCGCTGATCGAGCGCGTGCTGCCGAACCACGAGGTGATGGCGCACCTGCGGGCGAGCAAGGCGCCGCGCAACGGCAGCACCCTCAGCTTCGCCGGCGGCGCGTTCGAGGCCGAGGTGCTGGGCCGCGGCGGGCCCGACGGGGCGCTGTTCCACCTGCGCCTGCCGTCCGACCCGCTGGCGCTGCTGGAGGCATTCGGCCATGTGCCGCTGCCGCCCTACATCAGCCACCCCGACGCGGCCGAGGACGTCGCGCGCTACCAGACGGTGTTCGCCCGCCGCCCCGGCGCGGTGGCCGCGCCGACCGCATCGCTGCACTTCGACGCCGCGGTGCTGGCCGCGCTGGACCAGCGCGGCGTGCGGCGCGCGCAGGTCACGCTGCATGTCGGCGCCGGCACCTTCCAGCCGGTGCGCACCGAGAACCTGGCCGAGCACCGGATGCACAGCGAGTGGTACGAGGTCGGCGAGGCGACGGTCGACGCGATCGCGCGCACCCAGGCCGCCGGCGGCCGCATCGTCGCCGCCGGCACCACGACGCTGCGGGCGCTGGAGTCGGCGGCGCTGGGCGGCCGCCTCGTGCCGGGCGAGCGCGAGACCGACCTGTTCATCACCCCGGGTTTCGAGTTCCGCGTCGTCGACCGGCTGATCACCAACTTCCACCTGCCGCGCAGCACCTTGCTGATGCTGGTCTCGGCCTTCGCCGGCCGGGCCCATGTGCGTGCGCTGTACCGCCACGCGATCGAATCGCGCTATCGGTTCTTCAGCTACGGCGACGCGATGCTGCTGGACCGGCGCTGAGTCCGGCGCCGGGTCCCGGCGGTCTCGGTAGACTCGGCGTTCCCACCCAACGATCGCCGAGACCATGAACAGGCCCCTGACCCGATGGCTGCCCGCCCTGCTGCTCGCCACCACCGCCGGGCTGGCCAACGCCGTGCCCGAGTACCTGGTGATCGATCACTCCTCCGAAGCGCTGATCGACAAGGCGGGCGCACTGGCGGTCTGGAAGGCCCAGGTCGACGACGACCTGCGAGCCCGGCTGCAGACGCTCTACCCGGTCACCAAGTGGGGCTTCGTCAGCCAGGTCGCCGGCGGCTTCACCGAGGACAAGTCCTGCGTCGTCACCGCGCGGGCCCTGATGGTGCCGCGCCTCCCGGGCAGCCGGCTGGTCTTCAAACCCTACAAGGCGGCCACCACGTTCGCCAGCCAGCCCGGCGCGACGCGCGAGCAATGCCAGGCGCTGGCCGCGGCCAAGCTGAAGGAGGCGGTCGTCGCGATCGGCTCCTCGCTGGTCACGCGCTGACCGCCGCGGTTGCGCCGCGCGCCACCAGCTTCCACCTGCCGCGCTGGGCGCCGTCGATGGCGGCGGCCTTCGCCGGGCATGCCGAGGCGCGCGCGCTGTACCGCCGCGCGAACCCCTTGCCGAACGGCCCGATTGGGCATCCACCAATCAGCACGGGAATGCTGCCTCATCAACTCGGCTGATTCGCAGCCGGCTGACGAAAATCCAGAATGGCTCGACGAAGCAGATCCGGCAGGGCGTGCCTCGCCTGAACCGGCTGCATTCGGCACGTGCACGGGGCCAGTTGTCGACGGGATGTACTTGCACGATTCACAACACTTTCCCGGAGGGTCCGCCATGCGGAAGATCCTGTTCGTCTCGATTCTCAGTGCCGGCCTGATGGCCGGTTGCGGCAGCGGCGGTGGTGACGAGGCCGCGGCCGCACCAGCCACGCCGGCCACGCCGACCGCCGATGCCACCGTGGCGCTCAGCGGCACGGCCGCCAAGGGCCTGATGGCCAACGCCGACGTCGGCGTCTACGCGGTCAACGCCGACGGCAGCCTCGGCAGCACGCCGCTGGCCACCACCACCACCGATGCGCAGGGCAAGTACAGCCTGAGCTTCGCCGGCTTCAAGGACCAGCCCTACGTCATCCGCGTCAGCGCCAATGCCGGCACCACCCATCTGGACGAGGTGTCCGGTGCGCAGCAGCCGCTGCCGGCGGGCTTCGTGATGCGCTCGCTGGTCGTGCCCGCGGCCACCGGCACGGTGACCACCAGCGCCAGCATCACGCCGTTCTCCGAGATGGCCGTGGCCGCGGCTGCGAAGGCCAGCGGCGGCATCACCGCGGCCAACGCGGCGCAGGCGGTGTCCACGGTGACCCAGCTGCTGGGCTTCAACCCGATCGGCGTCGAGGCGAAGACCACGGCCGATGCGGCGGGTGCGAGCGCCGACGAGCAGAAGCTCGCGATCATGCTGGCCGCGGTCTCGCAGCTGGCCAGCAACGGCGACCTGGGCTGCAGCAGCGGCAGCGCCGGTGACAAGACCAAGTGCGTCGTCGACGCGCTGGGCGCATCGTCGACCACCACGTCGATCAAGCTCGGCAGCGGCGCCGCCGGCTCGGCCACCGATGTCTCCGGCGCGCTGAGCAGCGCGATCGGCACGGTGCTGGCCAACCCCGTCCTGGCCGGCACGATCAGTTCGGCGACGCTGGCCACCGTGGTGGCCAACCTGGGCTGCACCACCGGTTGCGACGCGGCGCCCGTCGGCACCACGCCCACCGTCGACAAGACCGCCACCGCGATCGCCGGCGCTAAGCTGCTGTTCGCCGGGATCAAGAGCGACTGGTCGGCGATGTTCAGCCGCCACGGCAGCTCGTCGATCGCCACCGGCGCGGCCAACCTCGAGGCCAGCAAGTTCGAGAGCGCGATGCGCGACGTGCATGTGCCGGTGAGAACGCTGCTGCAGGACAGCGGCGCGCTGCTGATGGGCATCGACCTTTACAACGACTACAAGGCCGGGCGCACCACCCTCCCCGGCCGCGGCCGGGTGTCCGGCCAGGTGCCCAACAACGGCTCGGCAGACTTCTCTGGGTACACGGCAGTCGGCTGTACGCTCTACCAGGATTCGGGCAGCACGGTCACGGCCACCGCGCCGAGCAATGCCAACTACATCGGCTGCAGCGCCCGCTACTACCTCACTCGCACATACATCGCCGCGACGGCGTCTTCGCCCGGAACCTTCAACACCAACGAATACCGCCACGGATTCACGATCACTCCGAATACCGACGGCAGTTTCGGCTGGCTGACCCGGGCCCGCCTGCGCGTGACTGCGGCCAACGGCGCAACGCTGTCCAACGCCGCGCTGCAGACCGTCGACGGCACCCCCACCGGCACGCCGATCGACCCGTTCGCTGGCACGGTCACGCCGACCGCGACCAGCGCCAACGGCGACATCGTGGGCTTCACGATGACCGGCGACTGGGCCGCGGGCTTCGAGGAGGGCGGCAGCGCGCTGATGAACCACCACCACACGGTGTCGCTGAGCGGCACCCGGGTGACCGATCCGAACACCGCCCACCTCGAGACCGCCACGGTCTCGGGCTCGCTGGTCGCCAAGGACGGTGCCGGCGCAGTCCTGTCGACCCTGACGGTGAGGAACGCCAGCCTCAGCAGCGCCCCGGTCAGCCGCGACGCCCACGGCAACATCGTCTCGCCCACCGCGCCCACCGCCGTGTCCCCGGCCGGCGGCGAGCTCAGCGGCGGCGCGTTGAACCTGGTGTTCAGCACGCCGCAGGCCGAGTTCGAGGGCCTGTTCGAGATCGGCGCGTCGGCCTGGGACAAGAGCGGCACCGAACTGCTGCCGACCCGGCTGAAGATCAGCGGCGCGCTGCGCAACATCGAGGCCGGCACCCCGACCGAGTTCCTCGCCGGCGTGTTCACCGCCAGCAGCAGCGGCTACGCCGGCTTCGACGCCACCCAGCCGTATTCGGCCACCAACCGCTGGGCGGTCGACGTCAGCTTCGTCGGCACCGTCAGCGCACCGAAGCGGCCGGCGATGGAGGTCAGCTTCGGCGCCACCCAGCTGATCGACAGCGACGACGGCCACACCCAGGGCATGACGCTGCAGTACCGCACGCTGGTCGGCGGCAAGCCGCGGATGGTGGTGTCGGTCGCCGCGTCGCCCGATCCGGCCAGCGGCAAGATCAACCGCTTCAAGCTCACCGAGGCCAGCGCCGGCCTGACGATGGAGTGGCTCGCCGATGCCGCCAAGGTCGACCTGCTGCACGATGGCGCGGTGATCGGCGAGGTCGACACCGGCAGCGGCCTGCTCACCTTCAAGGACGGCAGCTTCGTGTCGCTGGACATCGGCTTGTGAGCGCCCCCAGGGCCGGGCTGCGCCCAGCCCGCCCCCCGTGGGGGTCGAGGAAACCTGGGACGGCCCGGCGTTCCCTCGAGGGCCGGCGGCGCCCGGCCGTGGCGGCCGGGTGGGCCGCGGCGCTGCTCGCCATGCTGCTGCCGCCGGCGGCGGTGGCGGGCGACTGGCTGCCGCGCGACCCCCCGGCCGGCGCCGAAGCCGCCTGGCGGCTCAGCGTGCGCAGCCAGAAGCACAACGACGCGATGCCGCTGGCGGCGATGGGCGACGATGACTGGAGCGCCCTCAGGCCGCGCCCCGGCCTGAACCTGGCCTACCTCGACGAGGAAGTGCGGCTGCAGCGGCGCAGTGGCGCCTGGACCTTCGGCCTGCTGGGGCGCCAGTACGCGACGGTGGTGGCCAGCCAGGCCTCGCTGCAGCTCGCGGCGATGCTCGACGCCGGCCAGCGCCCGGCCACCGATGCGGCCTGGCAGCTGGACGTGAAGTTCCGCGGCTTCTCGGGCGTCGGCGGCCTCGCCGCGCGCGAATGGGCACTGGCGCCGGCGTGGACCCTGGCCGTGTCGACCCAGGCGCTGGTGCTGGAGCGCTGGCGCGAGCGCAGCCTCGCCGGTCCGGTGGGCTACACCGCCGCCGACGCGACCTATGGCTTCAACCTGAAGTACGCCGAGCTCGACAACCGGCTCGAGTTCCCGTACCAGCAGCCGTTTGCCGCCCACGGTGCCGGCCTGCTGCTCGGTGCCGAACTGCACTGGCAGCAGGACGACTGGTCGGCCAGCGCCGCGCTGTTCGACGGCGGCTGGCTGCACTGGCGCGGCATGCCGCAGCAGCAGGCCACCGCCGATACCGCCGCGCAGGGGACCGATCCGGACGGCTTCCCGATCTACCTGCCGCTGGTCCAGGGCACGAACAGCCAGGCCGGGCTGACGCGCCGGCAGCCGTTTCGCGGCCGCTTCGCGGTGGCCCGAGATCTGGGGGGCGTCGGGCGAATCGGCCTGGCCGTCGAGACGTTGCCGGGCTTCGGTGCGCTGCCGGCCCTGAACTGGCGGCAGAACCTGGGCAGCGTGCAGATCGGCCTGGGCTGGCAACTGCACGAGCGGCGCGCCACGCTGGCGCTGGCCTGGCGCGGCCTGCAATTGCAGGCCGGTGCCGACCGGCTCGGCGCCCAGGCCCGTTCGCGCGACCTGGGACTGGCCTGGCAGATCCCGTTGTGAGCTTCGGACACCGCGCCGCTGCAGACCTGTTCCAGCGCGTCGCAGTCCTGCTCCATCCTGGCGAAATGGCCGCCGCACTTGAGCCTGATCAAATGCGGCGCCGATCGGCCTCGCAACATGCCTGCATCGACAACCTCAACCTCTGTGCAGGAGAAGCCTTCATGACCCGTCCGATCCCCTTCATGCTCGCCCTGGCGCTGGCCGCCGCCGCGGCCACCGGCGCCCAGGCCGCCGGCGCCGACGACCCCAACATCAAGCTCGCGACCAGCAGCGGCTGCATGACCTGCCACCAGGTCGAGCCGGGCGGCAAGGGCCCGGACGGGCTGGCGCCGATCGGCCCGGCCTGGAAGGACGTGTCGGCCAAGTACAAGGGCCAGAAGGGCGCCGCCGACCAGCTGACCCACACCGTGATGACCGGCTCCAACCCCTACGACAGCCACTGGAAGGGCAAGGTCTCGGGCTTGGCGATGCCGCCGAACGCGGTGGCGATCAAGGAGGCCGAGGCGAAGCAGCTGGTCAAGTGGATCCTGAGCCTGGACAGCGCCCAGAAGTCCTGACCGGGCGGCGGCAGGGGCCGCGCCTGGCCCGGGCCCCTTGTCGCAGGCTGCGACAATCGCGGCCATGCTGTCTTTCGACGTCCTCGCCACCGAGGGGCTGGCCCGCCGCGGCCGCCTCGCGTTGAACCATGGCGTGGTCGAGACGCCGGTGTTCATGCCGGTGGGCACCTACGGCACCGTCAAGGGCGTGCTGCCGGCGTCGCTGCACGAGATGGGCGCCCAGATCATCCTGGGCAACACCTTCCACCTCTGGCTGCGGCCAGGGCTGGAGGTGATCTCGCAGTTCGAGGGCCTGCACCGCTTCGAGGGCTGGCACAAGCCGATCCTGACCGACTCGGGCGGCTTCCAGGTCTGGAGCCTGGGCGGCGCCGACGGCAGCGGACGCAAGATCAGCGAGGAGGGCGTGCGCTTCGCCTCGCCGGTCAACGGCGACAAGCTGTTCCTGACGCCCGAGGTCAGCATGCAGGTGCAGACGGTGCTCGACAGCGACATCGTGATGCAGTTCGACGAGTGCACGCCCTACCAGACCCGCGGCCACCTGACCACCGAGGCGCAGGCGCGGGCCTCGATGGAACTGAGCCTGCGCTGGGCGCGGCGCTGCATCGCCGAGTTCGACCGCCTGGAGAACCGCAACGCGCTGTTCGGCATCGTCCAGGGCGGCATGTACGAGAACCTGCGCGAGGCCTCGCTCGAGGCGCTGGTCGCGCTCGACCTGCCGGGCTATGCGATCGGCGGCGTCAGCGTCGGCGAGCCCAAGGAAGCGATGCTGCGCATCATGGCGCACACGCCGCCGCTTCTGCCGCCGCGCAAGCCGCGCTACCTGATGGGGGTGGGCACGCCCGAGGACCTGGTCACCGGCGTGGCCTGCGGCGTCGACCTGTTCGACTGCGTGATGCCCACCCGCAACGCCCGCAACGGCCACCTGTTCACCCGCTTCGGCGACCTGCGCATCCGCAACGCCCGCTACAAGACCGACACCCGGCCGATCGACGAGGCCTGCGGCTGCCAGGCCTGCCGCAGCGGCATCAGCCGCGCCTACCTGCACCACCTCGACCGTTGCGGCGAGATGCTGGGCCCGATGCTGGCCAGCCTGCACAACCTGCATTACTACCTGGACCTGATGCGCGAGATCCGCGAGGCGATCGAATCCGGCGGCTTCGGCGCCTGGCGCGCCCGCTTCGAGGCCGATCGCAGCCGCGGCGTGTAGCGGCACGTAGCGGCCAGCGCCCCTGCCACCCAACCTCCGCGCGACGGCCCACCCGGCCACGCGCTCCTGACCGGACCACCACGCCCCATGGCGACTTCCCAACGAACCCGGCGCGAGGCGCCTCCCCCGGCCGGCGCCGATGTCCCGGTCGATGCGCCGCCGCCCGCGGCCGCCGCAGCGGCCACCCGGCGCGGTCGTGCGCGCAAGCCGGCACCGCTCGCCGAGGCCACCGAGCCCGCGGTGGCCGAGACGGTCGCGGTGGCCGATCCCGCCGATGGTGCGGCCGCCGAGCGCGCGCCGAAGCCCGCGCGGGCGCGGCGCGCGCCGCGGCGCGCTGCCGCGCCGGCCCCGACCCTGGCGGACGCCGCGGAAGCGGCGGTGCAGACCGCCGGCTCGAGCGCCGGGTCGAGCGCCGGGTCGAGCGCCGAGGCAAGCGCCGTGGAAACGGCCGCAAACCCGGACGACGCCGCGGCGCCCCGGCCCGCCAGGCGCCGCAAGAAGGCGACTCCGGCGCCGGTCGAGGCGCTCGCCGCAGCGTCGGCCGACGACACCGCTCAGGCGGTGCTGGCCGTGCTCGGCGCTGCCGCTGCGGTGCGGCCGGTCGACACCGCGGTGGCGCCGGGCGCGCCGGTTGCCCGCCTCGACGACCTGCCCGTGCCGGCCGCCGGGCCCGCCCACAGCTCGATCGTGCTGGTCGACGGCGACCAGCGCCATGTCGCGTGGCAGCCCGGCCACGCCTGCCCGCCGGCGCTGCGCCAGGCCGCGGCGCAGCGGCTGGACGATGCCGGCCACCTCGCGCCCGACGACGACGCCGCACTGCCCAGCCTGCTGCGGCTGGCCGCCGAAGCGCATCACCCACTGCTGATCGACGAGGCGGTCTGGGCCCACCGGGCCGCTCACCGCGACGCCCGCACCCGGCTGCACCGGCTGGAGCTGGCCTACCCCGACGGGCCGGCCAGCGCCGCGTTCGCCACCCTGTTGCGCTCGCCGCTGCCGCTGTTCCAGGCCGAGGGCGCGCTGTTCGCGGTGGTCGCCGGCCGCGCGCTGATCGCCGACGAACGTGGCCTCGGCAAGGGCGTGCAGGCGATCGCCGCGGCGCGGCTGTGGCAACGCCACTTCGGCGTGCAGCGGGTGCTGGTGCTGTGTGCGGCCGACCGCCGAGCCGCCTGGCGCCGTGCCTGGATCCGCTTCACCGGCGTGCAGGGCGACGATGCGCCGCAGGTCGTCGAGGGCGGCCTGCACCAGCGCCAGTCGCTGTGGTCGGCCGCCGCCGCGGTGCGCATCCTGGCCCCCGAGGCGCTGGACAGCGACGCGGCGCACCTGGCCGACTGGGCGCCGGAGCTGGTCATCGTCGACGAGCCGCAGCAGCTGGGCCTGCGCGACGAGGCCTGGGCCGCGCTGGTCGCGCCGCACGCGCTGGTGCTGTGCGGCGCGGCGCTGGCCGAGCAGCCGGCGCTGACGCGGGCGATCGTCGGCTGGCTGGACCGGCAGCGCCTGGGTCCGCTGGCGGCGCTGCGCGAGCTGCAGGCCGCTGCCGAGGCCGGCCTAGGCCTGGCCGAGGACGACATCGAGCGCCTGACCGCCCAGCTGTCGCGGCTGATGCTGCAGCGCCTGCGCGCCGACGTGCAGGGCCAGCTGCCGCCGCTGGTGCACGGCGAGCGGCTGCTGGTCCTGGCGCCCGGCCAGCGCGAAGCGCACGACCGCCACCTGGCGCAGGCGCAGCGCATCGTCGGCGGCTGGCAGCGCAGCGGCTTCCTCGGCGACGCCGACCAGTGGGCGCTGTCGCTGGCGCTGCGCGAGATGCAGCGCGCCGCGCACCGGGCCGACCCGCTCGATCCGCAGTCGGCGCTGGCCGACGCCACGGTGCAGGCGCTGGCCGCGCAGCTGGCCGACTGGTCCGACTGCGGCGCGCCGCGGGTGGCGGTGCTGTGCCCGCGCGAGGACGATGCCCCCGCGCTGGCGCAGCGGCTCGCCGGCCATGCCGCGATGGCCGCCACCGACGCCGACGGCCAGCCGCTGGTGCTGCTGCTGCCGCCCGGCGCCGCGGTGCCGGCCGCCGTCGACGCGGTGATCCAGATCGGCGTGCCGTGGCGGCCGCGGCGCAGCCCGGCCGGCCCGCGCGAGGCCGCCGCCGCCGGCCAGCAATGGGTCTACCTGGTCGCCCAGGGCAGCCTGGACAGCGGCCTGTTCGACACCCTGGCGCGCCGCCACGACGCACCGCGCTGCCTGACCGAGGGCGGCCGCGACTACCTGCAGGGCGAGCGGCTGACCGAATGGCTGAGCCTGGTGCAGTCCGCGATCGCCGCCACCCTCGCCGACCGCTGAGTTCGACCCGGGCCGGGTGATCGGGCTGAGCGCGCCGGCGCGCTCACCAGAATTGCCATTGCCGGGTGTTCACCACCCAGATGCCCAGGGCGCCGTTGGTCACCGCATGGGCGATCACCGCGGTCCACAGCCGGCCGCTGGCCCGGTACAGCAGCGCGTAGGCCAGCCCGGCGACGATCGCCGCCAGCCACAGCGGGTGCGCCAGCATGAAGACGAAGGTCGACAGCAGCAGCGCCTTCGCGCCGGTGCGGCGCGGGTCCAGCCCCTCGAACACCGGCGCCTGCATCCAGCGCATCAGGAACGAGCGCCAGAACAGCTCCTCCATCAGCGGCACCACCAGCGCGGCACCCGTCCAGCGCACGGCGATCAGCGGCCAGTCGAGCCGGCCCTGCGCATCCACCGGCACGAAGCTCGCGGTGGGTTGGCCGATCTGCATCCACGGCGCGTCCAGGTGGATCCAGGCGGCGAACACCGCCAGCCCGACCGCGACCGCCAGCGCGCATTCCCGGGCGTCGGGCGCGTTCTGACGGGCCAGCTCGCCGTACTCGCGCCACCAGGCGGCCAGCATGCCGCCGACCACCACCAGGTTCAGCGCGTACAGCCAGCGTGCGTCGAAGCCCCAGCCTCGATCGGCTGGGGCGATGCCCCGCAGCGCGAGCAGCGCCATGAATGCGACGAACGGCAGGATGCGCAGCAGCGCGGCACGGGACAGGTTCATGGCAGGCGACTCGGCAGGGCGGCCGGCGGCAGGCCGGCGCTCATGGCCCGCCCTGCATGGCGGACAGTGCACTGTAGCGAGGCGCCGCACGGCAGTGCCCCCCGCAACGAGGCGGGGTGCCGCGCTGCGCCGTGGCGCTTTGCGCGTTCCATGGCGCGCCGTGGCGGCGCCGGCCTCAGCGCCGCCCGGTGCGGGCCAGGAACAGCTCGCGCAGGTTGACCTCGCGCGGACCGGGGATCAGCTCGACCGGGTCGCCGGCCTGCAGCGATCCCGGCTCGATCACCGTCAGGTAGGCGCCGCAATAGCCCGACTGGTTCATCAGCGAGCTGGCCTGGGCGAAGCCCATCGCCGCGTTGAACTTGAAGCAGGGCCGGCGCGGTTCGCTGACCGCCAGCACGCAGCCGGGCAGGCGCAGCCGGTCGCCGATCCACAGCGCGGCCTCGTCCAGGCCGGCGATCGTCAGGTTCTCGCCCAGCGCGCCGAACGGCAGCGCCTCGCCCGGCGCCGCGACGCGGGCCTGCGCCCGCACGGTCTGCCAGAACGGATAGTGCCCCGCCGGGTAGGCGTACACCGCCTTGCTCAGCCCGCCGTGCACCGTCAGGTCGGCCTGCTCGTCGCCGGCCAGCCCCAGCGGCTGCACCGCCACCGGGCCGGCCTGCGGGCGTTTGCCGATCGCCGTGGCGACCGGGCGGCCCTGGATCAGCCGGGTCTCGACGCGGGCGATGTTGACGCTGAGGATTGTGGGCATCGGAGGGCGACCGTCGGCCGGTCGAGCTGCAGCGCAGCGCATTCTGGCTGCTGTTGGGCCGTCGCATGGCGTGCATCAGTTCATGCAAATTCCGCATGAACCCTCCCCGCCCAGTGGTTACGAGGCCATTACACTCATTTGACAACGCGCTTGCCGCCGATCCCGCGGCACGCCAGCCCGAGCATGAGCCACCCGCTCGCCAGCCCGCAACAGGGCGCCCCGCGCGCCCGCCGTTCCGACGTCACCCGCTTCGCCCACCCAGCCCTGTCCGTCGCCGCCGCGGCATTGCAGGAGCCCCGACGCCGCCATCGTGTCGAGGCTCCTGCAATTCCGTTTCCCGCCATCCCCTCATGATTGGAGCCCCGATGAACCAGCCCGTGATGGAAGGCTTGCGCCTGAACGTCCCCGCCTATGTCAAGCATCCGCACCTGGTGGCCTGGGTCGCCGAGATCGCCGCGCTGACCGAGGCCGCCGAGGTCTACTGGTGCGACGGCTCGCAGGCCGAGTACGACCGCCTGTGCGGCGAGCTGGTCGCCGCCGGCACCTTCAAGAAGCTCAACCCGGACCTGCGGCCGAACAGCTACCTGGCGCTCAGCGACCCGAGCGACGTCGCCCGGGTCGAGGACCGCACCTTCATCTGCAGCGAGCGCAAGGACGACGCCGGCCCGACCAACAACTGGATGGCGCCGGCCGAGATGCGTGCGCTTCTGCAGACCGGCCAGGCGGACGGCACCCCCGCGCTGTTCAAGGGCTGCATGCGCGGCCGCACGATGTACGTGGTGCCGTTCTCGATGGGCCCGCTGGGCTCGCCGATCGCGCACATCGGCGTCGAGCTCTCCGACAGCGCCTATGTCGCCGTCAACATGCGCATCATGACCCGCATGGGCAAGGCCGTGTTCGACGTGCTGGGCAGCGACGGCGCCTTCGTGCCCTGCGTGCACAGCGTCGGCGCGCCGCTGCAGCCGGGCGAGCTGAGCGCCGCCTGGCCCTGCAACAAGCCCAAGTACATCGTCCACTACCCCGAGACGCACGAGATCTGGAGCTACGGCTCGGGCTACGGCGGCAATGCGCTGCTGGGCAAGAAGTGCTTCGCGCTGCGCATCGCCAGCACGATGGGGCGTGACCAGGGCTGGCTGGCCGAGCACATGCTGATCCTGGGCGTCACCAGCCCGGCCGGCAGGAAATACCATGTCGCCGCGGCCTTCCCCAGCGCCTGCGGCAAGACCAACTTCGCGATGCTGGTGCCGCCCCAGGGCCTGGAGGGCTGGCGGGTCACGACGATCGGCGACGACATCGCCTGGATCAAGCCCGACGCGCAGGGCCGGCTGCACGCGATCAACCCCGAGGCCGGCTATTTCGGCGTTGCCCCGGGCACCAACTACAAGACGAATCCGAACTGCATGGATTCGCTGAAGTCCGACGTGATCTTCACCAACGTCGCGCTGACCGACGACGGCGACGTCTGGTGGGAGGGCATGGACGGCGAGACGCCGGCGCACCTGATCGACTGGCAGGGCAAGGACTGGACGCCGGCGATCGCCAGGGAGACCGGCGCCAAGGCCGCCCACCCGAACTCGCGCTTCACGGTGGCCGCGACCAACAACCCGGCGCTCGATCCGCTGTGGGATTCGCCGGCCGGCTATCCGATCGACGCCTTCATCTTCGGCGGCCGCCGCTCGACCACCGTGCCGCTGGCGACCCAGGCGCGCAGCTGGGCCGAGGGCGTCTACATGGCCGCGACGATGGGCTCGGAGACCACCGCGGCGGCGGCCGGCGCGCAGGGCGTGGTGCGCCGCGACCCGTTCGCGATGCTGCCGTTCATGGGTTACCACATGGGCGACCACTTCGCGCACTGGCTGAAGATGGGCGAGCAGCTCTCGGCCGGCCCGGGCGCCGCGTCGCTGCCGAGCATCTTCTGCGTCAACTGGTTCCGCAAGGGCGCCGACGGCAAGTTCGTCTGGCCCGGCTACGGCGACAACATGCGGGTGCTGAAGTGGATGCTCGAGCGCATCGACGGCAGCGCCGGCGGCGAGGAGAACGTCTTCGGCGTCAGCCCGCGCTACGAGGACCTGAACTGGACCGGCCTCGACTTCTCCCGCGAGCAGTACCAGGCCGTGATCTCGATCGACCGCGCCGCCTGGCGCGCCGAGATGGCCTTGCACGGCGAGCTGTTCGACCTGCTGGCGGCACGCCTGCCGTCGCAGCTGCTGAAGATCAAGGGCCAGATCGAACAGAAGCTGGCCGCCTGAGCGGCGAAGCTCCCGGCTGCGCGGGCCGATTCTCATCCCGCCAGGGACCTACACTGCAGCCGCCGATTTGCTCCTCTGGCGCTTCGCGCCGCCCCGCCAGGCGGGGATTCGTCCTTGGGGTGGCCCGGCGGACTCATGCGGCTGCAGCTGTTCTCAGACCTCCACCTCGAGACCGAGGCCTTCGACCCCCGGCCCGCGCCGGAGGCCGAACTGCTGGTGCTCGGCGGCGACATCGACGCCAGCTGGGCGGCGCTGGACCGCTTCGCCGGCTGGCCGGTGCCGGTGTTGATGGTGGCCGGCAACCATGAGTTCGACGGCCGCGACCTGGACCAGGCCTGGCCGGCGCTGCGCGAGCGCTGCGATCGCGCCGGCATCCGGCTGATCGAGCGCGAGAGCGTCATCGTCACCAGCGCGGCCGGGCGGCGGGTGCGCTTCGTCGGCACGGTGCGCTGGTCGGATTTCGAGCTGTTCGGCCCGGCGGGTCGCGACCGGGCGATGCGCGCCGCCGCCTACTTCCTGACGCTGATGGGCGCGCAGCGCGGCGGCGAGGCGATCACGCCCGAGCGGATGCGCGACGAATCGCTGGCCTGCCGCGACTGGCTGGCCGCCGAGCTCAAGCGCGCCAACCCGGGGCCGTCGGCCCCGGACGGCTGGCACAGCACCGTGGCGATCACCCATTTCGCGCCCAGCCTGCGCAGTGCCGACCCGCGTTTCGGCCGGCAGCCCGGCACCGCCAGCTTCTGCAATGCCGACGACGACCTGATCCCGCTGGCCGACCTGTGGCTGCATGGCCACCTGCATTGTCGGCACGACTACGCCGTCGCGCGCGACGGCCGCGCGCCGACGCGGGTGGTCAGCCAGGCGATGGGCCTGGCCGGCAAGGGTGAGACCGAAGGTTTCGACCCGCACAAGGCGATCGAGCTGCCCGTCCCGGCTTGACGGCTGGCAAGAAACCGCCCGTCTGCGGTGCGACACTGAATCCCTCAGCGAAGGAGCAATGCGATGAAGATCCTCGTCCCCGTCGACGGCAGTCCGTTCACCAAGCGCATGCTGGCCTACCTGGCCGCCCACGACGAATGGCTGGGCGGTGCCCACCGGTACACGCTGCTGCACGTGGCGCCGGCGGTGCCGCCGCGCGCCGCCGCGGTGCTCGACAAGTCGGTGCTGCAGGGCCACTACGCCGAAGAGAGCGAGAAGGTGTTCAAGCCGATCCGCGCGTTCTTCGCGAAGCAGAAGATCGATGCCGAATTCACCGCCAAGGTCGGCCATGCCGCCGACACCATCTCTACGCTGGCCACCAAGGGCAAGTTCGACCTGATCATGCTGGGATCGCACGGCCACGGTCTGCTGGGCAACGTGGTGCTCGGCTCGGTCACCACCAAGGTGATGGCGAACTGCGACACGCCGGTGCTGGTGATCCGCTGAGCGCCGGCGCCAGGCGGCGGGCGCGGCGCGCGGTTCAGCCGCGTGCGGCCAGCCCGTCGAAGCAGGTCGACATCACCCAGTCGACGATCTGCTCGTCGCTGTGGCTGCCGCCGGCTTTCAGGAAGCCCAGCACCGGGTCGCAGGCGCGCGCGAAGATCGTGTAGAGCACGGCCTCGGGCGGCAACGCCCGGTTGAGCGCGCCGTCGCTCTGGGCCTGCACGATCCAGGCGCCGAGCTGGTCGCTCAGCGTCATCAGCCCGTCCATGTAGTCGCGGTCGGCGATCAGCGCATTGCGCAGCGTCGAGTTCTCCGCCGGCAGCGTCGGCATCTGCCCGGCCAGCTGGGTCCGCAGCGTCCAGCGGGTGATCGCCTTCAGCCGGTCGATCGCGCCGAGCTCGGGGCGCGCGTCCAGCGCGCGCACCTGCTCGAGCGCCAGCCCCATCGTCTGCACCATCGCCGCGGCGGCCAGCGCCTCCTTCGACGGGAAGTGCTTGTACAGGCTGGCCTTGGCGATGCCGACCTCGGCGGCCACCTCGTCGACCGTCATCAGGTCGAAGCCCTTTTCGGCCAGCAGGCGCTTGACCGTGTCGACGATCGCCTCTTCCCGGGCGAGGTGGGTTTTCTGGCGAAAGCTCAGGCGGGTCACGCCCTCATTGTAGACGGCGAGTGCAGATCGAGACCCTTCAGGTCATTCGATGAACCCCGAGTCGGCATGGTTGCACCGAAGGGGGATCAGCGTCGCGCGCCGCCGTGCAGCCAGCGCGGCCACCAGGACCGCCTGGCCGGCGCCGCCGGATGACCGTGGTCGCGCTCGTCGAGCCAGAGTTCCATGCCGAAAGCGGTGCCCAGGTCGGCAGGCTCCTGCTGACGCAGGCTGCGGCGCCGCGGGCGGGTCAGGCGGGCCAACAGGCTGGGGGCGGCAACGGGCGGCATGGCAATCTCCTGACAGCGGGCGCGGAACGTTCGAAATTGGACGCCACCCCGGCCACGGCCGCGCGGGCACTGTTCACGGCCGCGGCCATCCAGACCGGCATTCGGCCCCCCTTGTCTGCGGGGGGGTCGGTGCCGCCGACGCTCCCAGCGGGCCCGGTGCAAGGTCGTGGCGTTCGAGCGCAGCGTGCGCCAGCGCGTGTCGCCGGGCCGCCACCGCCGTGATCCGCTGAAGCGCCGGGTCGCCGACCGCGACGCGCGGCGATCGGTCGGCACGCCGCGGCGCCGGTCTCGAATGCCGCCGTGCCGATGAAGCGGCCGGGCACCGCGCGCTGCGGATGCGTCAGCCGGCGGTCGTGATCACGCCGCCGCCCAGGCAGACCTCGCCGTCGTACAGCACCGCCGACTGGCCCGGTGTCACCGCCCATTGCGGCTCGTCGAAGCTCAGCCGGAACACGCCAGGGCCTGCAGCGGCCAGCACGCAGCGCGCATCGGCCTGGCGGTAGCGCGCCTTCGCCGCCAGCGCGCCGTCGGCAGGCGGTGTTCCGGCGACCCAGCTGGCGTCGTCGAACTGCAGCGACATCGACTTCAGCCAGGGATGCTCGTGGCCCTGCACCACCACCAGCGCATTGCGTTCGAGGTCCTTGCGGGCGACGAACCACGGCGCATGGTCGCCGGCGCCGCGCGCCGCGCCCTTCTCCCTGACCCCGCCGATGCCCAGCCCCTGGCGCTGGCCCAGCGTGTAGAAGCTCAGGCCGACGTGGCGGCCCAGCGTGCGGCCGCGATCGTCGACGATCGGCCCCGGCTGGTGGCTCAGGTAGCGGTTGAGGAATTCGCGGAACGGCCGCTCGCCGATGAAGCAGATGCCGGTCGAATCCTTCTTCCTGGCGTTCGGCAGCCCGATCTCGGCGGCGATGCGCCGCACCTCGGTCTTGGCCAGGTGGCCGATCGGGAACAGCGTCTTTGCCAGCTGCGCCTGGGTCAGCCGGTGCAGGAAGTAGCTCTGGTCCTTCAGCGGGTCCAGGCCCTTGAGCAACTCGAATCGCCGGGCCCCCACGTCGCTGCGCTCCTGATCCCCGGGCGGGCGCGAGCCGCCTCGGGGCGGCCCGGCGGCGGCTCGGTCCTCGCGTTCACGCACCCGGGCGTAATGGCCGGTGGCGATCTTCTCGGCGCCCAGCCGCATCGCATGGTCGAGGAAGGCCTTGAACTTGATCTCGGCATTGCACAGCACGTCGGGGTTGGGCGTGCGGCCGGCCCGGTACTCGCGCAGGAACTCGGCGAACACCCGGTCCTTGTAGTCGGCGGCGAAGTTGACATGCTCGATCTCGATGCCGATCACGTCGGCGACCGCCGCCGCGTCGACGAAGTCGACGTTCGACGAGCAGTACTCGCTGTCGTCGTCGTCCTCCCAGTTCTTCATGAAGATGCCGACCACCTCGTGGCCCTGCTGCTTCAGCAGCCAGGCCGTGACGGCCGAATCGACGCCGCCGGACAGGCCGACGACCACGCGGGCGGGTTTCGTCGCGCCGTTCTTCATTGCGCCGATTGTCCCCGCGTCCGCGCCGGGCCGCGGCCGCTCAGCGCAGCGCGAAGCGGCCGTCGTCGAGCGCCTCGACCCGGCCAGCGGCCAGCAACTCGTCCAGGTGCATGGCGATGCAGCGGCGCTCGACGTCGTCGACCCACGGCGCGTCGTGCTCGGCCGGGTACAGCAGCCGGCGGCGCGCCAGATCGTCGAGACGCTGCGCTCCCTCGGCCAGCATCGCCAGCAACCGGGCCTCGCGTTCGTCGATCTTGCCGGCGAACGCCGCCAGCTGGGCCAGGAAGTCGGCGCGGTCGGTG
This sequence comes from Burkholderiaceae bacterium, assembly GCA_016790515.1. GTDB lineage: Bacteria > Pseudomonadota > Gammaproteobacteria > Burkholderiales > Burkholderiaceae_C > Pseudaquabacterium. The sequence goes on along the minus strand of JAEUOY010000048.1, from coordinate 5,895 downwards.
ATCACCGCGCGGTGGTGCGAGGTGACCCAGACCCTGGCGTCGAGCGCGGCCACCGCCACCAGCGTGCGGCGGAAATCGGCCAGGCTGGACGTGGCGTCGCCGTAGTACGGGCCGAAGCCCGACAGGTCGATGTCGCCGATGAAGGCCAGGCCCTCGTTCTCGACCATCAGCACGCAGTGCCCGGCGGTGTGGCCCGGCAGGTGGTGGGCGCGCACGCGCACGCCGCCGCCCAGCTCCCAGCAGGCGCCGTCGGCGTAGCCGGTGGCGTCGGGCCGCGGCCGGTAGTGGAACTCGGCCTCGACCTTGGTCTTCATCGGACCCAGCACCGCGTCGGGGTAGCCGTAGTGGCGCGCCAGCCCGTCCCAGCTCCGCGCGGCGGCCAGGTCGGCCTCGTGCACCATCACCCGGGCCCGCGGCACCCGGTGCAGTCCGGCCAGGTGGTCCTCGTGGACATGGCCCAGGACCACCAGGTCGACGTCGTCGAAGGCCGGCCCGATGCGGTTGGCGACCAGCGGCGTGTCGAAGGCGACCCGGGTGTCGGCGCCCTGCACCAGCACCTGGTTGCCGTCGGGGTACTTGCCCGACTTCTCGCCGAGGTGGACCGCCACCGGCCCGAAGCGCAGCACGGCGTCCATCGGGTTCCTCTTCACCCCAGCCGCCACGGCTGCTGCAGCGAACCATCGGCCCACACCGTGCCCAGCGGATGGCGCAGCCCGGAGCGATGATCCTCGATGCAGCGCAGCACCAGCGGGCTGCGCAGCCGGTCGCCAGCGGCGCGGATCTCGTCGGGCGTGAGCCACAGCGTGCGCACGATCGGCGCGTCGAGTGCGCGCGTGGGGTCGGCCTCGCCGACGCTGCCGCAGTAGGCGAAGCGCAGGTAGGTGATGTCGTCGGCCGGCCGGCCCCCGCGCGCCGGCCGCTCGAAACGCGCCAGGTACACGCCCAGCAGCGCCTGCGGCGTGAAGCTGCGGGCCGTTTCTTCCAGGCATTCGCGGACCACCGCCTGCAGCGGCGATTCGCCGCGGTCGAGGTGGCCGGCCGGGTTGTTGAGCTTCAGGCCTTCGGGCGTGCGTTCCTCGACCAGCAGGTAGCGTCCGTCGCTCTCGACGATCGCGGCCACCGTGACGCTGGGCTTCCAACGGCTGTCGTTCATGCCCCGATGGTAGTGGGCCGCCCGGGTCGTGGAGAATGTCGCACCGGCAGCGGTCATCGGGAGCTCACCACCGTGCCCGGCCCCTGCCCCAACAACTGAGGAGTTCACCATGGGTCTGTTGATCGGAGTGCCGAAGGAGACGGCGGCCGGCGAGAAGCGCGTCGCCACCGTGCCCGACGTGGTGGAGAAGCTCGTCAAGCTGGGTTTCTCGGTGGCGGTGGAGAGCGGCGCCGGCGACGCGGCGAACTTTGCCGACGACACCTACCGCGCTGCCGGCGCCGCCGTCGTGCCGACCGCGGCCGAGATCTGGGGCCGGTCGGACATCGTCTTCAAGGTGCGCCCGCCCAGCGCCGACGAAGTGGCGCTGCTGCGCGAAGGCGGCACGCTGATCGGCTTCGTCTGGCCGGCGCAGAACCCCGAGCTGATGCAGCAGCTGGCCGCGCGCAAGGCCACCGTGCTGGCCATCGACTGCCTGCCGCGCCAGTTGAGCCGGGCGCAGAAGATGGACGCGCTGACCTCGATGGCCGGCATCAGCGGCTACCGGGCAGTGATCGAGGCCGCCAACGCCTTCGGCCGCTTCTTCAACGGCCAGGTCACCGCCGCCGGCAAGATCCCGCCGGCCAAGGTCTTCATCGCCGGGGCCGGCGTCGCCGGCCTGGCCGCGATCGGCACCGCCGCCAACCTGGGCGCCATCGTGCGCGCCAACGACACCCGTGCCGAGGTCGCCGACCAGGTCGTCTCGCTGGGCGGCGAATTCGTCAAGGTCGACTTCGAGGAGGAAGGTTCGGGCGGCGGCGGCTACGCCAAGGTGATGAGCGAGGGCTTCCAGCAGGCCCAGCGCGAGATGTACGCCAAGCAGGCCCGGGAGGCCGACATCATCATCACCACCGCGCTGATCCCCGGCAAGCCCGCGCCGCGGCTGATCACCGCCGAGATGGTGAAGAGCATGAAGCCCGGCAGCGTGATCGTCGACATGGCCGCCGAGCAGGGCGGCAACTGCGAACTCACCGTGCCCGGCGAAGCCGTGGTGCGGCACGGCGTGACCATCGTCGGCTTCACCGACCTGGTCAGCCGGCTGGCCAAGCAGTCGTCGACGCTGTACTCGAACAACCTGCTGCGACTGACCGAGGAACTCTGCAAGACCAAGGACGGGGTCATCGACGTCAACATGGACGACGACGCGATCCGCGGCCTCACGGTGATCAAGGACGGCAGCGTCACCTGGCCGGCGCCGCCGCTGAAGCTGCCGGCGCCGCCCCCGAAGCCGGCGGCGGCGCCGGTTGCCGCACCCAAGGGGCATGGCCACGGCGGCGGCGAGCCGATGTCGGCCAAGGGTCTGGCCACGGTGTTCGGCCTCGGCGCGCTGGCCTTCCTGGGGGTCGGCCTGTACGCGCCGGCCAGTTTCCTGTCGCACTTCACGGTCTTCGTGCTGGCCTGCTTCATCGGCTACATGGTGGTCTGGAACGTCACGCCCTCGCTGCACACGCCGCTGATGAGCGTGACCAACGCGATCTCGTCGATCATCGCGATCGGGGCGCTGATCCAGATCGCGCCGCCGCTCGCCGGCGGCGTGGCCGACCGGCCGAATGCGCTGATCCTCGGCCTGGCCGTGTTCGCGCTGGCGCTGACGGCGGTCAACATGTTCGGCGGCTTCGCGGTGACGCGGCGCATGCTGGCCATGTTCCGCAAGTAACAACAACAGCAAGAGCAAGGACACGGACATGAGCTCGAGCCTGGCCACCGTCTCGTACATCGGCGCCACCATCCTCTTCATCCTCAGCCTGGGAGGTCTGGCGAACCCGGAGACCGCACGTCGCGGCAACCTGTTCGGCATCGTCGGCATGGCTATCGCCGTGCTGGCCACGGTGTTCGGCCCGCGCGTCACGCCGGCCGGCATTCCGTGGATCGTCGGCGCCCTGGTCATCGGCGGGGCCATCGGCCTGTTCGCGGCGAAGAAGGTGCAGATGACGCAGATGCCCGAGCTCGTCGCGCTGATGCACAGCCTGGTCGGCCTGGCCGCCTGCCTGGTCGGCTTCGCCAGCTACGTCGACACCTCGACGGTCTTCCCCACCGAGGCCGAGAAGGCGATCCACGAGGTCGAGATCTACCTCGGCATCCTGATCGGTGCCGTCACCTTCTCGGGATCGCTGATTGCCTTCGGCAAGCTGTCCGGCAAGATCGGCGGCAAGCCGCTGCTGCTGCCGGGGCGGCACCTGCTGAACCTGGCCGGCCTGCTGGTGGTGATCTGGTTCGGCCGCGAGTTCCTGCGGGTGCACGACATCCAGGCCGGCATGACGCCGCTGCTGGTGATGACCGTGATCTCGCTGCTGTTCGGCGTGCACATGGTGATGGCCATCGGCGGCGCCGACATGCCGGTGGTCGTCTCGATGCTCAACAGCTACTCGGGCTGGGCCGCGGCGGCCACCGGCTTCATGCTCAGCAATGATCTGCTGATCGTGGTCGGCGCGCTGGTCGGCTCGTCGGGCGCGATCCTGTCCTACATCATGTGCCGGGCGATGAACCGCAACTTCATCAGCGTGATCGCCGGCGGCTTCGGCGGCGGCGCGCCGGCGGCCAAGGGCGCGGGCGGCGGTGCGGCCGAGCCGCAGGGCGAGGTGACGGCGGTCAGCGCGGTGGAGACCGCCGAGCTGTTGCGCGAGGCCAAGAACGTGGTCATCGTGCCCGGCTACGGCATGGCGGTGGCGCAGGCCCAGCACACCGTCTACGAGATCACCAAGCACCTGCGCGAGAAGGGCGTCAACGTGCGCTTCGGCATCCACCCGGTGGCCGGCCGCATGCCCGGCCACATGAACGTGCTGCTGGCCGAGGCCAAGGTGCCCTACGACATCGTGCTGGAGATGGACGAGATCAACGACGACTTCCCGGAGACGGACGTCTCGATGGTCATCGGCGCCAACGACATCGTGAACCCCGCCGCACAGGACGACCCCACCAGCCCCATCGCCGGCATGCCGGTGCTGGAGGTCTGGAAGGCGAAGACGTCCATCGTGATGAAGCGAAGCATGGCCAGCGGCTACGCCGGCGTGGACAACCCGCTGTTCTACAAGGAGAACAACCGCATGCTCTTCGGCGATGCGAAGAAGATGCTGGACGAGGTGCTGGCAGCGTTGCGGGGTTGAGGGCGGGCGCTGCGCACTCCGGGAAGGCCGGCTTTGCCGGCCTGTTTTATTTTTGGCCACTAGCGCAAAATAAGCGGGCTCCTTGTTTGAGGTTCCCGCACCCATGCAGCGCCCACCGCCCGGCCGCACCGTCACCGTCAGCACGCAGGGCGAGGCCTTTTCGGCCTTCGTGCCTGCGCCGCTGCCGCCCGTGCCGCCCATCGCGTGGTCGGCCGACCTGCGCCGCCGCTTCGATGATGCGCTGGTCGCGCTGGGCCGTCTGGACGCCGTGTCGTCGATGCTGCCGAATGCTGCACTTCTGCTGTACAGCTTCGTGCGCAAGGAGGCGGTCCTGTCCTCGCAGATCGAAGGCACCCAATCCTCGCTGGCGGACCTGCTGCTGTTCGAGATCGATGAGCAACCCGGCGTGCCGCTGGAAGACGCCCAGGAGGTCAGCCGCTGCGTCGCGGCCATGACGCATGGCGTGGACCGGTTGCGCGGCGGCTTTCCGCTCAGCCTGCGCCTGCTGCGCGAGATGCATGGCGTGCTGCTGGACCACCCCCGCGGGCGGGACAAGACACCGGGCGAGTTCCGCCGCTCGCAGGTGTGGCTGGGCGGCACGCGCCCTGGCAACGCGGTCTTCGTGCCGCCGCCAGCCGCAGAACTGCGCGACTGCCTGGGCGCCTTCGAGCGCTTCCTGCACGACGACCCCGAACCCACGAGCCCGCTGCTGCGCGCAGCGCTGGCGCACGTGCAGTTCGAGACCATCCACCCCTTCCTGGACGGCAACGGCCGCATCGGGCGGCTGCTGATCGTGCTGCAGCTCGTGGCCGACGGCCTGCTGCGCGAGCCGCTGCTCTACCCGAGCCTGTTCTTCAAGGCACACCGGGCGCTGTACTACGAAAGGCTGAATGACGTGCGCGCGCAAGGCGACTGGGAACGCTGGCTCGACTTCTTCGCCGAGGCCGTGCAGGTGAGCGCAACACAGGCCGTGCACACAGCGCAGGCGCTGCTGGCGTTGGTGGCGAAGGACCGCGGAAAGCTGGCCAGTCTGGGCCGCGCGTCGCCGTCGGCGTGGGCCTTGCACGAGGCGCTGCAGCGACAGCCTGTGGCCAGCGCGGCGGCGCTGGGCCAGCGCACGGGCCTGACACCGGCCACCGTCAACAAGACGCTGGCACACCTGGAGCGCCTGAACATCGTGACCGAGGTGACCGAGCGGCGCCGCGGGCGCATCTTCAGCTACCGCGACTACGTGGCGCTGCTGAACGCCGAGTTGCCGCAGGCGTCCGGCGCTCCGTCAGGGCGGCGCCGATGATCATCTACCAGGCCACCAAGCGGCAGTTCGTCGAGCATGCCTTCGGCGACGACATCGAGCAGGTCGTGGCGCGGCACTTCCGGCATGCCACGGGCCACGGCGTCGGCTTGCCGGAACTTCAGTCGTGGAAACACTCGCTTCTGGAGATGGCCAAAGTGCTGCGCGACGACGGCATCCCGGCCGACGCGGGCGTGGCGATCGAGTACCAGCTGCCGCAGAGTTCCAAGCGCATCGATCTCGTCATCACCGGCGAGGACGAGGCAGCCCGCCAGAAGGTGGTGATCGTCGAACTCAAGCAATGGTCGTCG
>JAEUOY010000046.1 GCA_016790515.1 Burkholderiaceae bacterium | reverse complement strand
GTCGAGCATCGGCGCCGCCCCGCGCAGGCCGCCCGCTGGCTCAGTGCTCTTCGGGCCAGGCGGCGCCGTCGCGCGCGACCAGCGCGCTGGCCGCGGCCGGGCCCCAGGTGCCGGCGGTGTACGCGCGCGGCGGCTCGTCGTCGCGCGCCCAGGCGTCGAGCACCGGCTCGACCCAGCGCCAGGCCTGCTCCTGCTCGTCGCTGCGCACGAAGAGGTTGAGCCGGCCGGCGATCGCATCGAGCAGCAGGCGCTCGTAGGCGCCGACCCGCTCGCTCGCGAAGGCCTTGTCGAAGTCGAGGTCGAGGAACACCGGCGCCAGCGACTCGCTCTGCGACGAGCCCTTCGCCGCCTGCAGGTGCAGCTCGAGCCCGTCCTCGGGCTGCAGCTTGATCACGAGCCGGTTTGGCCGGTTCGGCCCGGGGAAGATCGTGTGCGGCGCGGGCCGGAAGTTGACGACGATCTGCGCGTCCCGGCTCACCAGGCGCTTGCCGGTGCGCAGGTAGAAGGGCACGCCGGCCCAGCGCCAGTTGCGCACCTCGGTGCGCAGCGCGACGAAGGTTTCGCAGCGGCTCGCGCGCGGCACCTTGTCTTCTTCCAGGTAACCCGGCACCGGCAGCCCGTCGACCCGGCCGGCGCGGTACTGGCCGCGCACCACGTCGCGGCCGACGCTTTCCTCGGTGAAGGGCCGCAGCGAGCGCAGCACCTTGAGCTTCTCGTCGCGGATCGCGTCGGCGTCGCTGGTCGACGGCGGCTCCATCGCGATCATCGTCAGCAGCTGCAGCGCATGGTTCTGGATCATGTCGCGCAGCGCGCCGGTGGTGTCGTAGTAGTCGCCGCGGGTGCCCACGCCCAGGCCCTCGGCCAGCGTGATCTGGATGTTGGCGATGCTCTCGCGCCGCCACAGCGGCTCGAACAGCGCGTTGCCGAAGCGCAGCGCCATCAGGTTCTGCACCGCCGGCTTGCCCAGGTAGTGGTCGATGCGGAAGGCCTGCGATTCGGCGAAGGCCGAGCGCACCGCGCGATTGATCTGCTGCGCGCTGGCCAGGTCGTGGCCGAGCGGCTTTTCCAGCACCACGCGCACCTTGGGGCCGTTCAACCCGGCGGCGCCGAGCTGCTCGCAGACCACCGGGAACAGGTAGGGGCTGGTCGCCAGGTACAGCACCGCGACGTCGGCGCCGCGCTCGTCGATCCAGCCCTTCAGGACCTGGTAGTCCTCGGGCCGCGACAGGTCCATGCGCCGGTAGTGCAGCATCTCGGCGAAGCGGGCGAATTCGTCGTCGCTCGGGCGCTTGGCGCTCTCGACCTCGACGAATCGTTCGCGGATGAAGGCGCGGTAGCTCTCGTCGCTGCGGTCGTCGCGTGCCACCGCCAGGATGCGCCCGTCCGGCGGCAGCTTGCCGTGGCGAAAGGCCTGGAACAGGGCCGGCATCAGCTTGCGCCAGGTGAGGTCGCCGGTGCCGCCGAAGAAGACGAGGTCGAAGGACATGGTGCAGTCTCGCGATCGGTGAGTTGGTAACTAAGTTACTAACTCCATGATGCACGAGTTTCTTCCGCGGGTCAATTCCGCGGCTCAGTCGGCCGGCGCCGGGCCGCGCTGGTCGCCCTGCGACCGGCCGTTGGGGCCCAGTTCGAGCTCGCCGCGTCCCAGAAACCGGTTGCCGCGGGTCAGCACCGGCGTGCCGGGCGGCAGCCGGTCGGCCCACACGCGGATGAAACTGCCGCCGGCGCCGCGGTGGTTGATGAAGCTGTTGTCGCGCACCAACAGCCGGTTCTCGTCCCAGGGCTGGCCTTCGGCGCCGTAGGACAGCATCACCGGGTTCTGCGTCAGCGGGCCCTGCACCAGCGTGTTGCCGCTGACATCGGCGATGCCGCCGTTGGGCAGGTCGATCTCGTACGAGGCCTGGCCGTCGCGGCCGTCGTCGAGCCGGTTGCCGGCGATGATCGATTCGCGCGCACGCGATTTCAGCAGGTGGCCGACGTTGCCGTGGCGCAGCACGCTGTCGCGGATCGAGAAGCGGCCGATGCGCCCGACATACAGCAGGTGCGGCAGGCCGCCGGCATTGGGCGGCGCGTCGGCGAATTCGCAGTCGGTGACCAGCAGTTCGCTGTCCGCGCGGTTGCCGGTCAGCAGTCCCATCTGGTTGTCGCTGAACCGGCAGCGGTGCAGGCTCAGCCGGCCACCCTCGAAGCGGATGCCCGCGCCGTTGCCGTCGGGCACGCGGGCACCCTGGAAGGCGATGTTCTCGATCCGGACGTCGCCGTCGCGAACGACCCAGATCGCCTTGCCGTCGGCATGCTGCCCATCGGCGGCCAGCAAGGGGCGCTCGCCGACGCCGACGATCGTCAGCCGGCGCTGCCGGATCACCGCGACGTCGCCGCGGTAGGTGCCGCTCAGCAGCTCGATCGTGTCGCCGTCGGCGGCAAGGCGCAGCGCCTCGGCGACGCGGGTGACGGCTTCGCCCGCGCCGACCCGCCAGGTGCTGCCGGGCCGGGTCTGGGTGCGGCCGGCCAGCGGCAACAGCAGCGCCTGGGCCAGGACATCGCGACGGCGGGGGCGGCAGGGCTGCGCGGGCATGGGCCGATTCTGTCCGGGCGCGACGCGGCATCGCCTGCGCGTAACGAAGCCGAAACCCAGTCCGATGGGAACGCGGTCTAATCCGGATCGTCCGCAAGCGTTCGATGCCCGACATGCACCAACTCGACCAACTCAGGCAGTTCACCACGGTGGTGGCCGACACCGGCAACTTCAGGCAGCTGGCGCAGTTCGCGCCGCGCGACGCGACGACCAACCCCTCGCTGATCCTGAAGGCGGTGCAGCAGCCCGAGTACGCGCCGCTGCTGGCCGACACCGTCGCGGCGCAGCGCGGCCAGCCGCTGGAGGCGATCGTCGACCAGGTGCTGGTGCGCTTCGGCCGCGAGATCCTGAAGGTGGTGCCGGGCCGGGTGTCGACCGAGGTCGATGCGCGGCTGTCGTTCGACACCGCCGCGACGCTGGAGCGCGCGCGCCGGCTGATCGGCCTGTACGAGGCCGCCGACGTGCCGCGAGAGCGGGTGCTGATCAAGATCGCCGCGACCTGGGAGGGCATCCAGGCGGCGCGCATGCTGGAGCAGGAAGGCATCCACTGCAACCTGACGCTGCTGTTCGCCTTCGCCCAGGCGGTGGCCTGCGGCGATGCCGGCGTGACGCTGATCAGCCCCTTCGTCGGCCGCATCTACGATTGGCACAGGAAGCAGGCCGGCGCCGCCTGGGACGAGGCCGCCCGTGCCGGCGCCAACGACCCCGGCGTGCAGTCGGTCGGGCGCATCTACACCCACTACAAGCGCTTCGGCATCGCCACCGAGGTGATGGGCGCGAGCTTCCGCAACGTCGGCCAGATCGTCGCGCTGGCCGGCTGCGACCTGCTGACGATCAGCCCCGAGCTGCTGGCCGCGCTGCAGGCCAGCGAGGCACCGGTCGTGCGCCGGCTGGACCCGGCTGTTGCGGCCCAGGCCGTGCTGCCCGAAGTGCACTTCGGCGAGGCCGGCTTCCGCTATGCGCTGAACGAGGACGCGATGGCCACCGAGAAGCTGGCCGAAGGCATCCGCGCCTTCGCCGCCGACGCGGCCAGGCTCGATGCGATGATCGAGGAGCTGTGAGATGAACTTCGTGCGCTGCGACACCACCGTCGCCTGGACGGCCCTGCAGGGCCACTACGAGGCCCATGGCCGCGACCTCGACCTGCGCGAGGCCTTTGCCCGCGATCCGCAGCGGTTCGAGTCGCTGGCGCTGCAGGCGCCCGAGGTCTTCGCCGACCTGTCGAAGAACCGCTGGGACCTGATGACCCGCAAGCTGCTGGTGCAGCTGGCGCAGGAGCTGGGCCTGGAGGCGCGGCGCGACGCGATGCTGGCCGGCGAGGCGATCAACACCACCGAGGGCCGGGCGGTGCTGCACACCGCGCTGCGGGCGCCGCGCGGCCAGGGGCCGCACAGCGCCGAGGTGCACGGCGTGCTCGACCGCATGCTCGATTTCGCCGAGCAGGTGCGCGACACCGCGGCCAGCGGCATCCGCGACGTCGTCAACATCGGCATCGGCGGCAGCGACCTGGGGCCGCAGATGGTGGTGCCGGCGCTCGACGCCTACGCCCACCCGGGGCTGGCGATGCACTTCGTCAGCAACGTCGACGGCCACGACATCACCCCGGTGCTGCGCCGTCTGAAGCCCGAGACGACGCTGTTCATCGTCGCCAGCAAGACCTTCACGACCCAGGAGACGATGGCCAACGCCGCGGTGGCGCGGCAGTGGTTCCTGGACAACGGCGGCAACGACATCGCGCGCCATTTCGTCGGCGCGACCACCAACCTGGCGGCGGCGGCCGAGTTCGGCATCCACACCACCTTCGGCTTCTGGGACTGGGTCGGCGGGCGCTACTCGCTGTGGAGCGCGATCGGCCTGCCGATCGCGATCGCCATCGGCAGCGAGCATTTCCGCGCGCTGCTGGCCGGCGCCCATGCGATGGACCGCCACTTCGCCGATGCGCCACTCGAAGCCAACCTGCCGGCGCTGCTGGGCCTGCTCGACGTCTGGTACCGCAACTTCCACGGCTTCACGAGCCGCAGCGTCGCGCCCTACCACCAGGGGCTGAAGCGGCTGCCTGCCTACCTGCAGCAACTGGAGATGGAGAGCAACGGCAAGTGCGTCGACCTGGTCGGCAACACGCTGCCCTACGGCACCAGCCCGGTGGTCTGGGGCGAGCCGGGCACCAACGGCCAGCATGCCTACTTCCAGATGCTGCACCAGGGCACCGACGTGGTCCCGCTCGAGTTCATCGCCGTCAAGCGGCCGACCCACCCGCATGCCGACCTGCACGCCAAGGCGCTGGCCAACTGCCTGGCGCAGAGCCAGGCGCTGATGCTGGGCAAGACCACCGACGCCGCGCTGGGCGAATCGGCGCCGACCGCCTCGGCAGCGCTGGACAAGCTGACGGTCGCCCGCCACCGCAGCTTCCCCGGCAACCGGCCCAGCACGACGCTGCTGCTCGACCAGCTGACGCCCCGCGCGCTGGGCGCGCTGATCGCGCTGTACGAGCACCGGGTGTTCACCAGCGGCGCGATCTGGGGCATCAATTCGTTCGACCAATGGGGGGTCGAGCTGGGCAAGGCGCTGGCCAGCGCCCTGCTGCCCAAGCTGACCGGCGCCACCGGCGACACCGCCGGGCTCGACGGCTCGACCGCCGGACTGCTGGCCCGGATCAAGGGCTGACGTTGCGGATGGCCGCGCTGGTGTTCGATTTCGCCGGCGTGGTGTTCAGCTGGCAGCCGCTGTCGCTGCTGCAGCGGATGCTGCCACGCCACGCCGTCGACGAGGCCAGCGCCCGCGTCTGGATGGGCCGCATCTTCGAGGGCTACCGCGGCGACTGGGGCGAATTCGACCGCGGCACCGTCGCGGCCGCGGACCTGGTGGCGCGCATCGCCCGCCGCACCGGGCTGCAGGAGGGCGAGGTGCGGGCGGTGGTCGACGCAGTGCCGCTGTCCTTCACGCCGATCGCCGGCACGGTGGCATTGCTCGACCGGCTGCGACGGGCGCGGCGCCCGCACTTCTATCTGTCGAACATGCCCGGCCCCTATGCCGACCACCTGGACCGCAGCTTCGATTTCCTGCGCGGCTTCGACGACGGCGTCTATTCGGCCCGGGTGCATCTGGTCAAGCCCGAGCCGGCGATCTTCGAGCTGGCCGCGCGGCGCTTCGGCGTGCCGCCGGCCGAACTGGTGTTCCTGGACGACGTCGCCGCCAACGTGCAGGCGGCGCGAGACGCCGGGTGGCAGGCGCTGCAGTTCGTCGATGCCGCGCAGTGCGAGGCCGCGCTGAAGCAGGCCGGCCTGTGGCCCGGCGGCGCTTGAGTCGCTGCGGTGCGCGGACGCACCACATCGGGTTGATCCCGAGCCGGCAAGCCGGCGTGGCGGTGGCATGGATCTGGCTAGCTGGGCCACAATAAGCTGACCATTTGGTCAGGTCTTTCCCGCCGCGCTCGCTCCGCGGTTCCTCCGTTGCCCATGAACGCTCCCGACAGGCTGGCCGCGCTGCCCGCCGCACCCCCGGTCGCGGCCGCTGCCGCGCAGGCTGCCGTCGAGGTCCGGCGCGCCAGCGTGGTCTACCCGGCGCCCGACGCCCCGGTGCATGCCCTGTCGGAGATCGACCTGACGATCGCCCAGGGCGAGTTCGTCTCGCTGATCGGCCCCTCGGGCTGCGGCAAGACCACGCTGCTGCGGGTGATCGCCGACCTCGAGCCGATCAGCTCGGGCGAGGTGTGGGTCAACGGCCTGACGCCGCAGCAGGCCAGGCTGGCGCGGGCCTACGGCTATGTGTTCCAGGCGCCGGCGCTGTTCCCCTGGCGTACGGTGCTGGCCAACGTGATGCTGCCGCTGCAGATCCAGGGCCGGCCGAAGGCCGAGTCGGAAGCGGTCGCGCGCGAGCACCTGGGCCGGGTCGGCCTCGGCGGCTTCGAGCGCAAGTACCCCTGGCAGCTCTCGGGCGGCATGCAGCAGCGGGTGTCGATCGCCCGCGCGCTGGGCTTCGAGCCGAAGATCCTGATGATGGACGAGCCCTTCGGCGCGCTCGACGAGATCACCCGCGACGGCCTGAACGACCAGCTGCAGCAGCTGTGGCAGCGCGAGCGGCGCACCGTCGTATTCGTGACCCACTCGATCGCCGAGGCGGTGTACCTCTCCACCCGCATCGTCGTGATGTCGCCGCGGCCGGGCCGCATCCTGAAGGTGATTCGCTCGACGCTGCCCGACGAGCGCACGCTGGACCTGCGCGACACGCCCGAGTTCATGGCGCTGGCGCACGAGGTGCGCGAGGGTCTGGCGCACGGTCACGGCCATGGCCCCGGCTCGGGTCACGCCGACGAATGAAGCCCGGGACGATTGCGCTGCGCCAGCGCGTGTGGCCGGTGGTCACGGTGCTGGCCTGCGTGCTGTTGCTCTGGTATGCCGGCGCGGTGGCGCTGAACCGCGCCGGCGCGATCGAGCGCGTGCTGCCCAGCAGTCACCCGAACGGCGGCTGGACCTGGGCCGAGCTGGTCGGCGCCACCTTGACCATGGAGCGCCCGGTGCTGCCGGCGCCGCACCAGGTGGCCGCCGATCTCCACAGCAGCCTGGCCGACTGGCCGCTCGATTCGCCGCGCAACCTGCTCTACCACGTCGCGGTCACCGCGCAATCGACGCTGGTCGGCTTCGTGCTGGGCACGCTGCTGGGCGTGGCGCTGGCCGCGGCGATCGTGCACAGCCGCACCCTGGACCGGGCACTGCTGCCGTGGATCGTCGCCAGCCAGACCGTGCCGGTGCTGGCGATCGCGCCGATCGTGCTGGTGATCCTCGGCAGCCTGGGCTTTTCCGGCGTGGCGCCGAAGGCGACGATCGCGATGTACCTGTGCTTCTTCCCGGTGACGGTGGCGATGGTGCAGGGCCTGCGCGCGCCGCAGCGCATCGAGACCGAGCTGATGCACACCTATGCCGCGAGCCGGCTGCAGGCCTTCTGGCTGCTGCGCATGCCCTCGGCGCTGCCCTACCTGTTCCCGTCGCTGCGGGTGGCGATCGCCGCCGGGCTGGTCGGCGCGATGGTCGCCGAGCTGCCCACCGGCGCGCAGGCCGGGCTGGGCGCCAGGCTGCTGACCGGCAGCTACTACGGCAACACGGTGGGCATCTGGTCGGCGCTGGTGATGTCGGCGCTGCTGGGCCTGGCGCTGACCGCCGCGGTCGCGGCGGTCGAGCGGCTGGTGCTGCGGTCATGGAGGCCGGTGTGAGCCCGACCCGGCCGCTGCGCATCCCGGGCCGGGTCTGGCGCGTCTTCGTGCTGGCGCTGCTGGCGGCGGCCGGCCTGTGGCAGGCGGTGCCCGAGGCCGGCAGCGTGGCGGCCGCGCCGCCGGGGCTGGTGGCGGGGCTGCTGGCGGTGATGCTGCTGGCCGGCAGCAACGTGCGCCAGGTCGCAGCGCTCGACGGCCATCCGGCCCTCGGCACGCTGGCCGCGGCGGTGTTCGGGCTGTGGATCCTGTACTTCTGGCAGGTCGGCGTCACCTTGTTCGACGTGCCGCGCGTGTTGCTGCCGTCGCCAGCCTGGATCGGCCAGATGATGGTCGACCGCTGGGACACGCTGGCCGGCGACTTCGTGCAGACGGTGCTGAGGGCGGTGGGCGTCGGCTGGGCGCTGGGCTCGGCGCTGGGCTTCGCGGTGGGCGTCGCGATCGACCGCGCGCCCTTCCTGCAGCGCGGCCTGCTGCCGCTGGCCAGCCTGACCTCGACGATCCCGCTGGTCGCGGTGGCGCCGATCATGGTGATGTGGTTCGGCTTCGAATGGCCCAGCAAGGCCGCGGTGGTCGTGCTGATGACCTTCTTCCCGATGCTGGTGGCCACGCTGGCCGGCCTGCAGGCCGCCGGCAGGATCGAGCGCGAGCTGATGCACAGCTATGCCGCGAGCTACGGCCAGACGCTGCGCGACCTGCGCCTGCCGATGGCGATGCCCTTCATCTTCAGCGCACTGAAGGTCAACGCGACGCTGGCCTTGATCGGCGCGATCGTCGCCGAGTTCTTCGGCTCGCCGACGGTCGGGCTGGGCTTTCGCATCAGCACCGAGGCCGCCAGGATGAACATGGGGCTGGTATGGGGTGCGATCGTGGTGGCCGCGGTCACCGGATCGGTGGCCTACGCGCTGCTGGTACAACTGGAGCGGCGGGTGGCGTTCTGGCACCCCTCGGTCCGATCGAAGTGAGTTGTCCTGCCGGGAGGCTGCCCGGTCTTTCCACGAACCAAGCACAGGAGCGAGCGATGAAGGGTTTCACGATCAAGGGGGCGGTGCTGGCGGCCGCGCTGGCGCTGACCGCGATGGCTGCACAGGCCGCAGACAAGGTGGTGGTGCAGATGAAGTGGGTGCCGCAGGCCCAGTTCGCCGGCTACTACGTGGCCGCCGCCAAGGGTTATTACAAGGAGGCCGGGCTCGACGTGACGATCAAGCCGGGCGGGCCGGACGTGAGCCCGGTGCAGGTGCTGGCCGGCAACCAGGCCGATGCGATCGTCAACTGGATGCCCGACGCGCTGGCCGCTCGCGAGGCCGGCGTGCCGCTGGTCAACATCGCGCAGATCTTCGACAAGTCGGGCCTGATGCTGACCTGCAAGAAGGCCAGCGGCGTCGCCAGCCCGAAGGACTTCAAGGGCAAGACGCTGGGTGTCTGGTTCGGCGGCAACGAGTACCCGTTCCTGAACTGGATGGCCAAGCTCGGCCTGAAGCCCGATGTCGACGTCAAGGTGCTCAAGCAGGGCTTCAACGTCGACCCGCTGCTGCAGAACCAGGCCGCCTGCATCAGCACGATGATCTACAACGAGTACTGGCAGGTGGTCGACGCAGGCGTCAAGGAGAGCGACCTGATCACCTTCTTCTACGAGAAGGAGGGCGTCGCCTCGCTGGAGGACGGGCTTTACGTGCTCGAAGGCAAGCTGAAGGACCCGGCCTTCGTCGCCCGCATGGGCAAGTTCCTGAAGGCCACGCTGAAGGGCTGGAACGACGCGGTCAAGGACCCGGCCGGCGCCGCCAAGATCGTCGTCGCCGCCGATCCGTCGGGTAGCGCGACGCTGAAGGTTCAGCAGCGCCAGATGGAGAACGTCGCCAAGCTGATCAGCAACGCCGGCACGCCGAAGATGGGCTACCTCGATCCGGCGGCCTACGAGCGCACGGTCAAGGTGCTGCTGGCCGGCGGCAGCTCGCCGGTGATCAAGAAGGACCCGGGCAAGGCCGCCTACTCCCACGTGGTGTTCGAGGCCGCCAGCAAGTAGGCGGCTGTGCGGTGCGCACTTCGACGGTCGAGGACGAGGCCCCCAAGGGCCTGATCCGCCAGGCCAACGAGGCGCGCATCCTCGGCGCGGGCGAGCGGGTGTTCGCCCGCGCCGGCCTCAACGGCGCGACGATGGCCGCGATCGCCGACGAGGCCGGGCTGCCGAAGGCCAACCTGCACTACTACTTCGGCAGCAAGCTCGAGCTGTACCGCGCGGTGCTGGCGCGCACGCTGCACGACTGGCTGGTGCCGCTGGACGGCCTGCTGCCCGAGGCCGACCCGCGCGACGCGCTGGAGCGCTACATCCGCGCCAAGATGGCGATGAGCGCGCAGCGGCCCGACGCCTCGCGGGTGTTTGCCAACGAGCTGCTGCACGGCGCCGCGGTGGTCGGCACGCTGATGCGCACCGAGCTGCGCAGCATCGTGCGCAGGAAGGCCGCGGTGATCGACGGCTGGGTCGCCGCCGGCCGCATGGCGCCGGTCGACTCGACCCATTTGTTCTTCACGATCTGGGCCGCGACCCAGACCTATGCCGACTTCGACGCCCAGGTGCGCGCGGTGCTGGGCCGCGACGAGCTGACGCCGCGCGACCACGAGCGCGCGACCGAGCATGTGGTCGGGCTGATCTTGCGGGGCTGCGGGCTGGCCGGCTGAGCGTTTCGACCCGCGGGCTCAGCGCCCGCCCAGCCGGTCCTTCAGATGATCCAGCAGCGCCCGGTTGCGCAGCAGCCGCAGCCGGTCGGGTACGGCCACCGCGGTGACCTGGTTGCCGAACTTGGTCACCGGCGTCCAGTCGGGCAGCAGCCGCAGCAGCCGGCCCTGGGCGAGGTCGTCGGCGCAGACATAGACCGGCAGCAGCGCGACGCCGAGGCCGGCCAGCGCGGCGCAGGCCACCGCCTCGGGGTTGTTGGCGTGGTAGCGGCCGTGCACCCGCACGGTCTGCAGTTCGTCGCCACGCTGCAGCGGCCAGGCGTCGTCCGAGCTCTCGCGCCAGTAGCCCATGCAGGGGTGCCCGACCAGCGCGGCCGGCGTCAGCGGCGTGCCGGACCGCGCCAGGTGCGACGGCGCGGCGCAGATCACCCAGTCGAGCCGCGCCACCGGCGTGGCCACCAGGTCGGACGTCGCGCTGGCGCTCATCCGCAGCGCGATATCGATGCGCTCGTAGGCGATGTCCATCAGCCGGTCGCCCAGCAGCAGCTCGATCTCGATCGCCGGGTGGCGAGCGAGGAACTCCGGCAGCACCCGCGCCAGCACCTGCTGGCCCCAGGACACCGGCGCGGTCAGCCGGATCTGCCCGCTCAGTTCGTGGCGCAGGTCGCGCAGCCGCTCGTCGGCGTCGGCGACCGCCCGCAGCGCGTTGCGCGCGAAGTCGAGGTAGGCCTCGCCGGCCAGCGTCAGCGCGATGCGCCGGGTGCTGCGCGAGAACAGCGTCGCGTGCACTGCCTGCTCCAGCTGCGCGATGCGCTTGCTGACGACGCTCTTGCTGACGCCCAGCGCCTGCGCCGCAGCGCTGACGCTGGCCTGCGCCGCCACCTCGACAAAGGCCGCCAGCATGTCGGTGGAGATGGTCACTGTCGCCCGATCGAGAACAATCGGTTTGCATTCCAGCAGGTGCATGGACTGCGGTCAATCCGTAGACTGCTTGATCGGCGGGCTGGACTGCATCGGCCGAATGTGGCAGCCGCGCCGACCCTTCCATCCCAGGAATTCCAGGAGACAACATGCAGGTGTTTGCCGATCCCATCACGGTCAACTGCCGCAAGGTGCTGGCCGGGCTCGACTTCCTCGGTGCGCCGTTCGAGCGTGTGCACGTCGACTACTTCAAGGGCGAGCACAAGGACCCGTCCTACACCGCGCTGAACCCCAACGCCTCGGTGCCGGCGCTGCGCGACGGCGACTTCGAGCTGTGGGAGTCGAACGCGATCCTGCAGTACGCCGCCGACAAGATGGGCCGCGACGACGCCTACCCGCGCGACCTGCAGCGGCGTGCCGACATCAACCGCTGGCTGCTGTGGGAGTCGTCGAGCTGGTTCCCCAGCTGCTATGTCTTCCTGGTCGAGAACTGCGTCAAGCCGCTGCTCGGCGCCGAGCCCGATCCGGCAGTGCTCGACGCCCAGGCGGCGCAGTTCCACAAGCTGGCCGGCATCCTGGACGCCCGTCTGGCGCGCAGCGAATGGATCTGCGGCGATCGGCCGACGATCGCCGACATCGCGCTGGCCGCGCCGATGCACCTGCATGTGCACCAGAAGCTGCCGCTGGCCGACCACCCGAACCTGAAGCGCTGGATGACCGGGAACATCGAGAAGATGCCGAGCTGGGACAAGACCTGGGTCGGTCCCGGCTTCACGCTGGACCGCTCCGGCCAGGCGTCCTGAGCCGCCCGGGCCTCCTGCGGCCGGGCGCCCGGGCGCCCGGCCTGTCGTCAACCCCCGTCCAGCCGGCGGCTCCGAGGCCCCGGCAACCTGCCGTCATGACCGCTGCCGCTACCGTCCGCGCGACGATGAACTACACCGTCGACAACGGCACCCCGCCGGACTACTACTTCTACGAGCCCGATCCGGCCGTCGAGCTGAACCCGCCGGGCACCGACCCGCACGAGGTCGAGATCCACGACGGCTGGCCCGATGTCGACCGCTTCTCGGTCGACCGCGAAGGCTTCGAGCTGAAGCCCTTCGCCGCGAAGTTCGACCAGTTCGATGACGACGCCGAGATCCACCGCGTCTTCTACCCGCAGGTGATCGACTTCGTGAAGCAGAACACCAGCGCGAAGCGCGTCATCGTCTTCGACCACACGATCCGCAAGCGGCTGAGCGCCGACCTGAAGCAGCAGACCACGGTGCAGCGCCCGGCGGTGCTGCTGGTGCACAGCGACTACACCGTGATGTCGGGCCCGCAGCGCGTGCGCGACATCGTGCCGGAGGAAGCCGAGGCGCTGCTGCAGGGGCGGGTGGCCTTCTACAACGTCTGGAAGCCGCTGTACCGCCGCGTCGAGGAACTGCCGCTGGCGATGTGCGACGCGACCACGCAGGCGCCCGGCGACCTGCTGCGCATGGACCTGAAGTACCGCGAGCGCACCGGCGAGATCTACGTGCTGCGCTGGTCGCCGGCGCACCGCTGGATCTACTTTCCGCTGATGCAGGCCGACCAGGCGCTGCTGCTGAAGACCTACGACTCGTCGACCGACGGCCGCGCCCGCTTCATGGGCCACAGCGCTTTCGAGCATCCGGACACCCGGCCCGACACGCCGCGGCGCGAGAGCATCGAGCTGCGCACGATGGCCTTCTTCTAGTGCAGTGTTGCGTTCTGTTTGGAACTTAAGCGCGCGTTGGCCCGGATGACCTTCTGCAGGATGTCGCGGGCACTCTTGGTCCAGATGAACGGCTTGGGTTTTACATTGTGGTGGGCGACGTATTCGTTGATCGCG
>JAEUOY010000020.1 GCA_016790515.1 Burkholderiaceae bacterium | reverse complement strand
TGGTGAGCACCAGCGGCACCGGGTCCAGCACGGCCATCGCACGCGGCGCCTGGCCTTCCAGGTCGGCGCGCAGGCACTGGTCGAGCACGGCGTAGTCGAGCCAGATGTTGGTCTTGCTGGCACCCGTGCCGTCGGCCATCGCGCGCACGCTGGCCGGCGTGTAGCCGCGCCGGCGCATGCCGAAGAGCGTGGGCATGCGCGGGTCGTCCCAGCCGCTGACGATGCCTTCTTCCACCAGCGCGCGCAGCTTGCGCTTGCTGGTGACCACGTAGCTCAGGTTCAGGCGCCCGAACTCGTGCTGCTTCGGCAGCGGGTGCGCCAACAGGCCGAGCCTGGCCAGGTTCTCCAGCAGCCAGTCGTAGAAAGGACGCTGGTCCTCGAACTCGAGCGTGCAGATGCTGTGGGTGATGTTCTCCAGCGCGTCCTCGATCGGGTGCGCATAGGTGTACATCGGGTAGATGCACCAGCGATCGCCGGTGTTGTGGTGGTGCGCGCGCTTGATGCGGTAGAGCGCCGGGTCGCGCAGGTTGATGTTCGGCGAGGCCATGTCGATCCTCGCGCGCAGCACCATGCTGCCGTCCGCGTGCAGGCCGTCGCGCATCTCGCGAAAGCGCGCCAGGTTCTCGGCGGGCGAGCGGCCGCGCCAGGGGCTGTCGGTGCCGGGCGTCGTGAAGTCGCCTCGGTTGGCGCGCATCTGTTCGGGCGTCTGCTCGTCGACGTAGGCCAGGCCGCGCCCGATCAGGTGCTCGGCGGCGCGGTACATGAAGTCGAAGTAGTTGCTGGCGTAATACAGATGCTCGGTGCTCGCGCCGTCGTGGCTGGCCTGCCAGCTCCAGCCCAGCCAGTGCACCATCTCGACGATCGCGTCGACGTATTCCTGCTCCTCCTTCTCGGGGTTGGTGTCGTCGAAGCGCAGGTGGCAGACGCCGCCGAAATCGCGCGCCAGCCCGAAGTTCAGGCAGATGCTCTTGGCGTGGCCGATGTGCAGGTAGCCGTTGGGCTCGGGCGGAAAGCGCAGCCGCACCGGCGCCGGGTCGATGCCGCCGGCGGCGTGGTGCGCGGCGTCGCCGGGTGATCCGCCCCAGCGGCGCTGGGCGTAGACCCCGTCCTGCACCTCGCGCTCGATCAGCGTGCGCAGGAAGTTGGCGGGCTTGGGGCTGGACTCGTGCGGATCGGGGTGGCTGGCTGGGCGCGTCATGGAGCGCGGGCCCGCTTCGGGGCCCGGTCGAGGAAATCGAGCCGCGATTCTACGAAGCCCGACCTCAGGCCAGACCCAGCACCTGCTGCCACAGCAGCCGGCCCAGGAAACGGCCGGGCAACAGCGTGAACAGCCCGGCCAGCACGCAGGCGCCGACGAACAGCGACTGCATGGTCTTGCGGTGGCCGCGCACGTTGCCCTGGCGGATCAACCAGACGCCGCGCGGCAGCATCACCGCCACCAGCACCGTGAAGGCATGGATCGGCGTGTAGCCGAACAGGTTGGGCAGCTGGTAGTCGCGGATGAAGGCCGAGGCCAGCGCGGTGCTGCCCATCAGCGCCACCCAGGTCCAGCCCAGTGCGCGATGGCCGTGCGTGCCCTTGCGCCGCGCCAGCAGCGCCATGCCCAGCAGCAGCGCCGCCAAGGCGGTGACGAGGTGGAAGAACACCAGCGGGTGCTGGTGCAGCAGGCGGGTCAGTTCGTTGCTCATGGCCGCCACCTTAGGGAGCGCGGGTCCGACCGTCGCCAGTCGGGCGACGAAACGACGATGGCGGCGACGCAGCGGCCCGGCCAGGGCGCCAGATGCGCGGCCGCCTCATCCCGTCGGAGGAGGCGGGTGGCCGAATCAGGCATTAAAGTACGCGGTCCAACAAGAGACCTGAGAGGGAGCCCGAGATGTCTGACCGAGGCCGGCGTGACCTGCCGGTGATGCTGCGAATCGCCACTGCGGTCGGGCTGCTGGTGGCCGTGCTCGGCTCGGCGTCGCTGGCGTGGATGGCCGATGCATCGCTCAACCCCGATGCCGCTGCGGCCGCCCAGGCCGTGCAGGCCGCGGCCGACCCGAAGACCGCGCAGGACGTCGTGACTGCGCTGCGCCAGGTGGTAGGCAGCGAGCCCTGATCGCGCGGCCGCGGCGCGGCGGTGTGCATCGCTCGGCGCCGGTGTCGGCGCCCGATGCGATGAATCTGGCACGGTTTCGGGGCCTTGTTCGATCGATCGGCCTGCGGTTTCGGGCGGCGGTGGCCGATGTCCGATCCAGGCGGTCCCGACGGCCGGCCCGCCATCAACCCACTGGATGTCGCGATGAAGCTGTACCGCCTGAACCGTCTGTTCCTGCTCGCTGCCCTGGCCATGCCCTGGGCGGCATCTGCTGCCAGCGCGTCCGATCCACTGGCCGAGCGCCATGCCGAGGCCCTGCTCGCCTACGAGAACTGCCATTGGGCGACGGCTTTCCAGGCCTTTTCGGCGCTGGCCGACGAAGGCCACCGCCCTTCGGCGCGGGTGGCGCTGCTGATGGCCGCACGCGGCCCGGCGCTCTACGGCCAGTCGTTCGAGGCCGGAGCGCCGCAGCGCCAGCGCTGGGCCGGCCTGCAGGCCTGGCCGGTGGACACCGAGACGCCCGCCGCGGCGCAGCGCCTGGCCGGGCGCTGAGCCCGGGCCGGCCGCATCCGGCGGCCGAGGGCGGCGCTACATGCCCTTGAACAGGTGGGCGTACAGCCGGCTGGCGGTCAGCCGCTCCGGGCGGTCGCGCAGCTTCAGGTAGACCTTGCCCGAATCGTCGCGCTGCGCCGTCGCGATCGCCGACGCGCGCACCACCAGGCTGCGGTGCACCTGCCAGAACTCCTGCGCATCGAGTTGCGGCAACAGCTCGCGCAAGGACAGCCGGATCAGGTGCTCGCGATCCGCGGTGACCACCCGCAGGTACTTGTCCGCGGCTTCGAAATACAGCACTTCGGCGATCGGCACGAAGTGCACGGTGGTGCCGGTCCCGGCCTGGATCACCGTCAGGCGCGGCGAAGAAGCGGCAGCCGGCGCGGCGGCGCCCAGCAGTGCGCGCAGCTGGCTCAGCGTCTGCTGCAGCGGCCCGTCATCCGGCGGGGTCTGCAGGTCGTTTCGGGCAACCGGCGCCCGACGCTCGGTCAGGCGGAGCTTCAGGCGGGCAACGCAGGCGGCCAGGCGCGGC
Source organism: Burkholderiaceae bacterium (assembly GCA_016790515.1). Lineage (GTDB taxonomy): Bacteria > Pseudomonadota > Gammaproteobacteria > Burkholderiales > Burkholderiaceae_C > Pseudaquabacterium. The sequence goes on along the minus strand of JAEUOY010000020.1, from coordinate 1,693 downwards.
ATGTCCACCGGCTTGACCAGGTAGTCCACCGCCTGGGCCTCGAACGCCGCCAGCGCGTACTGGTCGTAGGCGGTGACGAAGACCAGCAGCGGGAAGGGCTCGCCCTGCGGCCAGTCTTCGGCAATGGCCTGGGCCGCCTCCAGCCCGCTGGCGCCCGGCATGCGGATGTCCAGCAGGCACACCTCGGGCCGCAGCGCCAGCGCCTGGGCCGCCGCGCTGAGGCCGTCGGCCGCGGTGCCGACGATCTGCAGTTCCGGCCACAGCCGGGCCAGGTCGGACTTCAGCGCTGCGGCGAGCAGCGGTTCGTCTTCGGCGATCAGGGCGCTGGGCATGGTTCAGGCGGTGAGCGTGGGCAGGGGCAGGGTCAGTTCGGCCAGCGTGCCGCCGTCGGCGTCGGCCGCCGGGCCGATCCGGAACGTGGCGCGCTCGCCGAACAGCGCGTGCAGCCGTTCGTGCACGTGGCTGGTGCCGAAGCCGCCCGCGCCGGGCTGCGACGCGGGCAGCCCGACACCGGTGTCGCGCACCGTCAGCAGCAGGCGCTGGTCCTGCCGCCGGGCGTGCACCTCGATGCGGCCGCCGGCGACCTGGGGTTCCAGGCCGTGGCGGATGCTGTTCTCCACCAGCGGCTGCAGCAGCAGCGGCGGCACCGGCAGGTCGCGCAGGGCCTCGGGCAGGTCGAGCTGCACCTGCAGCCGCGGCCCCATGCGCAGCGCCATCAGCGCCAGGTAGTCGTCGAGCAGCGCGAACTCTGCCGCCAGCGGGTGCAGCTCGCTGCGCGAGGCGCCCAGCGTCGCGCGCAGCCAGCCGATCAGGCGGTCGAGCATGGCCTGCGCGCGCGGCGGGTCCAGCGTGACAAGCACGCGCAGGTTGGCCAGCGTGTTGAACAGCATGTGCGGCTCGAGCTGCGACTGCAGCAGCCGCAGCTGGCTCTCGGCGGCGGCGCGGCGCGCCGCCTCGGCGCTGGCCTGCTCGATGCGCAGCCGCTCGGTGGCATAGAAATACCAGGTCGCGGCGATCGCCGCGATGATGCTGATCGCCAGCGCCGGCCGGTTTTCCAGCAGGCTGGGCGTGGTGAAACCGGTGACCGCGTCGCCGAGCTGGCTGCCCAGCGAGTAGCCCAGCGCGGTGCCGGCGAGGATGCACAGCAGCATCCAGCGCGGGCCCGGCCAGCGGGCGCGCCGCTCGCCGGGCGCGCGGCCGCTGGCGGGCAGCCAGCGGGCCAGCAGCAGCCGGCCGCCGTCGATGAAGAACCAGCAGAGGGTGCCGATCGCCGCCGAATAGACCCAGGCGCTGAACAGGTTGCCGCGGCCGTGCGGCGTCATCAGCCAGATCAGCAGCGCGATCGCCGCGCACAGCAGCTGGTTGAGCAGGCCGCGCCGCGCGAACGATCGCCACAGCGGCGGCGGATCGGCCGGTCGCGGGTCGGTCGACGGGCTGGCCGGCGGGTGGGCTGACGGGTGGGCTGACGATGGCGGCCGGGAGATCACGCCGCGATTGTCGATGCCCGACCCGGCGCCGGGCCGCGCCGCGCGACGAAACGCCGGCTGGCGTCGCAAGCCGCGGCTGCCGAGGCGTGAACCGCGTGTCGGCAGTCAGCGCCTGCGCTTGCCGCCGCCCAGCAGCGAGCCCAGCACGCCGCGGATGATCTCCCGGCCGACGGCCGAGCCCATCGAGCGCATCGCCGAAGTCGCCG
>JAEUOY010000168.1 GCA_016790515.1 Burkholderiaceae bacterium | reverse complement strand
ACGCCAGCGGCCGCTGGCCGCTGGCACGGAGCAGAGCACGGCAGCCTGGCCTGACGCTCTTGTCCCGTCGTCCGGGTGTCCGCTGCGAAGCTGCAGGGAGATTTCCGCACCGAGCCGACGGCTGCCTTTGACGGGCTGGCTTCGATCCAGACGGGCATGATCAATGCACCGCCCGCCCCTGCCCCTGCCAGAACCGCGCGCGGATCGCCTTCTTGTCGAGCTTGCCGAGCCCGGTGGTCGGCAGCGCGTCGACGAAGTCGATCGCCTTGGGCGCGTAGACCGCCCCCTTGCGCTCGCGCACCAGTGCGATCAGTTCCTCGGCCGACACCGCGGCGCCCGCGCGCAACACGACCAGCGCCCGCACCGCCTCGCCCCATTTGGCATCGGGCGCGCCGACCACCGCCGCCGCGGCCACCGCCGGGTGCTGCGACAGCGCATCCTCGACCTCGCGCGGGTAGACGTTGAAGCCGCCGCTGATGATCATGTCCTTCGAGCGGTCGACGATGTAGAGAAAGCCGCCGGCATCGCGCCGCGCCATGTCGCCGGTGTAGAGCCAGCCGTTGCGCAGCGCCTGCGCCGTTTCCTCGGGCTTGTTCCAGTAGCCCTGCATCACCAGCGAGCCGCGCACGCAGATCTCGCCGACCTCGCCGTCCGGAACTTCCTGGCCGTTCTCGTCGAGCAGCCGCACCTGGGTGCCGACGCAGGGCGTGCCGCAGGAGGCCAGCCGCTCGGGATGGTGTACCGGGTCGTGTTCGTGCTGGTGCAGCACGGTGACGGTGTTCGGTGCCTCCGATTGCGCGTACAACTGCATGAACACCGGGCCGAATTCCCGGATACCCTCGATCAGCCGGGCCGGCGACATCGGCGAGGCGCCATAGATGATCAGTTTCAGGCTCGACAGGTCGGCACCCCGGCGCGCCGGGCTGTCGAGCAGCACGTAGATCATCGTCGGCACCAGGAAGGTGGCGGTGATCCGGTGGGTCTCGACCAGTCGCACGAACTTTTCGGCGCTGAAGCCCTGCGTCATCGCGTAGGTGCCGCTCTTCAGCAGCACCGGCATGATCATCGCGCCCGAGGCGTGGGTGATCGGCGTCAGCGCGAGAAAGCGGATCTCGCCGGGCCAGTCCCAGTCGGCCATCTCGGTCAGGATCATCGTCACGTGCACCCGGTGGGTGTGGGCGACGCCCTTGGGCCGGCCGGTGGTGCCGCCGGTATAGACCAGCACGCAGACATCGTCGGGATCGGCCTGCGGCACCAGCCGCGCGGGGGTGAAGGCCGAAGCAGCGGCCAGCAGGTCCTCGCCGACACCGTCGTTGGGGCCGAAGCTCATGATCCGCGCCACACCCGGCACGCGCCGGGCCAGCGCCCGGGCCCGCTCGCCGAAGCTCGACGGGTCGACGAACAGCGTGTGCACGCCCGAGTCTTCGAGGATGTAGGCATGGTCGTCTTCCGACGAGGTAGGGTTCATCCAGGTCAGGCGCAGGCCCATCAGATAGGCCGCGGCGGTGATCAGGAAGGCCTCGGGCCGGTTGGCCGACAGCGTGGCCACCGCATCGCCGCGCTTCAGCCCGCGCACGGCCAGCGCCTGGATCACCTGGCTGACCCGCTCGCCGAGCCGGTGGTAGGTCCAGCGGGCATCGTCGCCGATGAAGGCGATTCGATCGCCGCCGCGTGCGATCGCGCTGACCACCAGGTCGCCGACGCTGCAGCCTTGGTACAGGGGGTTGCTCATCGCGGGCTCAGCTCGGCTTGCGGGTCTTGTTCATGAACGCGGCGATGCGCTGGTCCATGTCGGGGCCGCGGCCTTCGCTGCGGTGGATCTCATGCGACAGCCCGGCGCGCAGCGGCAGGCCATCGGTCTCGCGGTACAGCCGCTTGTTGGCGCGCAGGCTGAACCAGGAATTGGCCAGGATCGCGCCGGTGAAGGCCTGCAGTTCGGCTTCGAACGCCGCATCGGGCACGCACCAGTTCACCAGCCCCATCGCCTGCGCCTCGGCACCACTGTAGGTGCGCGCGGTATAGGTCATCTCCTGCGCCTTGGCGAGGCCCACGCGCCGCGGCAGCCGCTGGCTCATGCCCCACACCGGCGTCAGCGCCCAGCGCGCATGGGTGTCGGCGAACTTCGCCGATTCGGCGGCGACGATGAGGTCGCCGGCCAGCGCCAGCTCGAGTGCGCCGGTGTAGCAGTGGCCATGCACCGCGCTGATCACCGGCTGCGGCAGCTCGGCCAGCAACTCGATCGTGTCGGCCTGGAAGCTGGGCCTGGGCGGGCGCTCGCCGTGCGCGATGTCGGCCAGGTCGTGGCCGGCCGAGAAGCACTTGCCGGCCCCGCGCAGCAGCACCAGGCCGATGCGCCCGGTGTCGGCGGCCAGCTGCTGCACCTGCTCGCGCAACTGCTGGAACATCGCCACCGTCAGCGCGTTGAGCTTGTCGGGGCGGTTCAGCGTCAGCGTGGCGAGGCCGTCACGGTCCTCGCGAAGCACCAGGTTCGTCATGCGGTCTCCCGTCGGTCAGCTCGGCGCGGGCCAGTGTAGGGAGCCGCGGCGCCGCCGCGCTGTCGCCTGCGCGGCTGTCCCGTCGGTCAGCTCGGCGCGGGCCAGTGTAGGGAGCCGCGGCGCCGCCGCGCTGTCGCCTGCGCGGCTGTCGCGCTAGCGCTCGACCACCGTCGCGAAGACCTTCTGCGCGACCTGCCAGCGGCCGTCGACCTTCAGCAGGTTCAGGTAGTCGGTGAAGTAGCGCGGCGGGATCTGGCACCTGACCTTGACGAACGCCGTGGTCGGGCCCGACTGGTCGATCGCCAGGATCGCGTCGTCGCGCGCCAGCCCCTTGGCCTTCGGCGCCGGCCGCTCGCGCACCGCCTTCAGCCACTGCGCCAGCGGCAGCACGACGAGCTTGCCGTCCTGCTCGTAGGTCAGCGCGCTGGTCTCGTGGAACACGCTGGCCAGCTTGTCGGCGTCGCCCTCGTACAGGCCGTCGAAATAGGCCTGGATCGTCTGCTCGATCGAGCGTCGGTCGTCGTCGTTCATGGCCGGTCTCCTTCAGGAGCACATCGTAACGTGCAGGGAAGGCCACGGCGCCGCATCGGCGGGTGACATGCCGCTGCATCATCGGGATGGCCTCACGCCGGCCCGCTGGCCACAATCGGCCGAAATTGTCCGGGCGGGGGTGTGGGCAGTGACGGATCCTCAGGCGTCGCACGATGCGGGTCCCGCGGGCGACTCGAGCTTCACGCTCGACGAGTCCCTGCGCGCGCAACGCAAGGCAGCGGCCGAGCGACGCCTGTACACGGTCCAGGTGCCCTCGCTGCGCCTCGCCGGCTTCGTCGTGGTCTGCGCGATCGCGCTGCTGCAGGACTGGCGCCAGGACCCGGCGTTCCCGCGGCCGGCGCTGCAGGCGCTGGTGGCCTTGAACCTGGGCTATGCCGTCGCGGGGTGGTTCGTGCTGCGCCTGGGCCATGGCCGCAGCGGCCGGCTCGACCTGGGCCTGCTGCTGTTCCACCTGGACGTGCTGGTCTGGCTGGTCGACCTGCACCATCTGGAGCAGAGCCACCTCTTCTTCGCCTATTTCCTGCTGGTGCGCGTGGCCGACCAGGTGGGCTTCGGCTTCCGGCGCACGCTGTACTTCGCCCATCTGGTCACCGCCGCCTACCTGGGCTATGCGGTCTGGCTGGCCTGGGCTGACCCGGCACGCGCCATCTGGGCCGACCGGCTGGGCATCGCCACGGTCATCTACCTGCTGGGCCTGTACCTGGCCCTGACCGGGCTGGTGACCGAACGCCTGCGCAATCGCACCCGCCAGGCGGTGCGCGCCGCACACGCGCTGCTCGACAGCCTGGCGCAGAAGGCCGCCGCGCTGCAGGCCCAGGCCGCCGAGCTCGACCAGGCGCGCCGCCAGGCCGAGCAGGCCTATGCAGCGAAGTCGCAGTTCCTGGCGATGATCAGCCACGAGATCCGCACGCCGATGAACGGCATCCTCGGCGCGGCCGAGCTGATGATCGGCACGCCGCTGACGCCCGCGCAGCACCGCTACGCGACGACCGCCCACCGTTCGGCGACCGCGCTGCTCGCGCTGATCGACGACGTGCTCGACCTGTCGCGCATCGAGGCCGGCAAGCTGGTGCTGCACCCCGGCCCGGTCGACCTGCGCGCCCTGGTGGCCGAGGCGGTCGACCTGATGACCCTGGTCGCCCGCGACAAGCCGCTGCGGCTGGCGTGCAGCGTGGCACCAGAGCTGCCGGCGCGCGTGCTGGCCGATCCGCTGCGGCTGCGCCAGCTGCTGGTGAACCTGCTGCACAACGCGGTGAAGTTCACCGATCAGGGACGCATCGACCTGGCCGTCTCGGCCGTCGGCCCGGCGATGGCGCCGCGGCTGCGGCTGTCGGTGCGCGACACCGGCATCGGCATCGCGGCCGACGAGCTGCCGGCGATCTTCGACGCGTTCACCCAGGTCGACGGTTCCAGCACGCGGCGCCACCGCGGCAGCGGCCTGGGCCTGGCGATCGTCAAGGACCTGGTCGACCGGATGGGCGGCGAGGTGCAGGTGCAAAGCGAGCCGGGCCGGGGCTCGCACTTCTGGATCGACCTGCCGCTGATCGAAGCCGACGACGGCCAGGCCGCGACCGCGGCGCCGCCGGCCGAAGACGCCGACCTCGCGATCGCGGTGCTGCTGGCCGAGGACGACGTCGTCAACCAGATGGTCGCCGCCGAGATGCTGAAGGTGCTGGGCTGCGAGGTCGACGTCGTCGACGACGGCGACGCCGCCTGCAGGGCGATGGCCCGCCGGCGCTACGACATCGTGTTCATGGACTGCCACATGCCGGTGATGGACGGCTACGACGCCGCCCGGAACATCCGTGGCCGCGAGGGCCCGGGCGCTGCGCGCACGCCGATCGTCGCGCTGACCGCCGACTCGCTGGCCGCCGATCGCCAGCGCTGCCTGGACGCCGGCATGGACGACTTCATGACCAAGCCGGTCAGCACCTCGCAGCTGTCGATGGTGATCGAGCGCTGGACCGGCCGGCGGACCAACCCGGCGACGGTGTGGTGAGGCCGGTCGCTCGGCGCTCAGAACTTGGTGTAGCCGCCGTCGATGATGAACTGCTCGCCGGTGGTGTAGGCCGAGGCCGGGCTGGCCAGGTAGACCGCGATGCCGCCGAAGTCGTCGATCTGGCCCCAGCGGCGTGCCGGGATGCGCGGCATCACCGCACCGACGAACTTCTCGTTGGCGACCGACTTCTCGGTCATCTCGGTGACGATCCAGCCCGGCAGGATCGAGTTGGCGCGGATCTTGTGCCGCGCCAGTTCGACCGCCAGCGCCCGCACGTAGGCGGTGACGGCGCCCTTGGACGCACCGTAGTGGCTGTTGCGCGCCGCGCCCTCGACCGCCGCGGTGCTGGCGGTGGCCACCAGCGATCCGCCCTGGCCATGCGCGGCCATGTGGCGCGCAGCGGCGCGGAAGGTCAGGAACACGCCCTCGACGTTGATGCGCTGCACCCGGCGGAACTCGTCCAGGCTCATCTCCATCACCATCGAGCCCTTGCCGGACACGCCAGCGTTGGCGAAGCAGGAGTCCACGCGGCCCACTGCGGCGACCGACGCCGCGAAGGTCTGGTCGACCTGCGCCTCGTCGCCGACGTCGCAGACGAAGGCGAACACCCGCGCGGGGTCGCCGCATTCGGCCGCCAGCTGGGAGCGGGCGCGCTCGGTCTTGTCGGGGTTCGAGCCCCAGATCGCCACCTTGGCACCCGAGGCCAGCAGCGCGCGGGCCATGCCCAGGCCGATGCCGCCGTTGCCGCCGGTCACCACGGCGCCATGGCCGCTCAAGTCGAAGGGTTGGTACATGTTCAGGCTCCCGGCCCGCTCAGCGGCGATGGATGAGGTTCGAAAAATCAGACTGCCGTCTGACCCGGCAGCTGCCGGGTCACCGGGTGCGAGCTCGACAGCCCGCCGTCGACCGCCAGCGCCTGGCCGTTGACGTAGCTCGACTGGTCGCTGGCCAGGAACAGCGCGGCGTTGGCCAGCTCCTCGGGTTGCGCGGCGCGGCGCAGCGGGTTCAGCCGGCCCAGCTTGTGGGTCACGCCCTTGTCCCTGGCGTAGTCGAAGGTGCCCCTGGTCATGCCGGTCTCGGTCAGCCCCGGGCAGATCGCGTTGACGCGCACGCCGGTCTCGCACAGCTGCTGCGCGCCGACCATCACCAGGTTGATCACGCCAGCCTTGCTGGCCGAATAGGCCGGCCCGCCGGCACCCGAGCGGATGCCGGCGACCGACGCGGTGCAGAGGATCGAACCGCCCTGCCCCTGCTCGGCCATCGCCTTGCCGGCATGCTTGATCATCAGGAACGGGCCGATCAGGTTGACCCGCAGCACGTCGGTCCACAGCTCGGGCGTCGCGTCGAAGATGCCGGCCATGCCGCCGGCGATGCCGGCGTTGGCGAAGGCCACATCGAGCCGGCCGTAGGTCGACAGCGCGGTGGCCACCAGCTGCTGCACATCGGCCTCGTTGCCGGCGTCGATCTGCAGCGCGGTCACGCTGCCGCCGGCCGCCCGCACTGCCTGGGCGGTGTCGTGCACGGCCTCGGTCTTGTCGCCCAGCACCAGCTTCGCGCCTTCGGCCGCGAACAGCAGCGCCGACGCACGGCCGATGCCCGAGCCGGCGCCGGTGATGATCGCGACCTTGCCTTGCAGTCTTCCGCTCATGAGGTGAGTCTCCGGGTCAGCGATTCAAGTCAAGGCCGCATAGCGCTCGAGATGGTGGTCGGCATCGCCGAAGCGCTGCGCGATCATCGTCAGGCGGCGGAAGGTGTGCGAGATCTTCAGCTCCTCGGACATGCCCATGCCGCCGTGCAGCTGCACCGCCTCCTGGCTGACCTGGCGCGCCGAGTCGGCGATCTTCACCTTGGCCGCCGACACCGCGCGGGCACGCTCCTTCGGATCGGCGGCGCTGTCGACCTTGCTGGCCGCCAGCGTGGCCATCGATCGCGCCTGCTCGGTGACGATCACCATCTCCACTATACGGTGCTGCAGCACCTGGTTGGCGCCGATCGGCGCGCCGAACTGCTTGCGCGTCTTCAGGTACTCCAGCGTGGTCTCGTTGGCGAACTGCATCGCGCCGATCGCTTCGGCGCACAGCAGCGCGGTCGCGAAGTCGGTCGCTTCCTCGAACAATGGCAGTGCCCCGCCCTGTGGCCCCAGCAGCGCGTCGGCGCCGAGGTTGACCTTGTCGAAGCTCACATCGGCCACCCGCAGGCCGTCGACCGAGCGGCTGGGGTTCAGCGACACGCCGGGCGCCTTGGGGTCGACGATGAACAGGCTCGCCCCGTCGGCGCTGCGCGCCGAGACGATCAGCCGGTTCGCCGACGGCGCACCGGTCACGACGCACTTGGCGCCATTGAGCAGCCAGCCCTCGGCGTTGGCGGTCGCGGTGGTGGTCTGCGGTGCCAGTTCGTAACGCCGCCCCGGCTCCAGCCCGGCAAAGGCCAGCTTGAGCGAGCCGTCGATCAGCCCCGGCAGCAACGCCGCCCGCTGGGCCTGCGAACCGGCCTTGGCCACCAGCCGCCCGGCCAGCCCGATGTTGTCGAGCAGCGGCTCGACCACCAGCGCCTGGCCGCAGGCTTCCATCGCCGCCATCAGGTCGAGCGCGCCGCCGCCGAAGCCGCCGTCGGCCTCGGGCAGCGCGATCGCGGTCAGGCCCATCTCGGCGAAGGCCGCCCAGACGGCATCGCTGACACCCGATGCCGAATGGATGATCGCCTTGCGCTTGTCGAAGTCGTAGTGGCTGGCCAGGTACTTGGCCAGGCTGTCGGCCAGTTGCTGCTGCTCGTCGTTCAGTTCGAAGTTCATGTCACAGCCCCAGGCTCATCTTGGCGATGATGTTGCGCTGGATCTCGTTCGATCCCGCGTAGATGCTGGCCTTGCGGTAGTTGAAGTAGCGCGGCGCCAGGCGCGAGGTGAAGAAGTCGATCGCCCCGTCGTCGACCGCCTTGAACGGCTGGGCCATCGGGCCGACCGCCTGCATCATCAGCTCGGTGATCGATTGCTGGATCTCGGTGCCGCGGATCTTCAGCATCGACACGTCGGCGCCCGGCGGCTGGCCGCTGCGGCGCATCTTGTCGAGGAATCGCATCGAGGTGATCTCCAGCGCCTCCAGCTCGATCTCGGTGCGCGAGAGCCGGTCGCGGAAACGCGGGTCGTCGAGCAGCGGCTTGCCGTTCTTCGTCTCGCGCGCGGCCAGCGCGCGCAGCGCGGCCATCTCGCGCTTGCTGGCGCCGACATTGCCCGAGCCCATGCGCTCGTGGCCGAGCAGGTACTTGGCGACCGTCCAGCCCTTGTTCTCCTCGTAGACCAGGTTCTCGACGGGCACCTTCACGTCGTCGAAGAACACCTCGTTGACCTCGTGGCCGCCGTCCATCAGGATCAGCGGGCGCACGGTGATGCCCGGGGTCTTCATGTCGATCAGCAGGAAGCTGATGCCCTCCTGCCGCTTCTCGGCCGTGCTGTCGGTGCGCACCAGGCAGAAGATCCAGTCACCGTAGTGGCCCAGCGTGGTCCAGATCTTCTGGCCGTTGACGAGGTAGTGGTCACCCTTGCGGTCGGCGCGGGTCTTCAGCGCCGCCAGGTCCGAGCCGGCGCCGGGCTCGGAATAGCCCTGCACCCAGAAGTCGTCGCCCTCGCGGATGCGCGGCAGGAAGCGCGCCTTCTGCTCGGGCGCGCCGAAGCGCAGCAGCACCGACGCGCACATCGCCGGGCCGAACGGCGGCAGCCCCGGCGCACCGGCGAGGCCGAACTCCTCGTCGTAGATGTAGCGCTGCGTGATGTTCCAGCCGGTGCCGCCCCACTCCACCGGCCAATGCGGCACCGACCAGCCCTTGGCGGCCAGGATCTTGTGCCAGCGCAGGATGTCGTCCTTGCTCAGCGATTTGTAGCCGGTCACCTTGTCGCGGATGTCGGCCGGCAAGTTCTCGGTCAGCCAGCTACGCACCTGCTGGCGGAAGGCCTGCTCTTCGGGGGAATAGCTCAAGTCCATGGTGCGAGGTCCTTCCGTTGGAGGCAAGTCTCAGGCAGCGGGTCAGATCCGTTCAACGATGATGGCCGGCGCCATGCCGCCTGCCGCGCACATCGTCACCAGGCCGCGCTTCAGGTCGCGGCGCTCGAGTTCGTCGAGCAGCGTGCCGATCAGCAGCGAGCCGGTCGCGCCGATCGGGTGGCCCAGCGCCATCGCGCCGCCATTGACGTTGACCTTGTCGCGGTCCAGCTTCAGGTCGCGGATGAACTTCTCGGCGACCACCGCGAAGGCCTCGTTGATCTCGAACAGGTCGATGTCGTCGACCGTCAGCCCGGCCTTGGCCAGCACCTTGCGTGCCGCCGGCACCGGGGCGTTGAGCATCAGCGTCGGGGAATCGCCGACGTTGGCATAGGCCAGCACGCGGGCGCGCGGCTTCAGGCCGTTCTTCTTCGCATAGGCCGGCGAGGCCAGCAGCAACGCGCCCGAGCCGTCGACCACGCCCGACGAGTTGCCGGCGTGGTGCACGAACTGGATGTCCAGATCCGGGTACTTGGCCAGGATCAGCTTGCGGTAGGTGGTGCCCTGCTCGTCCAGCGGCACGTCGGCCAGCTTGGTGAACGCCGGCTTCAGCTCGGCCAGGCCCTCGGCGGTGGTCTGCGGGCGCGGGAATTCCTCGCGGTCCAGCGCCAGCGTGCCGTCGGCCTTGTAGACCGGGATCAGGCTCTTCGCGAAATGGCCGCCGGCGATCGCCGCGGCGGCGCGCTTCTGGCTCTCGAGCGCCAGCGCGTCGAGGTCGCTGCGCGGGATGCCTTCGAGCGTCGCGATCGCGTCGGCGCACACGCCCTGGTGCGACTGCGGGTGCTTGGCGCGCAGGCGCAGGTTGCCGGCGTCCATGAAGCCGGGGCCGTCGCGCAGCGTCGCGGTCATCGACATCATCTCGCAGCCGCCGGCAATCACCAGGTCTTCCATGCCCGAAATGATCGACGCCGCGGCCAGGTTGACCACCGAGATGCCCGAGCCGCAGAAGCGGTCCATCGTGATGCCGCTCGAGCGCACGTCGTAGCCGGCGTCGAGCGCCGACATTCGGCCCAGGTCGTTGCCCTGCGTGCCCTTCTGCGTGCTGGTGCCCCACAGGATGTCGTCGACCTCGGCGGTGTTCAGGTGGTTGCGCTCGGCCAGCGCCTTCAGCACCGTGGCGCCCAGGTGCTGCGGGTGCAGGTCGGCCAGGGCACCCTTGCCCTGCTTGCCGATGCCGCGCGGGGTGCGGCAGGCGTCGATGATCCAGGCTTCGGACATGGCAGGGCTCCAGCAGTTCGGGGGGTGGGATGAGCGCGGATTGTGTCGGCCGGCCTCTGCGCGTCACAGTCCGGCCGGTGACAGTTGCGCACGATGCCGGCCGCTACGCTGGCATGCAACGCTCCCACCCATCTGCCCGATACGAGGAAACCCTAGATGACCGACGCCGCGCTGCCCACCTACGAGACCATCCGCCTGCACGCCCAGGGCGCCGTCGCGGTGATCACGCTGAACCGGCCGCAGCGGCTGAACGCGGCGCCGCCGCAGATGTTCGCCGACATCCATGCCGCGCTGCAGCAACTGCCGGCGATCGGCGCGCGCGCGCTGCTGATCACCGGCGAGGGCCGCGCCTTCTGCAGCGGCGCCGACCTGCAGGGCCGCGCCGACGCCCCGTCGGCCACCTCGCGCGGCGCGAATGCCTACAAGGCGCTGACCGAGGTCTACAGCCCGACGATGATGGCGATCTCGCGGCTGAACATACCGGTCGTCACCGCGGTGAACGGCGTCGCCGCCGGCATCGGCTGCTCGCTGGCGCTGGCCTCGGATTTCGCGGTCGCCGCGCGCTCGGCCTACTTCCTCGAGGCCTTCGTCAACATCGGCCTGGTGCCCGACGGCGGTGCCACCTGGATGCTGACCCGGCTGGTCGGCAAGGCCCGCGCGACCGAGATGATGATGCTCGGCGAACGCATCCCGGCCGAGAAGGCCGAGGCCTGGGGGCTGATCCACAAGGCGGTCGACGACGCCGAGCTGATGGGCCAGGCGATGGCGCTGGCCGAGCGGCTGGCCGCCGGCCCGACCCGTGCGCTGGGGCTGATGCGCCAGGGCATCGCCCGCGCGCTGGAGCAGAGCTACGCCGAGGCGCTGATGATGGAGGCGACGCACCAGATGATCGCCGGCGACTCGGCCGACGCGCGCGAAGGCGGCATGGCTTTCCTGGAGCGCCGCAAGGCCGTCTTCAAGGGCGAATGAAATGAGCGCGGACAACGCGGCCGCCAATGGCGTCGTCGGCGTCGTCGGCGTCGTCGGCTACGACATCGCCCGGGTCGAGGCCTGGATCGCCGCCCAGGTGCCGGCGCTGCAAGGGCCGTTCGGCTGGACGCGGCTCGAAGGCGGCCACTCGAACCTGACCTACCTGCTCGTCGATGCGCGCGGCCAGAAGGCGGTGATCCGCCGCCCGCCGATGGGCGAACTGCTGCCCAAGGCGCACGACATGGGCCGCGAGTGGGCGCTGATCAGCGCGCTGGGCGGCACGCCGGTGCCGGTGCCGAAGGCGCTGGGCTTCTGCGAGGACGCTGCAGTCACCGGCGCGCATTTTTACCTGATGGGCCATGTCGCCGGCCACCCGCTGTACAGCGCCGACGACGCCCGCCGCTGGGCGCCCGAGCCGCTCAGGACCACGCTGGGCCATTCGTTCATCGACGTGCTGGCCGACCTGCACGCGGTCGACCCCGACGCGGTGGGCCTGAGCGATCTCGGCAAGAAGGACGACTACATCGGCCGCCAGCTGAAGACCTGGTACCGCTCGTGGAACGCGTCGATCGCCGGCGCGAACTTCGACGACCCGCGCGCGCATGCGCTGCAGCAGTACTTCCTCGACCACGTGCCCGAGCAGGGCCCGGCGCGCATCGTGCACGGCGACTATGGCCTGCACAACACGCTGGTCGGCGCCGACGGCCGCATCGCCGCGGTGGTCGACTGGGAGATCTCGACGCTGGGCGACCCGCTGGCCGACCTGGGCTATGCGCTGAACCAGTGGGCCGAGCCCGGCGACCCGCCGCCGGTGCGGGCGGTGCCGCCGACCTCGCTGCCGGGCTTCCCGACCCGGCGAGAGCTGGCCGAGCGCTATGCCGCGCGCACCGGGCGCGACCTCTCGAAACTCGACTTCTACATCGGCTTCAACCGCTGGAAGTCCGCCGCGATCGTGCACGGCGTCTATGCCCGCTACCTGGAAGGCAAGAAGAGCGCGGCGGGCGTCGACCTCGACGGCCTGCGGCGCGGCATAGCGCTGTCGCTGGCGCAGGCCGAGGCGGCGGTCGAGCGGCTGGAGCGCGGCGCGTGATGCTGGCCTCAGCGGCCGCGCGCCCTCATCGCCCGGATCACCTCGCCGTCGGCGCGGTACGAATGGCAGCTGTCGATCAGCGCGTCGAGCTTCCAGACCTTCACCGGTTCGGGCTGGCCCGGCTTGCGTGGTGCGTAAGCAGCCGACGCGAAGGCCTGCACCGCCGCGGCGGCCATCGCGTCGAGCAGCGCGATCACGTGGGTGCAGCCCTCGACGCCGCCGATGCGGTCGCGCATCGCCTTGCGAAAACCCCGGCCGATCGACAGCCCGACCAGCCGCTGGAAGTTCGGGTTGACGCCGGCGCAGCCGCTGTACGGCGTGCCCGGCATCGCCGAAACCAGTGCGTGGATGTGGCGTGTGCGGTCGATCGTCACGCGGACCTGCATGTTGTGCAGCGCCGATCCGGCCTGGCAGGGGCCGCGGAAGTCGCTCTCGTAGTCGAACGGCCGGGTGTCGATGAAGCGGCCGTCGATGTCGATCATCGCGTCGTCGCGGCGGAAGCTGCGGCAGACGATGCTGCGGGTGTGCACCGGCTCGCGCGGCGCGGGCTCGGGCAGCAGCCAGCCGCCGTCGAGGGCAGCATGAAGTTCTTCGCCGGGAACGGCCATGCGGAATCTCCAGGTTCAGGCGGGATCGTCGCATGGCCCCGGCGCCGCCGGCAGTCACCATGACGACCGAAGCGCTGCCGTTCGAGGGCCTGAAGGTCATCGACTGCGCCAGCTACATCGCCGGGCCGGCCGCCGCGACGATGCTGTCGGACTTCGGCGCCGACGTGGTCAAGGTCGAGCCGCCCGAGGGCGACCCGCTGCGCGGGCTGTACCGGCTGCCCGGCGCGCCGCCGGCCGAGTTGAACTACGCCTGGGACCTGGACTCGCGCAACAAGCGCAGCCTGGTGCTGGACCTGAAGGCGCCCGCGGGCCAGGCGGTGCTGCACCGGCTGGTGGCGCAGGCCGATGTCTTCATCACCAACCTGCCGCTGGCGGTGCGACGGCGGCTGGCGTTGAACCACGAGGCCCTGCTGCCGCCGAACCCGCGGCTGGTCTACGCCTCGCTGACGGCCTATGGCGAGACCGGGCCCGAAGCGGGCAAGGCCGGCTTCGACGTCACCGCCTACTGGGCGCGCTCGGGCCTGATGGACCTGGTGCGCGCCGACGCGAGCGCCGCGCCGTCGCGCCCGGTGGCCGGCATGGGCGACCACCCGAGCGCGGTGACGCTGTTCGCCGCGATCACCACCGCGCTGTACCGGCGCGAGCGCAGCGGCCGCGGCGGGCTGGTCGGCACCTCGCTGCTGGCCAACGGCCTGTGGTCGAACAGCATCCAGGTGCAGGCCACGCTGAGCGGGGTGCGCTACCCGCCGCGGCCACCGCGCGAGCGCGCGCCGAACGCGCTGAACAACATCTACCGCTGTCGCGACGGCCGCTGGCTGAACCTGATCGTGCTGAACGAAGCGCGCCAGTGGACCGCGCTGCTGCAGGTGCTGGGCTGCGCCGAACTGGCCGACGACGAGCGCTTCGCGACGTCCGCGCTGCGCGAGGCGCACAGCGCGCAGCTGGTGCGGCTGTTCGACCGCCGCTTCGCCGGGCACGACCTGGCGCACTGGCGGCCGCGGCTCGACGCAGCCGGCATCACCTTCGGCCTGATCGGCACCCTGGACGACATCCCCGACGACGCGCAGATGCGCGAGGCCGGCGTGCTGGTGAGCAGCGACCACGGGCCGGGCCGGACGGTGGCCAACCCGGTGCAGCTGGGCGGCGTGGCCCAGCGCCGGCCCGGCGCACCGCCGGCGCTGGGCCAGCACAGCCGCGAGGTGCTGCAGCAGGCCGGCTACGACGCCGGCCAGATCGACGGGCTGCTGGCGCAGCGCATCGTCGTCGCCGCCCCGGCAACCGACCCCACGCTGCCGGCAGACCCCGCCTGATCGCGACCCGGAGGACCGCCATGACCTATGCCCAAGGACGCCTGATCCACGACGCCGACAGCCACCTGATGGAGCTCGACGACTGCCTGGACGACTTCTTCGAGCCCGGCCGGCTCGCGGCCTTCCACGCCTGCCCGGGCTACCAGGCGCAGCTGCGGCGCGGGCTGCGGCCCGGCCGCTCGGCCGAATCGCATGCCGACCCGGCGTTCCGCGCCGGCGTCGACGCCCACCTGATGCTGCGCAAGAACCACGAGGCCCACGGCGCCTTCATCGCCGCCGACCGGCCGCATGCGCTGGACCTGCTGGGATTCGCCAGCCAGCTGGTGTTCACCACCTTCTGCCTCGGCAACTTCGGCCTCGACCAGGGCGACGACATCGCGCTGTGCTACGCCGCCGCCGACGCCCACAACCGGATGATGGCCGACTTCTGCGCGGTCGATCGCCGGCTGCTGGCCACCGCCTACGTGCCGCTGGAGGACTTCGCCCGCGCGGCGGATACCGCGAAGCGGGCGATCGCGCTCGGCGCCAAGGCGCTGATGGTGCCGTCGAGGTGCCCGCAGCGGCACGCCCCCAGCCATGTCGGGCTCGACGCGGTGTGGGCGCAGGCGCAGGAGGCCGGGATACCGATCCTGTTCCACGTCGGCGGCGAGGACAAGATGAACCCGGTCTACAAGCTCAACGGCCTGCCGCCGGTGCCCGACTTCCACGGCGGCGACGACAACTTCACCTCGGTCAGCTACATGACCATCCCGAACGCGGTGATGCAGACGCTGGCCACGCTGATCTTCGACGGCGTGTTCGACCGCTTCCCGCGGCTGAAATGGGGCGCGATCGAACTCGGCGCCGCCTGGCTGCCGGGCTGGATGCGGGCCATGGATTCGGCCGCGCAAGCGTTCAGGCGCAACGAGACGCGGCTGCAGCAGCTGTCGGCCAGGCCCAGCGAGATCGTGCAACGGCAGCTGCGGGTGACGCCCTACCCGCACGAGGACGCCGGCTGGATCGTCGCCCACGCCGGCGACCGAGTGGGCCTGTTCTCGTCGGACTACCCGCATGTCGAGGGCGGCCGTGCGCCGCTCAAGCGCTTCGACGAATCGCTGCAGGGCTGCGCGCCGGCCGCCTGCCAGCGCTTCTATGCCGACAACTTCATCGACCTGATGGGCGCCGGCCTGGCGCCCGAACTGCGGCGGCCGCTCCTGCAGGCCGCCTGAGCCCCTTCATCCCCGGAGACCCCGCATGACCCAGCCGACTTTCGAAACCCTGCTCTACAGCGTCGAGGAGGGCATCGCCACGCTGACGCTGAACCGCCCCGACAAGCTCAACGCCTTCACCGCGCAGATGCGCGACGACCTGGTCGCCGCGTTCGACGCCACCGATGCCGACGACGCGGTGCGCGCGGTGATCATCACCGGCGCCGGCCGCGCCTTCTGCGCCGGCGCCGACCTGTCCTCGGGCGGCAAGACCTTCGACTACGCCTCGCGCGGCGAATCGGCGCGCGACAAGTACAAGGTCGACGGCATCTACCGCGACGGCGGCGGCATCGCGACGCTGCGCATGTTCAAGAGCCTCAAACCGGTGATCGGCGCGATCAACGGCGCCGCGGTCGGCATCGGCATGACGATGCAGCTGCCGATGGACATCCGCCTGGCCAGCACCGACGCGCGCTTCGGCTTCGTCTTCGCGCGCCGCGGCATCACGCCCGAGGCGGCGTCGACCTGGTTCCTGTCGCGGCTGGTCGGCATGCAGACGGCGCTGGAATGGTGTTTCACCGGCCGCATCTTCGCGGCCCAGGAGGCGCTGGACCGCGGCCTGGTGCGCAGCCTGCATGCGCCGGCCGACCTGCTGCCGGCGGCGCGCGCGCTGGCCCGCGAGATCGCAGACAACACCGCGCCGGTGTCGGTCGCGCTGACGCGCCAGATGCTGTGGCACATGGCCGGGCAGGACCACCCGATGAAGGCCCACCGCATCGACAGCCGGGCGATCCAGTCGCGCGGGCAGTCGGCCGACGCGCGCGAGGGCGTCAGCAGCTTCCTCGAGAAGCGCGTGCCGGTCTACCCGAACAAGGTGTCGACCGACATGCCGGAGTTCTTCCCCTGGTGGCAGGAACCCGGGTTCGAGTGATCCGATGAGCGGCGCCGAACACTTCGACGTGCTGATCGTCGGCGCCGGCATCTCCGGCATCGGCGCGGCCTGGCACCTGCAGCGGCAGTGCCCCGGCAAGCGCTATGTGGTGCTGGAGTCGCAGGCCGGCTTCGGCGGCACCTGGCGCACCCACCGCTACCCGGGCATCCGCTCCGACAGCGACCTGTTCACCTTCGGCTACCGCTTCAAGCCCTGGATGGGGCCGCCGATCGCCAGCGCGGCCGAGATCCTGGCCTACCTGGGCGAGGTGATCGACGAGAACGGCCTGGCACCGCACATCCGTTACCAGCACGGCATCGGCTCGGCCGGCTGGTCCAGCGAGCAGCGTCGCTGGACGATCACCGCCATCCGCCCAGGCGCCGACGGCCAGGCCGAGACGGTGCAGATCACCGCGGGCTTCCTGTGGATGTGCCAGGGCTATTACCGGCACAGCGAGGGTTTCACGCCCGACTGGCCGGGCATGGCGCGCTTCGGCGGCCGCATCGTGCACCCGCAGACCTGGCCCGACGACCTGGACCTTGCGGCCAAGCAGGTGGTGGTGATCGGCTCGGGGGCGACCGCGGCGACGCTGATCCCGGCGATCGCCGACCAATGCGCGCATGTCACGATGCTGCAGCGCTCGCCCACCTTCTTCATCACCGGCCGCAACGCCAACGAGCTGGCCGACATGCTGCGCCAGCTCGAGATCCCGTCCGAATGGACGCACGAGATCGTGCGCCGCAAGGTGCTGTTCGACCAGGCCGCGTTCACCCGCCGCTGCCGCGCCGAGCCCGAGGTCGTGCGCCAGGAGCTGCTGGCCGGCGTGCGCGCCGCGCTGGGCCCGGGCTTCGAGGACCAGGTGCAGCAGCATTTCAACCCGCGCTACCGGCCGTGGCAGCAGCGCATCGCCTTCGTGCCCGACGCCGACCTGTTCAAGGCGGTGCGATCGGGCCAGGCCTCGGTGGTCACCGACCAGATCGAGACCTTCACCGAGACAGGCATCCAGCTCGCCTCGGGCCAGCTGCTCGAGGCCGACATCGTCGTCACCGCCACCGGCTTCGAGCTCAACGTGCTCGGCGACATCGCGATCAGCGTCGACGGCCGGCCGCTGGACTTCGCCGGCACGGTGGCCTGGCGCGGCACGATGTTCACCGACCTGCCCAACCTGGCCTGGGTGTTCGGCTACTTCCGCGCCAGCTGGACGCTGCGCGCCGACCTGCTCGGCGACTTCGTCTGCCGGCTGCTGAAGCACATGGACCGGCGCGGTGCGACCGTCGTGGTGCCCGAACTGCGGCCGCAGGATGAGGGCATGGCGCTGGGCCCCTGGGTCGACCCCGACAACTTCAACCCCGGCTACATCAGCCGCGGCGTCGCCCGGCTGCCGAAACAGGGCGACCATGCCCCCTGGCTGCACAGCCAGGACTACTGGACCGAGAAGGACGAACTGCCGGCTGCCGACCTGGACGACGGCTCGCTGGTCTACCGCTGAACCGGCGCCGCTCAGGCCGCCATGGCCCGCCCGACGACCCGGCGCCACGCGCCGTCGATCTCGCCGGTCCAGCCCGGCCCCAGCGCCTCGCGGCAGACCTCGGCCATCACCTCGAAGAAGTCCTCGAACTGCTGCGCGCTGACGCCCAGGCCGGCATGGTTGACGCGCTCGGTGGCGATCAGCGCGCCGGCCCAGTCGCGGCCCTGCGCCAGATCGAGCAGCGACTCGACCACGCGCTGGAAC
Organism: Burkholderiaceae bacterium; assembly: GCA_016790515.1. Classification (GTDB taxonomy): domain Bacteria; phylum Pseudomonadota; class Gammaproteobacteria; order Burkholderiales; family Burkholderiaceae_C; genus Pseudaquabacterium. The sequence continues at coordinate 47,582 of JAEUOY010000168.1, read as the reverse complement.
ATCTCGCCGCGCACCGAGCCGCGCGGATCGCCGACGAACAGCGCGGGCAGGTCGGGCCAGCGCTCAAAGAGCCGGGCGTAGACGCGCGGCGCGGGGTCGCCGATGCGCTCGACCACGCCTTCCAGCGCCTGTTCCAGCAGGGTGGCGTCGTCGGTCACGGCCCGTTCCTCTCGCATTGCGACGGCGACGAGTCTATGCTGATCGACCGGCCGACGACCTGGCCGCTGCGCCGATGTCGCCGTCTTGGCCGTTGTGGCCGGGCTGGAAGAAAGGACTGCACATGCTGACCAACGCTTCTGTCACCACGATGCTGCCGGTGATCGATATCGAGCGGGCGCGAAGGTTCTACGAGGGCTGCCTGGGCTTGCAGCCCGGCGGCTTCCGGCCCGACGGCAAGTTCGTCTACGCCGTGGGCGGCAGCACGCTGGCGCTGTTCCCCAAGCCCGAAGGCACCAAGGCAGACCACACCGCAGTGAGCTTCCGGGTCGCGGACATCGCGGCCAGCATCGCCGAGCTGAAACGGGCCGGCGTGGTCTTCGAGGACTACGACTTTCCCGGACTGAAGACCGTCGATCATGTCTGTGTCCTCGGCGCGGAGAAGGCCGCCTGGTTCAAGGACACCGAGGGCAACTACCTCTGCCTCCACGAGGACCTGCCGCAGCAGTGACCGGCCCGGCAGCGCGCACCCCGCCGGGCCGAAGTCCCGGGCCGATCCGGCTTGCGCCGGCTCAAACCACCGCCGCCGGATCGGCGCATGCTGCCGGTTCGGCCGAAGGAGCGCAGCATGAACCCAGACGATCCTCCGCTCACCGCGTCGCCCGCCACCAAAGGGCGTGACGGCATCCACTGCCACCTGGTCGGCGGCGGCGTCGCCGGGCTGGCCAGCGCCGTCTGCCTGATCCGCGACGGCGGCGTCCCGGGGCCGAACATCCATCTCTACGAGGCCGGACAGCCCGGCGGCAGCCTCGACGCCGCCGGCTCGGCCGAGCAGGGCTACTCGATGCGCGGCAGCCGGATGTTCGGCCCGGCCTACGTGCTGACCTACGAGTTGCTCGACGGCATTCCGTCGCTCGACGACCCCGCCAAGTCGATCACCGCGGACACCTTCGAGTTCTGGCAGGCCACGCCCTGGTACGACAAGGCCCGGCTGGTCGGACGCGGCGGCCAGATCGCCGACCTGTCGTCCTGGGGCTTGCGCAACCGCGACCGCGCCGACCTGGTCAAGCTGATGCTGCAGCCGGAGGGTCTTCTCGACGGCAAGCGCATCGACCAGGTCTTCGAGCCGCCGTTCCTCGAGTCGAACTTCTGGCTGATGTGGTGCAGCATGTTCGGCTTCGAGACCTGGCACAGCGCCGCCGAGCTGCGACGCTACCTGCTGCGTTTCCTGCGCCTGTTCCCGGACCTCGAGACGATGCAGATCATCCAGTCGACCCGCTACAACGGCCACGACTCGATCGTCCGGCCGATGCTGCGCTGGCTGCAGGCGCAGGGCGTGAGCGTCGAGACCGGCGTGCAGGTCACCGACCTGCACTTCGGGCCCCAGGGCGGCGCCAGGGCGGTGCGGCGCCTCAGCGTGCAGCGCGGCACCGAGCACGCCGAGATCCACGTCAACCCGCATGACCCGGTGATCGTCACGCTGGGGTCGATGACGGCGGCCTCGACCCTGGGTTCGATGACCCAGCCGCCGGCGCCGACGCCCGACGCCCCCGACCCGGCCTGGGAGCTCTGGCAGAAGCTGGCCGCCAAGGACCCGGCCTTCGGCCACCCGTCGGTGTTCTGCGGCCATGTCGGCAAGACGCGCTGGATCACTTTCACGGTGACCGACGGCGACCGGCGCTTCGTCGACCATGTCGAGCGCCTGGGCCGCTGCCCGGCCGGCTGCGGCGGCCTGGTGACGCTGAAGGATTCGCGCTGGATGCTGACCTTCCACCTCTACCCGTCGCCGGCCTTCCCGGGCCAGCCGGCCGACCGCTTCGTCTGGTGGGGCTACGGCCTGTACGCCGACCGGCCGGGCGACTTCGTGCCCAAGCGCATGATCGACTGCAGCGGCGAGGAGATCCTGGTCGAGCTGTACTCGCACCTGGGGCTGCAGGACCAGGTTCCGGCGCTGCTGGCCGGCGCCAACTGCATCCCCTGCCTGCTGCCCTACACCACCAGCCAGTTCATGCCCCGGCATCCCGGCGACCGGCCGCAGGTCATCCCGCCCGGCACCGCCAACCTGGCCTTCGTCGGCCAGTACTGCGAGGTGCCCGACGACGTGGTTTACACCGTCGAGTACTCGGTGCACTCGGCGCGGATCGCGGTCAACGGGCTGCTCGGGCTGGACACGCCGCTGCCGCCGACCTACCAGGGGCTGGACCACCCCAACGCGCTGGTCGAGGCGCTCAGGCGGATCCTGAGATGAGCCCCGCCCGAGGCCGCTTCAGTCCCAGCCCGGCGGCGGCTGGAACGCGAAGCCCAGCGATTCGAGCCGCTGCGCCAGCTGGATCGTGCGCAGGTCGCCATAGCCCGGGCCGATGATCTGCACGCCGATCGGCAGCCCGTCGGCGGCAGGGCCGGTCGGGATCACCGTCGCCGGCAGGCAGGCCACGCCGGCCAGCCCGGCCCAGAAGATCTGGCTGAAGTACGGCTGGCGCAGGCCGTCGACCTCGATCGTGCGCTGTCCGAACGGCGCGTGGTCGTGCGCGAACGCGGTCGTCGACATCATCGGCGTCAGCACGACATCGTGCTCTTCGAAGAAGCGATGCCAGGCCCAGCGCAGCTGGGTGCGGGCCTCGGCCAGCCCCTGCCAGTCGCGCGCGCGCATCGTCTGCGCGCGCAGCACCTGCGCCGCGGCGCCGGAGTCGGCCGGGTCGAGCGCGTCGGCCTGGGCCACCAGGTGGGCAAAGTCCTCGTCGCCGAAGCGGCCGGCCATCGCCGAATGCAGCAGGCCCTGGAACACCCGGTGGCTGTGCCCGGCGTCGAACGCCGGGCGGGCCTGGTCGTCGATGCGGGCGCCCTGGGCGGCCAGCGCCGCGGCCACCGCGTCGACGCGCTCGCGCACCGCGGCCGACACCGGGCACAGCGGGTCGTCGCGCCAGACGGCGATGCGCAGCGCCGACAGCGGCGCGTCCAGCCCGGGCAGATCCAGCTTCAGGCCGCGCGATTCGAGCAGGTCGGGGCCGGCCATCAGCCGCAGCGTGGCCTCCAGGTCGGCGGCCGAGCGGGCCAGCGGGCCGATCACCGCGATGTCCGGCGGCGTCAGCGCACCGGTGAGCGAGTGGCCGCGCGTGGGCAGCAGGTTCCAGGTCGGCTTGTGGCCGAACACGCCGCAGTAGTGCGCCGGGTTGCGGATCGAGCCGCCGATGTCGCTGCCGATCTCCAGCCCGGTGAGGCCGGCGGCCAGCGCCGCGGCCGAGCCGCCGGACGAACCGCCCGGCGTGCGTCCGGCGCGCCAGGGGTTGTCGGTGGTGCCGTGGATCTCGTTGTAGCTCTGGAAATCGGCCAGCCGGATCGGCACGTTGGTCTTGCCGAACACGTTGGCGCCGGCGGCGACCAGCCGCTGGATCGCCAGCGCGTCCTGCGGCGCGATGTTGCCGCGCATCTCCGGCACGCCCCAGGTCGTCGGCGTCCCGGCCAGGTCGTAGCTCTCCTTGACCGTCATCGGCACGCCGTGCAGCGGGCCCAGCGGGGCGCCGCGCGCGCGCCCGGCATCGGCCGCGTCGGCACGCGCCCGCGCCCGCTCGCGGTCCTGCACGATCACCGCGTTGAGCCGCGGGTTGAGCCGGTCGACGCGGGCGAGAAAGTGTTCGAGCGCCTCGCGCGCGCCGAGCGTGCCCGCGGCGATCTGCCGGGCGATGGCGGTGGCGGACTGGAAGTGCAGCGGCAGCATCACGGGCCTCCCGGCGTCAGGCCTTGGAATCGACGATCGCCGCGTTGACCATCGTGCGCAGCTCGCGGCGGATCGGGTACATCGTCGACGGCATGAACTGGGTCAGGAAGACGACGCTGACCTCCTCGACCGGGTCGATCCAGAACGCGGTCGACGCCGCCCCGCCCCACCAGTGCTCGCCGACCGACCCGGCGACGCCGGTGCGCGCGACGTCGGTGGTCATCGCGAAGCCCAGGCCGAAGCCGACGCCGCGGTAGGTGGCCTCGGTGAACATCGACAGCGAGATGTCGGCCAGGTCGCGCCCGTCGGGCAGGTGGTTGGCGCGCATCAGCGCGACGGTCTTCGGGCCGAGCAGGCGCACCTCGTTGGGCCCGGTCCCGAGCGCGCCGCCGCAACGCATCGCCTCGCAGAAGCGCAGGTAGTCGGCGGCGGTCGACACCAGCCCGCCGCCGCCCGACGGCGCCTTCGGCGGCGTGCGGAAATCGCGCGGCGTGACCAGCGGCGCCAGGCGGCCGCCCGAGGCCAGGATGTAGCACTCGGCCAGACGCGCGGCCTTGTCGTCGCCGGCGAAGAACGCGGTGTCGACCATGCCCAGCGGGCCGAAGATGCGCTGCTGCAGGAACTCCTCGAACGGCTGGCCCGAGATCTGGCCGACCAGGTAGCCCAGCACGTCGGTGGACACCGAGTAGTTCCAGGCCGTGCCGGGCGAGAACTCCAGCGGCACCTTGGCCAGCGCGTCGACGAAGCCCTGCAGGCCCTCGGGCTGCTCGAACGGGTCGATCTTGTTCAGGCGGTAGGCCGCGTCGACGTTGGTGCGGTTCTGGAAGCCGTAGGTCAGCCCCGAGGTGTGGCGCAGCAGGTCGATCATGCGCATCGGGCCTTCGGTCGGTCGGGTCAGCCAGCCAGCGGGCGTGCCGGGCAGCCCGCCGCCGCCGCCGACGTAGACGCCCAGGTCGCGCCAGGCCGGGATGAAGCGGTGCACCGGGTCGTCGAGCGCGACCTTGCCTTCCTCGACCAGCATCATGAAGGCGACGCTGGTGATCGGCTTGGTCATCGAGTAGATGCGCACGATGGTGTCGTCGCGCATCGGCTCGCCAGTCTCCAGCGAGGCCTTGCCGAGCACCGACTGGTGCACCACCTGACCCTGGCGCGCCACCACCAGCTGGGCGCAGGGCAGCTTGCCGTTGTCGATGTACTTCTCGGCCAGGAAGCGGTCGATGCGGGCCAGGCGCTGGGCGCAGAAGCCCAGCGATGCGGGGGATGCGGTCATCTCGTCTCCGGTTCGGGGGGGGGGAATTCTCGGCTCGGGCAGTCACATACCGGATGGTCTGAAACCGCCGGACATGCCATATTGCCATTCAACTTCCACCGTGACGGGTTTTCGATGACTGCATTGCTGCAAGGTGTTCGGGTGCTGGACTTCGGCCGCTACATCGCCGGCCCCTATTGCGGCGCGCTGCTCGCCGAGTACGGCGCCGACGTGATCCGCATCGAGAAGCGCAGCGGCAGCGAGGACCGCTTCCCGGCCCAGGTGGGTGGCGGCGTCGGCGCGCTGTTCCTGCAGATGAACCGCAACAAGCGCTCGATCACGCTGGACCCGGCCACGCCGGCCGGCCGCGAGGTGGTGGCGCGGCTGGTGAAGAGCGCCGACATCGTCATCGCCAACATGCCGGCGGCGACGCTGAAGGCCTCGGGCCTCGACTACGACACGCTGCGCGGCTACAAGGACGACATCATCTTCGTCACCAACACCGCCTACGGCCCGGTCGGGCCGATGTCGGGCAACGTCGGTTTCGACGGCGTGGCGCAGGCGATGTCGGGCTCGGTCTACATGACCGGCCAGCCCGACCATCCGTACCGTGCCGCGGTGGCCTGGGTCGATTTCGGCACCGCGCTGCACTGCGCCTTCGGCGCGATGGCCGCGCTGATGCAGCGCCAGCAGACCGGCAAGGGCCAGATGGTCACCGGCGCGCTGCTGGCCACCGCGGTCACCTTCACCAATGCGGCGCTGGTCGAGCAGGCGGTGACGCAGGTCAACCGCGTGCCCACCGGCAACCGCGGCCAGACCTCGGCGCCGATGGACATCTACGCCACCCGCGACGGCAAGGTGCAGGTGGCGGTGACCGGCAACCCGCTGTTCAGGCGCTGGGCCCGGCTGATGGGCGAGCCGCAGTGGCTGGACGACCCCAGCTTCGCCGACGACGATTCGCGCGGCCGCCACGGCGAGCTGATCAGCGCGCGCATGGCCCGCTGGTGCGCCGAGCGCAGCAACGACGAGGTCGTGCGCCTCCTCGGCGAGGCGATGATCCCCTGCGCGCCGGTGCTGTCGCCGCAGCAGGCGCTGGACCACCCGCAGGTGCAGGCGCTGGGCGTGCTGCAGGCCACCGACTACCCCGGCCTGCCGGTGCCCGCGCCGGTGGCCGCGGTGCCGCTGTGGATGACCGAGACCAAGGCCGTGCCGCGCCGCCGCCCGCCGACGCTGGGCGAGCACACCGACGCGGTGCTGGCCGAGCTGGGCTACAGCGAGGCCGGGATCCAGCGCCTGCGCGAGGCCCAGGTGATCTGACCCGGCGACGGCCGGTCAGCGCACGGTGCAGCGGCGGGCGTCCATGCAGGCGGCCACCGCGCGCTGGAACACCGAGGCATCGGCCACCGCGTCGGGCTGGCCGGTGGCCCGGCGCCTGCAAGCCTGGCGGTCGGCCGCGGCCTGTCGTGGACACACGCCGACAACGCGGCCGGCTGTCGACCCGGGACGCCCGAACATCCTGCCGGGCAGATGCTGCTGGCTTGCAGCGCGCCGCGGGAGGCGCCTTGCCGTCAACCCTCGATCGCGAACACCAGCCCGGCATGGGCCTCGAGCCGCCGCACCAGCGCCAGACCCATCGCCGCGCCGGGTGTCCAGACACCGCCCGGCGTGTGCTCCCGGCCCAGGTCCTGCGCCAGGCACAGCGCGGCCTCGACGATCATCCGCGAGGTCGAGCCGTAGCCCGGGTCGCCGTCGCCATGCACGGTGGCGCGCAGCACCCGGCCGTCGGCGCTCCGGCCGATGAACAGCAGGTCGTAGAAGCCGGCCTCGCGCTGGCGGCGGTCGGGACCCTGGCCCGGCTGCGGCAGCGCCAGCCGGCCGATCAGCCGCCGGCTGGGGCCGAAACCCAGCAGCAGGTTCTGCAGCCGGGTGGCGCCGGCCAGCCCTTCGGCCTTGGCGCGGCCGAGGGCGCCGTCGCCCAGCATCAGCCGCTCGCCGTACTCGAAGTCGGTACCCCAGGGGTGGCCGCGCAGGAAGTGGCTGCGGTGCACGTTCTTGGTGTTGATCGTGGCCATGATGAACGGGCCGGTCCAGGACCCGGCCAGCTCGTCGTAGGCGGCGCCGTCGCCGTCGGGCTGCGGCGGGCCGCGGAAGCCCGGGGTCAGCGCGAACGGGTCGGCCATCGTCCGGGCCGCGGCGGCGTCGCGACCGGTCTCGTCCAGCGTCGCCAGCAGGCTGGCCACCGTGCCGCCCGAGGCCGTGCCCTTCATCCGCCGCACCAGGCCGTGCACCCGCTGCAGCGGCTGGCCGAAGCGGCGCTGCGCCTCGGCCTGCAGAAAGACCACGCCGAGGTCGAACGGAATCGAATCGAAGCCGCAGGAGAAGACGATGCGCGCGCCGCTGGCGCGAGCCGCCGGCTCGAGGCGCGGGATCATCCGCGCCATCCAGACCGGCTCGCCGCAGAGGTCGACGTAGTCGGTGCCGGCCTCGGCGCAGGCGGCCGCCAGCGCCTCGCCGTAGCGCTGGTACGGCCCGACGGTGGTGATCACGACCCGGGTCCGTGCCACCAGCGCGGCCAGTGCGGCCGGATCGTTGGCATCGGCCGCGATCAGCGGGGTGTCTTCGGGTGCGGCGATCGCGCGCCGGACTTTTGCCAGCTTGTCCGCAGCGCGCCCGGCCATCGCCCAGGTGAATCCCGCGCCGGCCGCAGAACGCGCCGCCAGCACCTCGGCCACCAGCCGGCCGGTGAAGCCGGTGGCGCCGAAGACGACCAGGTCCAGCGGCCTGGCGTTGCGCGATCGGCGCGCGGCTCGCGGAGCCATCAGGGGTGCGGCCCCCAGGGCGAGGCCATCAGCAGCTTGTTCTCCTGCGACAGCAGCAGCGGCCGCAGCTTGGCGACGAAGGCCATGAAGTCCGCGTCGGCGAACAGGCCGGCCCAGAACGCGCGCCGGTCGGCGTCGTCGTCGAATTTCCACAGATGCACCAGCTGGTTGATCGCGCCGACATCGCCGGTGAAGTAGCCCACCAGTTTGCCCGGGTGCCTGGCCAGCGCCGGCCAACCCTCGGCCTGGTAGAGGCCGACCACCTCGGCCATCTTGCCGACGATGACGGTGTAGGTGCGCAGTTCGTAGATCGCCATCCAGGACTCCCGGCCCGCACGCCAGGCCCGACGGCCTGATTGTGGGCCCCGCAGGCATCGGCGCCGGGGGGCACGGGATAGGATGGCCGGCACCATGACCGCCATCGAACAGCGCCTGACCGACCTGGAGATCAAGGCCAGCTTCACCGAGGACGCCGTCGACCAGCTCAATGCGGTGATCGTGCGCCAGCAGCGGCAGATCGAGGTGCTGGTCCGCGAGGTTGCCGAACTGCGTCGCCAGCTCGCCGGCCAGACCGATGCACCGGCGTTGCGCAGCCTGCGTGACGAACTGCCGCCGCACTACTGAGCGCGGCCACCGCAGGCGTGTCGGCAGCCGCCGTCCCGCAGGCACCGCGGCGGCAGGTCGCTGCCGAGGCCGCAGTCCGCGCAGCGGTCCGCCTCGGCAGCAGAAGGTACCGGCCCCGGAGCAGGGCCATGCGGGCTGCCGGGCGTCGAAAAGTGCAAAAATGCTTTCGACTCGAACAGGGGAGCCCGATGCCGGATCGGTCGACGGTATGGCGGTGGATTGGCAGGCTGGCGGCGACCGCGGTCGGCATCACGCTGGGGGGCGCCGCTGCGCCGGCGCTTGGCCAGCCCGACGAGGTGCTGCGCCTGCGCATCGTCGGCGGGCTGGGGCAGTTGAGCCAGTACACGCGCCATGAGCGCCCGTTCTGGACCCGCGAACTGCCGCGACTGACCGCTGGCCGAGCCGTCGGCGAGATCGTCGCGTTCGACGAAGCCGGGCTCAACGGCCAGGAGATGCTGCGGCTGCTGAAGGTCGGGGCGGTGCCGTTCGCGACCGCGCTGCTTCCGCTGTCGGCGACGCTGGACCCCCCCATCGGTGCACCCGACCTGGCCGGCCTGAACCCCGACATCGCGACGCTGCGCCGCCATGTCGCCGCCTTCCGGCCGTTTCTCGAGCGCCGGCTGCGCGAGCGCTGGAACGTCGAACTGCTCGCGATCTACACCTATCCGGCGCAGGTGACGTTCTGCCGCAAGCCCTTCGCCAAGCTGGTCGACCTGGCCGGCCGCCGCATCCGAACGTCGAACCCGACGCAGTCGAACCTGGTCGAGGCGCTGGGCGCGGTCCCGGTGCAGACGGCGTTCAGCGAGATCGTCGCCAAGCTGCGCAGCGGCGACATCGATTGCGCGATCACCGGCACGATGTCGGGCAACACCATCGGCCTGCACGAGGTGACGACGCATGTCAACACGCTGGCGGCCAACTGGGGTCTGGCGATCTTCGGCGCCAACACGGCGGCCTGGAGGGCCCTGCCGACCGACCTGCGCGACCTGCTGCAGCGCGAGCTGGCGCGGCTGGAGCAATCGATCTGGGCCGACTCGGAGCGCGAGACCGGCGAAGGCCTGGCCTGCAACCGCGGCGGCGCGGGTTGCGTCAGCGGCCGACCAGGCCGCATGGTCGTCGTCGAAGCCGACGAGGCCGACCGCCTGCGCTGGCGGCGAACCGTCGTGTCGACCGTGCTGCCGCGCTGGATCGAGCGCTGCGGCGACACCTGCGCCGAAGTCTGGAGCAGCACGCTCGCCCCGGTGACCGGCATCGAAGCGGCCCCGAGAGCACGATGACGCGATCGGCGCGCGCGGCGCGGGTGATCTGGGTCGTCGTCGTCGTCTTCGTGCTGGCCGTCGGCCTGGTCGCGGCCTGGCTGCTGCGCACCTTCGATCACGAGGCCGTCGGCAACGCGCGCAGCCAGGTCGAGTCGCTGGCCCGGAGTGCCGAATCGGCGCTCAACCGGGTCTTCCTCGACGTCGACTTCAAGCTTGCCGGGCTCGACAACCTGCCCGGGCTGTTCGACGCCGGAGACGTCGTGGCGCATTCGGCGCCCAAGCTGCTGCAGTCGGTCGTCGAGCAGGGCCTGCTGGTGCGCGACCTGGCGCTGGTCGACGCGCATGGCGAGGTCATCGCGGCTGCGGCGGCGCCGACGAGCCACCTGGGCATCGACCTGCCGGCGGGCTTCCTGGACGCCCTGGCCGGCCAGGCCGTGCCGCAGATGATGGTCAGCACGCCGTCGACCAGCCGGGCCGGCGGCGACAAGATCATCCTGTTCGCGCGCCGCTCGCAGCACACGGGCCGCGGACCGGTGTTCGCGATCGCTGCAGTGCCCGTTGCCGCACTGACCGGCATCCTCGGGCCGCCGGTCGACATCGACGGACTGACCCTGACGCTCGAGCACGAGGACGGCGTGCTGCTCGCCAGCGTGCCTGCGCACGACTCGCTGCTCGGGCGCCGGCAGGCGGTTCGACCGGGCCCCCGCGTCGCCCCGAGCGGGGTGACGCTCACCGCAGGACGGCTCGGCGAGCCCTTGGTCTACGCGGCGGCGCGGCCGACGCTGTACGGCTCGGTCTGGGTCACCGCCGAGCTGTCGGCCGGGTCGGTCGACGCGCGATCCAGGGCGGCGCGCACGACGACGGTCGCGATGGCCGGCTTCCTGGCGCTGCTGGCGGTCGTGCTGGGCGCGCTGACGCAGACCACATTGCGCCGGCTGACACGGGTCTCGCGCGACGCGCTGCAGGCGCGGCAGGTGCTCGAACAGGCGCTGGCGTCGATGGACGAGGGCTTCCTGCTGTGGGACGCCGACCAGCGCGTGCTGTCGTGGAACGAGCGCTACCTGGAGCTGTTTCCGCACCTGCGCGGCACGATCGCTGCCGGCACCGGCCTGCAGGTGGTGGCCGAGGCCGGTGCCCGCGGCATGCTGCCGCAGGCGAGCGAGGCCGAGCGCCGGGCGTGGATCGAGCAGCGGCTGGCCGACCGCTACGTGACCGACCGCGAGAACGAGCAGCACCTGCCCGACGGCCGCATCGTCAGCGTGGTCGAGCGCCGCACGGCCAGCGGCGGCACGGTGTCGGTCTACCGCGACGTGACGCGCGCCCGCGCGGCGGCCGAAGAGCTCGAGCGCGCCCGCCTCGCCGCCGAAGCGGCCAACGAGGCCAAGACACGCTTCCTGGCGACGATGAGCCATGAGCTGCGCACGCCGTTGAACGGCGTGCTCGGGATGAACGGGCTGCTGCTCGACACCGCGCTGGATCCCCGGCAGCGGATGTATGCCGAGACCATCCGCTCGTCCGGCGAAGCCCTGCTCGACATCATCAACGACGTGCTCGACATGTCGCGCCTCGAGGCCGGCCGGATGGTCCTCGAGTCGGTCGTCTTCGACCCGGTGGCGCTGGTCGGGGAGGTTGCCGCGCTGCTCTCGGCACGGGCGACGGACAAGGGCATCACGCTGACGATGGCCGATCCACCCGGCATGCCGGCGCGGCTGGTCGGCGATGCCGGCCGCATCCGCCAGGTGCTGTTCAACCTGATCGGCAATGCCGTCAAGTTCACGCAGGCGGGCAGCGTCGTCGTGCAGAGCGAGCACGCGGCGCGCGGCGACGGCCGCGTCGACTGGACGCTGCGCGTGCGCGACACCGGCATCGGCATCGCGCCCGAAGTGCTGCCGACGCTGTTCGAGCGCTTCACGCAGGCCGACAACAGCTTTTCACGCCGCTACGGCGGCAGCGGCCTGGGGCTGGCGATCTCGCGCGAACTGGTCGAACTGATGGGCGGCGAGATCGGCGTCGCCAGCCGGCTCGGCGAGGGCAGCGAGTTCCGCGTGCGCCTGCCGCTCGCGGTGGCGCCAGGCACCCCGGCAACGGCCGAGGCGGCCCAGGCCGCGGCCGGCACGCCCGGCCCGGCGCTGCCGTCGGCGCCCGCCGGACTGCGCGTGCTGGTCGTCGACGACAACCGCGTCAGCCAGCTGCTGCTCAGCGCGATGCTGGCCCAGCGGGGCCACTTCGTCGACGTCGTCGCCGACGGCAGCGAGGCCTTGCGCCAGGTGCAGCAGGCGCGCTACGACCTGGTGTTGATGGACATCCAGATGCCGCTGATGGACGGCGTCAGCGCCACCTGCGCGATCCGGGCGCTTGCGGGCCCCGCCGGCCGGGTGCCGATCGTCGCGGTGTCGGCCCATGTGCTGCCGGACCAGCGCGCACAGTACCTCGCCGCCGGCATGAACGAACTCCTGACCAAGCCGATCGACGCCTCCCGGCTGGACGCCGTGCTCGCCGGCGCGGTGCCGCCGCCCTGAGCGTCGCGCAGCGGGCGCGGCAAACGAAAAGACCCCAGGCGAGTCGATCACCTGGGGTCATGCATTGGCGGAGTCGGAGGGATTCGAACCCTCGATGGAGTTTTAAGCCCCATACTCCCTTAGCAGGGGAGCACCTTCGGCCACTCGGTCACGACTCCGGGGCAGGTCAAGGCGCATTCTAGCCCAGCAAAGCGCCCGGCTCGGCGCGCCGCCGGACGATCATTTCACGCCGGCGCGATCAGGCCACGGCCTCCGGCGCGTCCAGCCCGAAGGCCTTGTGCAGCGCTCGCACCGCGAGCTCCATGTACTTCTCGTCGAGCACCACCGAGGTCTTGATCTCGCTGGTGGTGATCATCTGGATGTTGATGCCCTCCTCGGCCAGCGTGCGGAACATCGTGCTGGCCACGCCGACATGGCTCTTCATGCCGATGCCGACGATCGACACCTTGCAGATTCGCGGGTCGGCGGTGAACTGCGCCGCGCCGGTGGCCGGCACGATGCTGGTCTTCAGCAGCTCGTTGGTGCGCTGGAAATCGTTGCGGTGCACGGTGAACGAGAAATCGGTGCGGCCGTCGTGCGAGACGTTCTGCACGATCACGTCGACGTCGATGTTGGCATCGGCCACCGCGCCGAGGATCTGGTAGGCGATGCCCCGCCGGTCGGGCACGCCGACCACGGTGAACTTGGCCTCGTCGCGATTGAAGGCGATGCCCGAGACGATTGCTTGTTCCATGTTGGCGTCTTCCTCGAAAGTGATCAGGGTGCCCGACTTGGCCTCTTCGTCGATGGCGATGTCCCAGGGCGTGAAGCTCGACAGCACGCGCAGCGGCACGCGGTACTTGCCGGCGAATTCGACCGAGCGGATCTGCAGCACCTTGCTGCCCAGGCTGGCCATCTCGAGCATCTCCTCGAAGCTGATCGTGCGCATGCGCCGGGCCTCGGGCACCACCCGCGGGTCGGTGGTGTAGACGCCGTCGACATCGGTGTAGATCAGGCATTCGGCCGCCTTCAGCGCCGCCGCCACCGCCACCGCCGAGGTGTCCGACCCGCCGCGGCCCAGCGTGGTGACCGAGCCGGTCTCGTCGATGCCCTGGAATCCGGTGATGATGACCACCTTGCCGGCGTCGAGCTCGGCGCGCACGCGGTCGTCGGCGATCGATTCGATGCGCGCCTTGGTGTAGGTGCTGTCGGTGCGGATCGGCACCTGCCAGCCGGCATAGCTGACCGCCGGCTGGCCCTCGGCCTGAAGCGCCAGCGCCAGCAGCCCGACCGAGACCTGCTCGCCGGTGGCGGCGATCGCGTCGAGCTCGCGCATCGCCGCGGCGTCCAGCTGGGCCGGCTGCAGTTCCTTGGCCAGCCCGAGCAGGCGGTTGGTCTCGCCGCTCATCGCCGACGGAACGACCACCATCTGGTGGCCGGCGCGGGCCCACTTGGCCACCCGTTTCGCGACGCTGCGGATGCGCTCGGGCGAGCCCATCGAGGTGCCGCCGTACTTGTGAACGATCAATGCCATGGTTGCGGGGACCGGCGGTCCCGTCTCGAGGGTTCTGCAGGGCTCCATCGGAGCCTGGCGGCGGTTGCAGCCGTCCTCCAGGCATGGCGCGGCCCCGGTGCGCAACCCAATATTCTAGCCGGCGGCCTTGTCCGGGCCTGACTCCTGCCCCGACAGGTGCGACCCTGACGGCGCCGGATCGCCGCACCAGCGCAAGGTCAGCGCAGACGTGCCCGCCGCGGCCCATTGCCGCGCGTCGGCACCGAGGCCGGGCACGAACAGCAGCGCGCCATCGCTCGACCACAGCAGCGGCCCGCAGCGCTGCTGCGCCGGCAGCGCGGCGGCCTGGAACTGCTTCTTCAGGCTGCGCGGCGGGCTGCCGGGGCGGGCCTGGAACTGCTCGCCGCCCGATCGCGGGCGCAACTGCACGGCGCACAGCAGCCCGGGCGGCAGGCCGCGGACCGCGGCCGCGGGATCGGCGACGGCGACCTCGAACGCGCCCGACCAGCCCGGCGCCGGCCAGCGGCCCGGGCGCGACAGGTCCAGCGTCGACTCGCGCGGCACGCCCATCTCCGCCGGCGGGCGCAAGCCGGCGTCGGGCGGCACGACCCGAAGCCGCCCACGGTAGAGCCGGCAGACCCAGCCGCCCCCGGCAGGCCACCAAGCCGCCGCCGTCGCGCCGGCCTCGGCCAGCACCCGGTCCACCAGCGCCTGCCGGGCGCCGTGACCGGACTGCAGCGCCCACCAGGCGCGCAGCGTGTTGGCCTGCCGCGCGGCCGACAGCGCGCGCCAGCCGGCGAACTGCAGCCGGCCCTGGTCGTCGACCAGCGGCGCCAGGTCGATCGCCGCCAGTTCGGCGAGCGCGGCCGCCGCCTCCTGGGCCCGGCGCGCCGCCGCCGCGAGCGTTGCCTCGGCGTCGCCGAAAGCCGCCGTCAGTGCCGGCCACACCTGCTGGCGCAGCCGGCTGCGGGCCAGCCGCAGGTCGTCGTTCGACGGGTCGTGCACCGGCTGCAGGCGGTGGCGCTGCACATAGGCGTCGATCGCCTCACGCGGCTGGTCCAGCCAGGGCCGGGCCCAGGCCAGGCCAGCGCGGTCGGCGACGGCCGGCATCGCCGACAGCCCGGCCGGCCCGCCGCCGCGCAGCGCCTGCAGCAATAGCGTCTCGGCCTGGTCGCGCCGGTGGTGGGCCAGCAGCAGCAGCGTCGCGCCGGACTCGCGGGCCATGCGGTCCAGCGCCGCGCGGCGGCCGCGCCGGGCCCAGGCCTCGACGCTGTCGCCCGGCGCCGGCGCGCCTTCCAGGCGTGCCCAGCGCAACTGCAGCGGCCAGCCGCGGCGGCGCCAGCGGGCGCAGAGTCGCCTGGCCTGCCGGAGCCAGGCGTGCGCATCGGGCTGCAGGCCATGGTGCACATGCAGCGCGACCACCTGCAGACCCAAGGGCGCCGCGGCGCGGCAGGTGGCGTGCAGCAGGGCCAGCGAATCGCGCCCGCCACTGTAGGCGATCGCGACGACGCGGCCGGGCTCTGGCGGGACAGCAGTGCCGGCGCGGGCCGGCAGAGGCTCAACGGTCCTTGGTGTCGGCGAAGCGCCCATAGGCCTGCAGCCGGTCGTAGCGCCGCTGCAGCAGGTCCTTGGGCTTGAGGTCGGACACCTGGCGCAGCGCGTCGACCAGCGCGCGCTTGAGTTGCGAGGCCATCTGCCGCGGGTCGCGGTGGGCGCCGCCCACCGGCTCGCTGACCACCTTGTCGATCAGCCCCAGCGCCTTCAGCCGGTGCGCGGTGATGCCCAGCGCCTCGGCGGCGTCGGCCGCGCGGTCGGAGGTCTTCCACAGGATCGACGCACAGCCCTCGGGCGAGATCACCGAGTAGACCGAGAACTGCAGCATCAGCACCTGGTCGCCGACGCTGATCGCCAGCGCCCCGCCCGAGCCGCCCTCGCCGATGATCGTGACGACGATCGGCACCTCGAGCTGCGCCATCTCGAAGATGTTGCGGCCGATCGCCTCGCTCTGGCCGCGCTCCTCGGCGCCGATGCCGGGGTAGGCGCCAGGGGTGTCGACGAAGGTGAAG
Source organism: Burkholderiaceae bacterium (assembly GCA_016790515.1). GTDB lineage: Bacteria > Pseudomonadota > Gammaproteobacteria > Burkholderiales > Burkholderiaceae_C > Pseudaquabacterium. The sequence goes on along the minus strand of JAEUOY010000168.1, from coordinate 31,683 downwards.
ACGGGCAGGCCGAACTTCTCGGCCAGCTTCATCAGCCGCAGCGCCTTGCGGTAGCCCTCGGGCCGCGACATGCCGAAGTTGCGCAGGCCGCGCTCCTTGGTGTCGCGCCCCTTCTGGTGGCCGATCACCATGCAGGCCTGGCCGTTGAAGCGCGCCAGCCCGCCGACGATCGAGGCGTCGTCGGCGAAGGCGCGGTCGCCGTGCAGCTCCTGCCAGTCGGTGAAGATCTCGCCGATGTAATCCAGCGCGTACGGCCGCTGCGGGTGGCGCGCGATCTGCGTCACCTGCCAGGGCGACAGGTTCGAGTAGATCTCCTTGGCCAGCTGCTGGCTCTTCTTGTCGAGCCGGCCGATCTCCTCGGAGATGTCCACCGCCGATTCGCTCTGCACGAAGCGCAGCTCTTCGATCTTGTTCTCGAGCTCGGCGATCGGCTGCTCGAAGTCGAGGAAATGTCGTTTGCTCATGGGACTGCCCTCCGCACTGCGTGCTCCGGGATTCGCGCTTGGAAGCGGCCCGGCGCGCTCATGCTTCGGACCGTTGTGGGAAATCGCTCAGTAGTCTACCGGCAGCGGGTCCAGGCTCCGCCAGATGTACCAGGTGGCCACCGAGCGGTACGGCGCCCAGGCCTCGCCGAGCTCGCGGGCCTCGGCGCGCGACACCGGCTCGCCGCTGAAGTAGCCCAGCGAGATGCCCTTGATCAGCCCCAGGTCGTCCAGCGGCAGCACGTTGGGCCGCATCAGGTGGAAGATCAGGAACATCTCGGCGGTCCAGCGGCCGATGCCGCGGATCGCGACCAGTTCGTCGATGATCTCCTCGTCGTCCATCTGCTGCCACAGCGGCACGTGCACGACGCCCGACTCGAAATGCCGCGCCAGGTCGAGCAGGTACTCGGCCTTGCGCGCCGACAGGCCGGCGCCGCGCAGCGTCGGCGTGTCCAGCGCCAGCACCGAGGCCGGCGCGAGCCGGGTCGACGGCCCGCCGACTTCAGCGGCGAAGCGCTCCCAGACCGACTGCGCGGCCTTCACCGAGATCTGCTGGCCGACGATCGACCGCGCCAGCGTCGTGAAGGCGTCGCCGCGGCTCTGCAGCCGCGCCTCGCCGAACTTCGGGATCAGCTTCTTCATGACCCGGTCGCGCCGGGCCAGGTGGCGGCAGGCCTCGTCCCAGTAGGGCGGCGTCACCGTTGCCGGCGAAGCGTCGGCCGGCGCGGCGCGCTGGGCGCTCGAATCGGGCACGCTCAGGCCCTCACCCAGGTCGTGCCGGCGGCCGAGTCCTTCAACTCGATGCCCTGAGCGGCCAGGTCCTTGCGGATGCGGTCGGCCCCGGCGAAGTTCTTCGCCGCCTTGGCCGCGGCGCGCTCGGCGATCAACCGCTCGATGCTGGCTTCGTCGAGCCCGCCGCCGGGCTGCGGCGCCTGCAGGAAGCTGCGCGGCGGTTGCTGCAGCACTCCCAGCGTGGCCGCCAGCGCGCGCAGCAGCGCCGCGGTGTCGGGCGAGCGGCTGCGGTTGCACTCGTTGGCCAGCTCGAACAGCACCGCCAGCGCGCCGGGGGTGTTGAAGTCCTCGTCCATCGCCGCCTTGAAGGCCGCGGCCTGCGGCAGCGACCAGTCGATCGCGATGTTGCCGGCCGGCACGGGTGCACCGCCCCAGGTCGCATCGAGCGCGGTGTAGAGCCGCCGCAGCGCGGTGCGCGCGTCGTCGAGCAGCTGGTCGCTGAAGTTGAACGGGCTGCGGTAATGGGTGCGCAGCATGAAGAAGCGCAGCGTCTCGCCGTCGAAGGTCTTCAGCACGTCGCGGATCGTGAAGAAGTTGCCCAGGCTCTTGGACATCTTCTCGTTGTCGACGTTGAGGAAGCCGTTGTGCAGCCAGACGTTGACGAACGGGTGGCCCAGCGCGCCCTCGCTCTGCGCGATCTCGTTCTCGTGATGGGGGAACTGCAGGTCCATGCCGCCGCCGTGGATGTCGAAGCGCTCGCCGAGCAGCGCGCAGCTCATCGCCGAGCATTCGATGTGCCAGCCCGGGCGGCCCGGGCCGTAGTCGCGCGGCCCGCCGTCGAACTTGGCGTCGTCGGGTTCGTCGGGCTTGGCGGCCTTCCACAGCACGAAGTCGAGCGGGTCGGCCTTGCCGTCGTCCACCGCCACCCGTTCACCGGCGCGCAACTCGTCCAGGCTCTTGCCCGACAGCTTGCCGTAGCCGGGGAACCTGCGCACCGCGAAGTTGACGTCGCCGCCCGGCCGGCCGCCGCCGGCGCGGTAGGCCAGGCCCTTGTCCTCGAGCGTGGCGATCATCGCCAGCATCTGCGGCACGTAGTCGGTGGCGCGCGGCTCGTGGGTCGGCGCCACGGTGCCGATGGCGGCCAGGTCCTGCCGCATCGCGGCGATCATCTCGTCGGTCAGCGCGCGGATCGTGATGCCGCGCTCGACCGCGCGGTGGATGATCTTGTCCTCGATGTCGGTGATGTTGCGCACATAGGTCACCTGGTAGCCGCTGGCCTCGAGCCAGCGGTAGACGACGTCGAAGGCCATCATCATCCGCGCATGGCCCATGTGGCACAGGTCGTAGATCGTCATGCCGCAGACGTACATGCGCACCTGGCCGGGCGTGATCGGCTCGAAGGGCTCGAGCCGGCGGGTCAGCGTGTTGTGCAGGCGTAGCGTCATCGGCCGGTGCGGAAGGCGGCCGCCAGGAACGGCGGCCGTGATCAGTGGGGAGGAACGGGTGGGGAGCGGGGCTGCAGCGACACCCGGGCGGCGGCTCGGGTTCCCGACAGGCCACCGACACGGCATCCCCGGGGGGGTCTATACAATCGATTCAGTATAGCGGCGGCACCCCCTCGGCACCCTCTGCGCCGCGGCCATCGGGGGGCCTTCTTGCCCTCGATCAACCCTCGATCCTTTTGCTCGGCCCACGGCTTGCACGCACCACCACAATCCCGGACCCTGGTCGCGCCGCGCGCGACGCGGCTAGCGCTGCTGGCGGGCCTGCTGCTCGCGCTGGGCGCCGGGCAAGCGGGCGCGGCGGCCGACCCTGCCTTGTCCGCGCGCGAGATCGAGCAGCAGTTCCGCGGCGGCGACGGCGCCGGCGCGATGCAGCGTCTCGACCAGGCCCTGGCCGCGCGACCGGGCGACGCCCGGCTGCGCTTCCTGCAGGGCGTGCTGTTGTCCGAGACCGACCGTCCGGCCGACGCGGCCGCCGTGTTCGAGCGCATGACCGAGGAGTTTCCCGAGCTGCCCGAGCCGTACAACAACCTGGCCGTGATGCAGGCGGCCGCCGGCCAGTTCGACCGCGCGCGCAGCCTGCTGGAGACCGCGCTGCGCCTGGACCCGAACTACCGCGTCGCCCACGAGAACCTGGGCGACGTGTTCGTCCGGCTGGCCCAGCGCGCCTACGAGGCCGCGGCCGATGGCCCGCGTGTCGAGGCGCTGCTGAAGACCAAGCTGCGCCTGGTCCGCGAACTGGCAGCCACCCGCTGACGCCCCCCTCGCGAGCGCAACCCGCAGCCCTCGTTCGCCCGAGATTGCCCCCTAGGAGCCGATGAATGGAACGCCCCGCCGCCCTGGCCGCAGCCCTGGTCGCCACGCTGGCACTGGCCCTGCCCGCCTGGGCCCAGAAGGTCAAGCTCGCCACCTCGATGGGCGACATCGTGATCGAGCTGGCGCCCGACAAGGCGCCGAAGACGGCCGCCAACTTCGTCCAGTACGTCAAGTCCGGCCACTACGACGGGCTGGTGTTCCACCGCGTGATCGACGGCTTCATGATCCAGGGCGGCGGCTTCAACGCCGAGATGCAGGAGAAGCCGACGCTGTCGCCGATCCCGCTCGAGTCGCGCAACGGCCTGTCGAACCGGCGCGGCAGCGTCGCGATGGCGCGGACCAACATACCCGATTCGGCGACCGCGCAGTTCTTCATCAACGTCGCCGACAACGCGCGACTGGACGCCCGGAACTCGCCCGACGGCAACGGCTATGCCGTCTTCGGCCAGGTGGTCGAGGGCATGGACGTCGTCGACCGCATCAAGACCGTGCCGGTCGGCAACCGCGCCGGCCACCAGAACGTGCCGCAAAAGCCCGTCATCATCAACCAAGCCAGCCTGATCCAGGAGAAATGACATGACCAAGACCGTCGAACTCAGCACCAGCGCGGGCGCCATCCGCATCGAACTCGACGACGCCAGGGCGCCGCAGACGGTGGCCAACTTCCTGGCCTACGTGAACAACGGTCATTACGACGGCACGATCTTCCACCGCGTGATCAAAGGCTTCATGATCCAGGGTGGCGGCTTCACCGCCGACATGAAGCAGAAGCCCACCGGCGCCGAGATCCGCAACGAGGCCAGCAACGGCCTGAAGAACGACAAGTACACGCTGGCGATGGCGCGCACCAGCGCGCCGCATTCGGCCACCGCGCAGTTCTTCATCAACGCCACCGACAACGACTTCCTCAACTTCAGGAGCGAGAGCGCGCAAGGCTGGGGCTACGCGGTGTTCGGCAAGGTGGTGGCCGGCACCGACGTGGTCGACAGGATCGAGCAGGTGGCCACCGGCCGCAGCGGCTTCCACGACGACGTGCCGAAGGAAGCGGTGACAATCCTGAAGGCGGCCGAGATCGCCTGACGCCGCGGTGCCCGCCGACGCGCCGGCCTTCCCGCTGCTGCAGGCCGACCCGGCCTGGCGCCGCATCGACCTGCTGTCGGACGTGCATCTGCACGCCGACCTGCCGCGCACCTTCGCCGCCTGGCGCGAGCACCTGCTCGGCACGCCGGCCGATGCGGTGCTGATGCTCGGCGACCTGTTCGAGGTCTGGGTCGGCGACGACGCCCGCCACTTCGGCTTCGAGCGCGAGTGCCTGCAGGTGCTGCGCGAGGCCGGCCGCAGGCGCTGGCTGGGCTTCCTGCCCGGCAACCGCGATTTCCTGGTCGGCGACGAACTGCTGGCCGACGCCGGCATCGTGCGCCTGGCCGACCCGACGGTGCTGCAGGCCTTCGGCACGCGCTGGCTGCTGACCCACGGCGACGCGCTGTGCCTGGCCGACACCGACTACCAGCGCTTTCGCGCCCAGGTGCGCGGCGCCGAATGGCAGGCGCGCTTCCTGGCCCAGCCGCTGGCCGAGCGCCAGCGCCAGGCCCGCGCGATGCGCGATGCCAGCCAGACCCACCAGGCCGCGCTGCCGTCCGAGCGCTGGAGCGATGTCGACGACGAGGCCGCCGCCGCCTGGCTGCGCCGGGCCGCCGCCGCGGCGATGATTCACGGCCACACCCATCGTCCGGCGGTGCACGCGCTGCCTGGCGGTGGCGTCCGGCACGTGATGAGCGACTGGGATTTCGACCACGGGCCGCCGCGGGCACGCGCGCTGCGCCTGTCGGGCGACGGGCTCGCGGTGCTCGACCTGGCGGCAGCGCCGGCCTGACCGCCCATGGTCATGGCCCTGCTTCGCCGCTGGCGGGCCCACCGCGAGGCCCGGGTGCTGGCGCGGCGCGCGATCCCCGAGGCGCTGTGGCGCCTGACACTGGCCCGGCTGCCGTTCCTGGCCGCGCGCCCGGCCGGCGACCTGGCCGAACTGCGCCGCCTGGCCAGCCTGTTCCTCGACCAGAAGGAGTTCTCGGGCGCCGGCGGTCTGGTCGTCGACGACGCGATCGCGCTGTGCATCGCCGCGCAGGCGGTGCTGCCGGTGCTGCGCTTCGGGCTGGCACCTTATGCCGGCTTCGTCGGCATCGTCGTCCACCCCGACGAGGTGGTGGCCCGGCGCGAGACGATGGACGACGACGGCATCGTCCACGAATGGGACGAGGTGCTCGCCGGCGAGGCGATGGCCGGCGGCCCGGTGATGCTGAGCTGGCGCGACGTGGCCGAGTCGGGCGAATCGGCCGACTGGGGCTACAACGTCGTGATCCACGAGTTCGCCCATGTGCTGGACATGGGCGACGGCGAGGCCGACGGCGTGCCGCCGCTGGCCAGCGCGGCCGAGCGCGAGGCCTGGGTCGCGGTGATGGCTCCGGCCTACGAGCGCTTCTGCGCCGAGGTGGACTCGGGCGCCGAGACCCTGCTCGACCCCTACGGCGCGACCGGCGTCGACGAATTCTTCGCGGTGGCCAGCGAGAGCTTCTTCGTCACGCCCAAAGCGATGCGCGCCGAGCACCCCGCGCTGTACGGGCTGCTGGCGCGCTATTACCGGCAGGACCCGGCGGTGTTCGGCGGGCCTTGATCGGGATCAAGCCGGGTTCGAGCCGCGGTCAAGCGGGCGTGGGCTCGGTCTTCGGCTTGTCGCTCTTCTTCGGCGGCTGGATTTCCAGCTGCACCTCGCCCTGGTCGTCGACATCGACCGTCAGGCGGCCACCGTCGACCAGGCGGCCGAACAGCAGTTCGTCGGCCAGCGCGCGGCGGATCGTGTCCTGGATCAGCCGCTGCATCGGCCGCGCGCCCATCAGCGGGTCGAAACCCTTCTTCGCCAGATGCTTGCGCAGCGCGTCGGTGAAGGTGACCTCGACCTTCTTCTCGGCCAGCTGGCCCTCGAGCTGCAGCAGGAACTTGTCGACCACGCGCAGGATGATCGCCTCGTCGAGCGCGCGGAAACTGACGGTGGCGTCGAGCCGGTTGCGGAACTCGGGCGTGAACATGCGCTTGATGTCGGCCATCTCGTCGCCCTGCTCGCGCATGGTGGTGAAGCCGATCGTCGCCTTGTTCATCGTCTCGGCGCCGGCATTGGTCGTCATGATGATGATGACGTTGCGGAAATCGGCCTTGCGCCCGTTGTTGTCGGTGAGCGAGCCGTGGTCCATCACCTGCAGCAGCACGTTGTAGACGTCGGGGTGGGCCTTCTCGATCTCGTCGAGCAGCAGCACCGCGTGCGGCTTCTTGGTGATCGCCTCGGTCAGCAGCCCGCCCTGGTCGAAGCCGACATAGCCCGGCGGCGCGCCGATCAGCCGGCTGACCGCGTGGCGCTCCATGTACTCGGACATGTCGAAGCGGATCAGCTCGATGCCCAGGATGTAGGCCAGCTGCTTGGCGACCTCGGTCTTGCCGACGCCGGTGGGACCCGAGAACAGGAAGCTGCCGATCGGCTTGTCGGGCTTGCCCAGGCCCGAGCGGGCCATCTTGATCGCCGAGGCCAGCGCATCGATCGCCGGATCCTGGCCGAAGACGACGCTCTTCAGGTCGCGGTCGAGACTCTTCAACTTGCCGCGATCGTCGTTGGACACCGAGGCGGGCGGGATGCGGGCGATCTTGGCGACGATCTCCTCGACCTCGTTGCGGGTGATGGTCTTCTTCTGCTTGCTCTTGGGCAGGATGCGCTGCGCGGCGCCGGCTTCGTCGATCACGTCGATCGCCTTGTCGGGCAGGTGGCGGTCGTTGATGAACTTGGCCGACAGCTCGGCCGCGGCCTGCAGCGCGCCCAGCGCGTACTTGACGTTGTGGTGGTCCTCGAAGCGCGACTTCAGGCCCTTCAGGATCTCCACCGTCTGCTCGACCGACGGCTCGACGACGTCGACCTTCTGGAAGCGCCGCGACAGCGCCGCGTCCTTCTCGAAGATGCCGCGGTATTCGGTGAAGGTGGTCGCGCCGATGCACTTCATCGCGCCGCTGGCCAGCGCCGGCTTCAGCAGGTTGGACGCGTCGAGGGTGCCGCCCGAGGCGGCGCCGGCGCCGATCAGCGTGTGGATCTCGTCGACGAACAGGATCGCGTTGGGCTGGTCCTTCAGCTGCTTGAGCACGCCCTTCAGACGCTGCTCGAAATCGCCGCGGTACTTGGTGCCGGCCAGCAGCGCGCCCATGTCGAGCGCGTAGACGGTGGAGCTGGCCAGCACCTCGGGCACGTCGGCCTGGGTGATGCGCCAGGCCAGGCCCTCGGCGATCGCGGTCTTGCCGACGCCGGCCTCGCCGACCAGCAGCGGATTGTTCTTGCGCCGGCGGCAGAGGATCTGGATCACCCGCTCGACCTCGGCATCGCGGCCGATCAGCGGGTCGATCTTGCCGTCACGGGCCTGCTGGTTCAGGTTCTGCGTGAACTGGTCCAGCGGCGAGCCCTTGCCGGACTCGGCGCTGGTGTCTTCCTTCTCGGATTCGCCGCCGCCCGATTCGCTGCCCTTGGTCGGCTCCGGCGGCTCGCTCTTCTTGATGCCGTGGGCGATGAAGTTGACGACGTCGAGCCGGGTCACGCCCTGCTGGTGCAGGTAATAGACGGCGTGCGAATCCTTCTCGCCGAAGATCGCCACCAGCACGTTGGCGCCGGTGACTTCCTTCTTGCCCGAGCCGGTGGACTGCACGTGCATGATCGCGCGCTGGATCACCCGCTGGAAGCCCAGCGTCGGCTGCGTGTCGACCTCTTCGGTGCCGCCGACGGTGGGGGTGTTTTCCTTGATGAAGGTGGTCAGGCTCTTGCGCAGGTCGTCGATGTTGGCCGCGCAGGCCTTCAGCACCTCGGCCGCCGAGGGGTTGTCGAGCAGCGCCAGCAGCAGGTGCTCGACGGTGATGAACTCGTGGCGCTGCTGGCGCGCCTCGACGAACGCCATGTGCAGGCTGACTTCCAGTTCTTGCGCAATCATGCGGCCTCCATAATGCACTGAAGCGGATGCCCGGCGCGACGGGCCGCGGCGAGCACGAGTTCGACCTTGGTGGCCGCGACGTCCTTGGTGTAGACACCGCAGACGCCGCGCCCTTCGTGGTGGATCTTCAGCATGATCAGCGTCGCCGTCTCGAGATCACGCTTGAAGTATTGCTGCAACACCATGACCACGAACTCCATCGGGGTGTAGTCGTCGTTGAGCAGCACCACCTGGTACATCTGCGGCGGTTTGGTGCGCGCCGTCTTGCGCTCGGCCACGACCGCGCCGCTGTCGCCGCGGCGCGGCTGCGCCGGCGGCTTCGGCGGCGGGGCAGGCGGGTCGTCCTGGGGCATGATCCATTCTATCGAGTCGGGCTGGCCAACGTGGTCCTGTCCTGGATATTGCGCCTCAATCCCGGACGACAAGGCCTGAAAAGCGGCCGCCGGCACCGGCTGATGCGGCGGGCGCCCGCCTTGTAGGGAAGACATGACAACAACGGTCCAGCACTCCGCCTAGACGACCTCCGGCGGCCGTCCGCAGAATCCCGCCATCCCTCAGCAATCGAGGGTGATGCCGGAGTACGCGATGTTGATGGGAACTGTCAAGTGGTTCAATGACGCCAAGGGTTTCGGATTCATCGAACCCGAAGAAGGCGGGCCGGATGTCTTCGCCCATTTCTCGGCGATCGCCATGGAGGGATTCCGTACGCTCAAGCAGGGCAGCAAGGTCAGCTTCGAACTGGTGCAGGGGCCCAAGGGCAACCTGGCCCAGAACATCCGGCCGCTGATCGCGCAAGCCGCCTGAGCCGCGGCTCTTCGCTCCGCCGGGGCGCCGGCCGACTCGATCGGCCGGCGCTTTTCTCTCGTGCCCCCCCGGCTTCAGGTCCAGCGGGCGGCAGGTGCCGCACCGCCAAAGCCGACCGTTCCCGGCCCGGCAGAATCGACGGCCCGCTCCGCCGGAGACGCCGATGACCCGACTGCCCCTGCTCACCGACGACCAGGTCGGCCCGCCGGAACTGGTGGCGGCGATCCGCCAGCGCCGCGGCGGCGCGCTGCTCGACCTGGACCGGCTGCTGCTGCACAGCCCGGCGTTCGCCGCCGGCTGGGGCGAGTTCATGGGCCGGGTGCGCACCGCGCTGACGGTGCCGCCGCTGCTGCGCGAGCTGGCGATGTGCGGCGTCGCGGCGCTGAACCGCGCCGACTTCGAGATGCACCACCATGCGCCGCTGTACCTGGCCGCCGGCGCCAGCGAAGCCCAGCTCGCCGCGCTGCGCCGCCTCGGCGACGAGCCGGCGCTGGCCGCCGACCCGGTGTTCGATGCCACCCAGCAGGCGGTGCTGGCGCTGGTGGTCGAGATGACCCGCGAGGTCCAGGTGGGCGACGCGACCTTCGACCGGTTGCGCGAGGCCCTGGTCAGCGATCAGCAGGTGTTCGAGATCGTCGGCGTGATCGCCGCCTACAACATGGTGGCGCGCATCCTGGTGGCCCTGAAACTGGCCTCCTGAACCAGGGCCGGCGGCTCGTACGGGTCAGAACCCGCCGCGCAACCCGATCGTGACGACCGACAGTGCGGTGCCGAAGCTGCTCGAGGTGCTGGCGTTGTAGGTGACCGGGATGTCGTTGAAGAACAGATTGCTGTTGATCTGTGCGCGGGCGAACGGGCTCCAGTTCGGGTTCAGCTTGTAGGCGGCCTCGAACATCAGCTGGTGGTTGTGGCGGTACACCGGGTTGCCGCGGCGGGCCAGGATGTCGTCGACGTCGTCGCGCCTGATCGTGTAGAACAGGTAGCCGCCGGCCACCGACCAGGGGCCGTCGCGCCACTGGGCGTTGGCGCCGAACTGCATGAAGCGGCCGCTCCAGGCGATCTCGCGCGCGACGTCGACGCCGTAGTCGCCGCTGCTGTCGTAGAACTGCCTGATCACCGCGCCGCCGCTGCCGGCACAGGGCTCGATCAGCGTGCCAAAGATGTCGTTGCCGGTGAACTGCAGGTGGTAGTTGCAGCCGGCGACGCTGGTGGTCGCCGTGAGGCCGCCGTAGGACAGCTTGGTCGAGCCGACGCTGAGCAGTCCGGTGACGTCCAGCTGCGACGACAGCGGCCAGGTGGCGACCAGATCGGCCTGCAGGTTGCGGTCGGCCGGGTCGGCGACGGTCACCGTGTTCAGCACCGCGCCCGGCACCCGCACCGGGGTGGTCGCCGCGGTCTCCGAGGCCTGGTTGCCCCAGCCCGACAGGCGCAGCGCGAAGGCCGGCACCGCGCCGGCCGCATCGTTGAACCGGTACTGGCCGGCGAGCTGCCAGCTGCGGTAGTCGAAGCGGTCGACGGCATTGTGGATGCGCCGCTGCCACAGCCCGCCCGACAGCCACAGCCGGTCGGTCGCCCGCCATGCCGCGTGCATCTGCGCGCCGCTGTAGTCGCCCTGGGTGATCGCCGGGGTCTGCCCCGACGGGTCGGAGGAGGTCGAGAAGTCGAGCGCACCGACCGCCTTGTCGAACCCCAGTTCGACCCGGCCGCGCGGGTCGGCACGCTCGGGCGTGGCGGTGAGCAGCGCGTCGAGCGGGGCCGCCAGGGCGGCCGGCGCGGCGACGGCGGCGGCCAGCAAGCCGGCCAGCCTCGGGCAGCGCCGGGCCACCGGAGCCCGGCCGCGGGCGCCCGGGCCTGATGAATGCCGGTCGATCGTCATCCGCGCAACGCCCGCCTCAGTCGACCAAGACGACATGGCCGACCAGGCCCGGGCCGGTGACCGTCTTGCTTGCCGCGACGGCGCCACCGGCTCCCAATTGCGTCGGAACGACGACGGACAGGTTCGGCAGCGCGCTGCCGTCGGCCCGGCGCAGCGGAATGCCGGTGAGAACCACCGTCACCCGGTACTTGCCGCGAAGCCCGTAGATGCCGGTGAAGCCCTGGCCGCTGATGCTGTTGATCGCGTACTGGACGACTTCACCGAAGACCAGGCTGTTGGTCATGTTGGCCGCCGTCGTCAGCGTGGCGCTGACGCCCTTCACGCCGCCGCCGAAGTCGATCACCATCTTCTTCTTCGCGTCGGTCGACACGGTGTAGGCGAGCGAGTCGGGCGCCGTCGTCGGCACGGCGATCTCGAGGCTGGTGCCCGTCTTCCTGACGTCGACGTTGGCGATGTAGGCCTGGATCTCACCCCTGCCGCCGGCCACCGTTTCGGTGATCGACACCCCGGCGGTGACCTTCAGGTCGGCCGGCAGCGTGACGTTGCCGACCTCCATCAGCGGCACCTTCATCAGCATCGGCGACGGGATCGGCCAGCCCACGCGGATGCCGGCATCGGACTCGAACTGGGCCATCGTGTAGTCGGTCTTGCTGGCTCCGTTGACCAGGCTGATCGTGTCGGCGACCAGGGCCAGGTAGTCGGTCGGCCCGGGCGCAACGGAGCCGTCCGTGACGAGCGTGACGTCGTCGAAGTAGTAGGCCTGGCCCGACCCGACGACCCCGCTGTCCGGGATGATGGCGATCGAGTTGTAGGTCTTGCCGAGGTCCACCTTGCTGGTGAAGACCCAGGTCATCGTCTGCCAGCCCACCACCGTCGTCGCCGTGGCCGGCACCTCGCCGGACGAGATGCCTGCCGAGGCGTTCCCGTTCTCGGCCTTCATCACCATCACCGCGCCGGCCTTGGGCGAGTAGACGCGGGCCGTGATGGTTCTCTGGGTGCTGCTGAACGGAATGGTCGCGGTCGGGAAGTAGAAGCCGGCCCAGGTGTCGCCCGCCGACTTGGTGAACTTGGCCGCATTGCCCGAGCCGCCGGTCGGGCCGGCCGCCACCGAGATCGCCGCGCCGGCGCCGAACTGCCCCAGCGTGCTCGGCAGGGCGTCGTCGAAGTTGATCGGCAGCGGCGTTTCGGTGGACCCCGACGGCGGACTGCCGCTGTCGGTCACGAGCGTGATGTCGTCGAAGTAGTAGGCCTGGCCCGACCCGACGACCCCGCTGTCCGGGATGATGGCGATCGAGTTGTAGGTCTTGCCGACATCCACCTTGCTGGTGAAGACCCAGGTCATCGTCTGCCAGCCCACCACCGTCGTCGCCGTGGCCGGCACGTCGCCGGACGAGATGCCTGCCGAGACGTTCCCGTTCTCGGCCTTCATCACCATCACCGCGCCGGCCTTGGGTGAGTAGACCTTGGCAGTGATCGTCCTGCTGGTACTGGTGAACGGAATGGTCGCGGTCGGGAAGAAGAAGCCGGCCCAGGTGTCACCCGCCGACTTGGTGAACTTGGCCGCATTGCCCGAGCCGCCGGCCGGGCCGGCCGCCACCGCGATCGCCGCGCCGGCGCCGAACTGGCCGAAGGTGGTCGGCACGGCGCTGTCGAAATCGATCGGCAGCGGTGTTTCGGTGGACGGCGGCGTCGTGCCGCTGTCCTTGACCAGGTTGATGTCGTCGAAGTAGTACGACTGCCCCGGCGCCGCGTCGACCGTGCCGAGGTTCGGCAGCAGGGTCAGCTTGTTGTAGGTCTTGCTGAGGTCCAGCCCGGTGGCGATCCAGGTCAGCGTCTGCCAGCCGGCCACGACGCCCGTCGTGGCCTGGAAGTCGGCCGAACTCAGGCCGTTGGCACCCTCCACCTTCAGCACCATCGGGATCCCGGCCTTTGGCGAATAGACCCGCGCCGTGAACGTCTTCTTGTCGGCCGCGAGCGGCATCGTCTCGGTGGTGATGAACGCCCCGGCATAGGGCTCGCCACCCGACCTGAGGATCTTCAGCGCCTTGCCGCTGCCGTCCGCCGGACCGGCCTCGATCGTGCTGCCTTCGGCGCCGTTGAAGCCGGTGAAGGGCACGGCCGACGCGCCATCGAAGCTGATCGGGAAGGTCGCCGGCGCGCCCGGTTCGACAGGTACCTCCGGCGTGCCGCCGAGGCCCTCGACGACCTGCTCGGTCAGGACGGCGCCCGCCAGGTAGGTGGCCGAGGACGGTGCCGCCTTCAGCAGATCCTTGTTGTCCGTCACGAACTCGGTGATCGTCGTGTCCTTCTGGCTGGCAGTGGCTGCCGCGGTGATCGCGCCGTTGGCCGCCTTCAGGATGTGTTCGGCCTGCGCCGTCAGGCCGCCCGAGGTGGCGATGCCCAGCGATTCGGCGTTGAGTTCCGCCAGCGCGGCCTTGACCGCACTGCCCACCGACGGCGACAGCGCAACGCGCTGCGCCGCGACCTTGACCAGCTGGGCGACCACGATCGAATCCATCTCGGTGCCGGCGATCAGGGTCCCGCCGCCCTGGAGCAGGATGGCATGGGCGGCGGCGACCTCGGCATAGACGGCGCGCATCGTCGCGTCGGCCGTGTCGCCGCCCAGGCCTGCAAACATCTCGGTGGTCTTGATCAGCAGCTGCTCGACCGCCAGCGACCGCTTCATCAGCTCGGGGTCGAACACCGGGTTGGCGTTCGGGATGTCGGTGCCGGCGGGCAGGCCCAGCGCGGCGATCACGCGTTCCTGGCTCATGCCGCCGACCATCAGGGTGGTCAGCGGCGTGACGACGGTGGCGCCGGCCGGGGCCTTCAGCACCCCCTTGAACGCGATGCCGGTGTCGACGTCGGTGCCGCCGGTGGCCGTCATGCCCGACGCGCAGCCCGGCGCGGGAAAGGTGAAGTTGCCGCCCGAGTCGGTGGTGACGGTGACCTCGCCCGAATCGGCGACCCCGTTGCCGTTGCCGTCGCACAGCACCGTCGCGCCGCTCAGGTAGCCCTCCACCACCCGGCCCGAGGTCTGCAGCGGCGGCGCTTCCGCGGAGCCGCCGCCGCACGATGCCAGCGAGAAGACTGCGAGGGCAGTCAAGGTCAGGCGGATGAGGAGCGACATGATGGCTTCCTGGGATGAACGATACGGTCCGCTGCGGGGCGACTGGCGGGCTGGCCTGCAGGCTGAACGGCCCGGCAGACGGCGTGGGCCGCCGGGCTCAGTTGATGAACGAGATCGGACCGATGTTGATGAAGGTCGGGAACGACACCGGCGTGCTCGGCACCGAGTTCAAGTACTGCAGGTTGGTGCCGGCCAGCCGCACGACCACTGCGCCGATTGCCGACCAGACGCTGTTCACCGTGTAGGCGCCGCCGCAGCTTTCGACCAACGTGAAGTCGGTCTTCGCAATGATGTACTCCGAGCCGGCGCCGATCTTCTGCGCCGTCACCGCCTTCAGCAGTTCGGGCCGGCCCGAGCCATTGGCGCAGGCTGCGTTCGCGGGGCCCTGCACCAGGACGTCGACCGTCGCGGTGAAGTTGGGCTTCTCCCACGACTCGGCGTCGCCCCAGAACTTCAGCTTGATCTTCGAGTAGGCCGAGGCGTCGGCGCTGCCGTTGCTGGGCGCGTTGACGAAGCCTCCGAAATAGGCGTCGGTAAGTACCGGCGTCAACTTGCCGATGCCGTAGTAGACGTTGGGCACGCCGCCCGGGTTGACGGCGGTGCCGGCCACACCGCCGTCTTCGAAGGCCTTGTTGGCGTACAGACGCGGGTCTTGGAAAAAGCCGACCTTGCCGCCCAGCGTGGACTGGGCGGTGTCGGCACTCAGGTTGCCGATGTAGTCGGCCGCGAAGATGCCACCGGTGAAATTGCCGCCGCCACCACCACCGGCGGCCGTGCCGTGGAAGAAGATGTTGTCGACGTAGATCGTGCCGGCCACGTTCGGCTCCAGCTTGATCTGGATGACCTTGGTCTTGTCGGGCGAGGTGTACTGGCTCAGGTCGATGTCCAGGCTGTTCCAGGCGCCGGCGGTCAGCGGCTTGGTGATGCCGTTCTCGGCGCCGCCGCCGATCAGCGACACCTTGACGCTGGCGACGTCGGCTGACCAGACGTCCAGGTGCAGCATGCCCTTGGCCGACACGTTCTGCGGGTTGGACGACCAGTCGATGCCCTGGTAGAGCGCGCCGAAGCTGTACTTCAGCACCTTGTTGCCGGCGATCGTCGGCTCGCTGCCGACCACCGGCGGGTTCTGGCCCCAGACCGGGAAGGTGTCCAGGCCGCCGATACTGCCCGCGTCGTTGTAGATGACGATGGACCCGGCCGGGACCACCGTGGTCGGAGCGCAGGTGGGTTCGGTCGTGCCGCAGCCCACCGGGGGCGCGCTGGCCGCGGCGTACTTCAGCTCGTCGATGTAGTACACGCTGTCGGCGCCGACCTTGCTGCCGAAGTGCGGGAACACGCTGACCCGGTCGTAGACCTTGCTGGGGTCCCAGCTGCCGGCGCTGGGGGTCGCATAGTCGAAGCTGAGCGTTTCCCAGGTCGCCGACTGGGTGGTCGTCGCCTGCTTCTCCATGTTGACCGCGCCATCGCCCGAGTTCTCGACCTTCAGCATGATCGTCTCGCCGGCCGCCGGCGAATAGACGCGCAGCGTGATGATCTTGCTGGTCGAGAAGCCGATCGCCGGCACCACGTTGGCGCCGTTGCCGCTGGGGTCGATGGTGGCACCGGCCCAGGTCTCGTTGGCCGCCACCTTGGTCAGCTTGCCGACCTTGTTGGTGGCATCCACCGGATCGGCGGCGATCTCGGCGGCCAGGCCGCCGAACGGCGTCATCGCCAGACCGGCGGCGCTGAAGTCGATGCACGGCGCCGCGGTGCAGGTGCCGGTGTAGCCCGAAGGCGGCGGGGCGACCGTCGTGTCGTAGGCCTGCTGCGCCGAGGCTGCCACGGTGTTGCCGTTCAGCGCCAGGTCGGTGAACATCAGGGCCGCGACGCCGACGCTGATCGTGCCGGTCGAGCCGGCGGCCGGCGTGACCACCAGCGTGTAGTGGGTCGCATCCACTTTCGTCAGCGTGCCTGCGGTGCCTCCGGTGACGGTGATGTCCTCGGCCGCGAAGCTCGAGCCGACGTCCTCGCTGAAGCTGAAGGTGAAGGTCACCGGGCCGTTGGCAGTGGCCGCCGACACGTTGTCGGTGATGGTCACGGTCGGCGGCACCGAGTCGGCGGGATCGGCGCCGCCGCAGGCCGAGATCAGCAGCGAGACCGCCAGCGCGCAGGCCGACACCGAGAAGTGCTTGAGATGCTGAGTCATAGCGTAATTCCTGCAGGCTCGAGGTCGATCCGGGTTCGACGGGGTGGAAGAGGGCCGGGCGGGCAGACGGCCCCGGCGGCAGCGGCGGACCCTCGTCCGCCAAAATCTGAAAGCGCTTTCATGACAGCATAGAAAGGGGATGGCTGCTTGGCAAGCCTGCGGCGTCGTGGATTTCCCTTGGTCTCGGCCGTGAGCGGACGGACCGAGGGTTTCCACTCCGGCGCCGGCCTTCAGTTCGACCGCGCCAGGCTGCCCGGCGCCACGGTCAGCACCTTGCCGTCGGAGAAGCGCACCGCCAGCGGCGCGGCCGAGGCGTTGTAGGCGAGGTAGGTCTTCTGGCCATCGGGGCGGCGGAACACCGCGTGCAGCGGCGTGTCGGCCGACACGCTGAAATCGGGCGTGCCCATCGCCTGCAGGCTCAGCATCCAGTGCAGCGTGTGGCTGCGCGTGTCGCCCAGTTCGACGCTGCCCCAGCGGTCCCACTTGGCCAGCGCGGCGGCGGGATCGGCCAGCGCCAGGTACTTGGCGAAGATGTCCTGCCAGATGTCCTTGGGCACGTCGGAATAGCCCTTGCCGCGCGACAGGTACAGCTGGGTATCTCCCTCGAGCGTGCCCATGCTGCGCAGGATGAACTTCGGCTCGCGCCCCATGTAGGCCGACGCGGTGGTCACCGGCAGCAGGTTGATGCCCTTGATCTGGCGCGGCTCGTCGGTCCACCAGGTGTTGTGCGCGTACTTGCCGCCGAACAGCATGCTGACCTCGACGTTCTTGTACTCGGGGGCGAACACCAGGCCGTGGATGTCGAACCAGTAGTGGTTGATCGCGTCGGTCTCGGTGGCGTACATGTAGACGCCCAGGTCGCGCAGCGCCTTGTTGCCGGTGACCTCGCCCCACAGGATCAGCCCGGCCCAGGCGTTGACGGCCTCCGACGACGATTCCTGGTTGTTGCCCCACTCACCGAGGCCGACGCCCGAGGCCCAGGAATGACCCTCGTACGGGTCGAAGTTGCGCAGGAACGGGAAATCGGCGCGGCCACGTTCGGCGGTGGCGATGTCGGCCACCAGCAGGTCGACCATGCCGCCCCACTGGTCCTTGGCGGCCCATTTCGGATCGCGCAGCGCGATCTCGGCAGCGGCGCGGATCCAGTAGCCGTAGTGGAAGTGGTGGTCGTTCATCTGCTCGACCGCGAAGAACTCGTCGGGGTAGGTCACCACGGTGCCCAGCCGCTTGTCGAGGTGGAAGTACGAGGCGCTGCCCTGTCCGCCGAACCAGAACTCCATGCGCTCCTTGGCGATCGCCAGCAGTTGGTCGCGGCCGGTCATGTCGCCCTGCTGCTCGGCCACCGCCATCAGCTGGGTGGCGCGGGCCACGCCCTTGCCCTGCCAGTAGGCGCTGACGCGCCAGTTGTCCTTGTTCTCCTTGATCGGGATCAATTCGCGGCGCCGGCGCAGGTCGGCCTTCAGCAAATCCGTCAACTGGTCGAGCCCGGGGCCGGCGGTGACACCCGGCCAGTGCGGCACGAAGCCGTTGTAGACGGTGGTGACCTCGAAGCGCGGCGCGGCCAGCAGCCGGATCTTGCCGCGCACGGTCTCGAACGCCGGCCCCAGCTTGTCGGCCACCGAGGCGTTGTTGAACCACTGGTGCGGGTACAGGCCGAGCAGCGGGCCGTTGTCGGCGCCTTCCATCGGCTGGGTGGTGGCGGTGAAGGTGCTGACCACCTTGCTGGCCGCGCTGTCGTAGCGCCAGTCGACCCGCGAGTCGGTGACGAACGCGTAGGCGTGGCGGGTGAACAGCGCCAGCGTCTCGGGCTTGTCGTCGGGCAGCGCGGCAGCCGACAGGTAGCCCTTGCCGGCGGGCAGCCGGCCGACCCACTCGGTGGCCGAGACGGACTCCCAGGCCACGCCGGTCGGGCCGAACAGCGCATAGGTCTTGCCGCCCACGCGCAGCGCCAGCACGCGGGCGTCGGGCCCGGCGCCGACGCGCTCGCCGGCGGCCGGCAGTCGCACGCGCACGTCGCCGCGCGAGATCCGCACCTGGGCATAGGGCATGCCGCGGGCCACCGACACCGTCATCTCGTCGGCGCCCTGCCCCATCGAGACGTCGATCGACCAGTCGCCGCGCCTGGCCAGCTTGGCCGGGCCGGGCGCGAAGGCCAGCGGCGAGATCACGATCGGATCGCGGTGCGGGTAGTGGATCTCGACGTCCTTGCGCTCGGTCGGCACCACGGTCTTGGACGGCAGCGCCACTTCCAGGCCGGCCTTGGACGTGCGCACCGTCAGCGGCTGCACGAACAGCGCCTCCGGCTCGGGGTTGAACAGCAGCGTCGAGTACCACTGGCTGGTCGGCGCGGCGAGCTTCATCATCGCCTCGGTGCGGCCGGGCGCGGCCGGCGGCGGGGCATCCTTGCCCTTCGGCGCCAGGAAGTAGGTGCCCGCCCCCAGCTTGACCGGCTGGGCACCGGCCCCGGCGCCGGCGATCAGCCCGCAGGCGACGAACAGGATCCTGAACAGGTCGAACAGTTGGCGGACGGTCGGCACGAGCGGCTCCTTCACGGCTTCGGTTGCCGTTGCCGGCGATGATATTGAAAGCGCTTTCAGGTTCGCCCTCGCGTTTACCCGCGTCCGGCCGGCCCGACCGTTGCGTGCGGCCGGCCGATGCGCAACTGCCGAGCAAGGGAAAACACGGCCCCCACCGCGATTGACGGCCGAGGGCGCGATCCCCTACCCTCGGGTTTCGACACTGAAAGCGCTTTCAGCCTGCGGGCTGCCGCCGGTGTCGCGGGCCCTCGCACCTCCACCGCGGCGAACACCATGAAACTCGAACCCTCCCTGCGTCGTTCAGTGGCCTCTCCGGCACGCGGGCTGCGCCCGCTGCAAGCGGCGCTGGCGGCCGCGGCAGCGTTGCTGGCGCCGGCCAGCCAGGCGGTGGACTTCGGCCCGTTCAGCCTCAACGGCTTCGCCAAGGCCGAGTTCACGCACAACTCCAACAATTGCCCCGACTGCCAGAAGTTCCCGCAGGAGAACAAGCAGCGCTACTGGGCCGACGAGCTGGTGCCCGGCGCCGAATTCAAGGACCACGGGCTGCACACCACGCTGTTCCAACCCTACCTCGGTGTGAAGTTCGACCTCGGCGGCGGCTACAAGCTCCAAGGCCTGCTGAGCCAGCGCTGGCGCGACGGCAAGGAAGACATCCCCGGCTTCCTGTACGAGAAGAACATCGCGCTCAGCCATGAAGACTACGGCAGCGTGCGCATCGGCACGATGACCACCCGCACCTGGAGCGTGGCCGACTACCCGTATGGCAGCAATGTCGGCCTGTCCGACGTCTGGGGCTCGGCCGGCGCCGGCTACGGCCTGCTGACCAAGGCGATCCGCGTCACCACGCGGCCGCTCGACGTGCTCGACGGCGACCTGGTGCTCGAGGCCACCTACGACATGGGCAACACCGACTTCAAGAAGAACAAGCCACAGTTCTGGGAGTTCTACGCCCAGTACTACCGCGGCGATCTGGTGATCGACGCCAGCTATCAGGATGCCCGCAACGGCACGCCTTCGGCCTGGAGCCACGGCCCCTTCACCGGCCTGACCCCGTTCTCGGAAGACGACGCCAAGCTCGGCAGTTCGGGGCAGAGCGTCGCGCTGCTGATGGGCCGGTACCAGCTTACGCCGCAGTGGGAGGTCTCGGGCGGCCTCAAGCACAACCGCTGGAGCGGCGCCTACGCGACGATCACCAAGATCGACAGCAGCGGTGTCGCGCAGTGGAACAGCATGTTCAACGTCGACTGGACCCAGGACCTGGGCGGCGGCATCTACCGCGGCTATGCGGCCAACTCGACCGACTGGCTGCTGGGCCTGCGTTACCGCATGGGCCAGTGGATCGCCGCCACCGGGATGACCCGCCTCGGCAAGGCCAGCACCGACAACCCGACCGAGGACGGCCAGAGCAACTCGGTGACCTGGAACACGGTGCAGCTGACCTACGAGTTCGCCGGCGAGTTGCGCGGCCTGCAGGTCTACGGCATGGGCGGCTACATCCGCTACGGGCTCGATGCCGTGTCCAAGGGCTGCAACGGCCAGCCCAACCGCGTGCCCGGCACCTGCAGCCTGTCGCCGATGTCGATGCCCGGCAATGCCGCGTTCACCAACGTCGATTCACGGGTCGCGCGCAGCGGCAACTACGTCGGCATCGGCGTCGTCTACGCCTTCTGAGGCCGGTCTGACCGAGGTCCACGCCATGAACTCCACCGGTTCGCACACCATGCAAGTCACCCCCGCCCACCCGTTGCGTCTGCTGCTGGCCGCGGCATTGGCCCTCGCCCTGGCGCTGGTGCTGGCCGCCTGCGGCGGCGGCGGCACGGTACCGCCGACGGGGGTCGACATCGCCGGCAGCGGCACGGTGCCGCCGACTGGGCCCGATGCCCGCCCGCTCAGCCCCGAATTCAGCAAGCGCAAGGCGGTGGCCTATTCGCCGTTCCGCAGCAACAACCGCGACACCGAGGACATCACCGACGCGATGGTCCGTGAAGACCTGGCGCTGCTGGCGATGGGCAAGTTCACGCTGCTGCGGGTGTTCGACAGTTCGGACAAGGTGGCCGCACGCCTGCTGCGCATCATCCACGACGACAAGCTCGACTTCAAGGTGATGCTGGGCGCCTACATCTTCAGCGAGGAGCCCGAGAACCGCTCTCCGGCGGAGGTGGCGGCCAACAAGGCGTTCAACCAGGGCGAGGTCGACCGTGCGATCAAGCTGGCCAACGACTACAAGGACATCGTGCTGGCCGTCAGCGTCGGCAACGAGACGCTGGTGTCGTGGTCGGCCTTCGCGATCGCCTCGTCGCCGACGGTGGTCGCGGGCTACATCAAGTACGTTCGCGACCGCGTCGGCCAGCCGCTGACCAGCGACGACAACTGGGCCTTCTATGCGGCGAAAAACCCGCCGGAATGGAAGAGCCCCAGATTGGTGATCGACGCGGTCGACTTCGTCTCGATGCACACCTATCCGCTGCTCGACACCGTGCCGCCGGCCGTGCCCGCCTGGGATTGGCAGCAGCAGGCCGTGCCCGAATCCGAGCGCGCCGTCGCGATGATGGATGCCGCGATCGAAGCGGCCAAGAGCGAGTACGCCGCGGTGCGGGCGCACCTGGACAGCCTGGGCCAGCAGGCCAAGCCGATCATCATCGGCGAGACCGGCTGGAAGGCCGAGCCGGTCGGCAACACCGCCAACCGCGCCCATCCGGTGAACCAGAAGATGTACGTCGACCGCCTCAACGCCTGGAGCGCCCAGGCCCGGGCCAGCGGCCAGGGCCCGGTGAGCATCGTCTACTTCGAGGCCTTCGACGAGCCCTGGAAGGGCGACGACGACAAATGGGGCCTGTTCACCGTCGCCCGCAAGGCGCGCTACGTGATCCAGGACCCGGCGCTGTACCCTCAAAGCCTGTGGGACGTGCCGCCCACCTACACCCAGGCCGATGCGGTGTACGCGCCGACCATCGTCGACAGCGTCGTGACGGCCGACCGCTACACGCTGTATTCCGACACCGCCACGGCCGGCGAGGTCCGGGTCGACCCGATCCCCCGCCCAGCCGCGCTGGCCGACCTGAGGCTGAAGTTCTTCGGCTGGGACAGCCCGCCGACCGCCTTCGCCGGCGAGTTCACCGGCACGGCCGCCGACGGCGAAGGCTTCCACTACCTCGAGGTCGGGCCGTCGCCTGCCGCCTACGGCTGGGGCCTGTTCGCGACCAGCAACGCCTCGACCGACCTGAGTGCCTTCGAGGCGGCCGGCAAGCTGAACTTCCGCATCAAGACGACCTACCCCGGCAAGCTGCGCTTCGGCTTCCTGACCGGCAGCGGCATCTCGGCCTACGACGTCTACATCACGGTCAGCAACAGCAACGCAGACGGCTATGGCTACGTCAACGACGGCCAGTGGCACGAGGTGTCGATCCCGATCAGCGCGCTGAAGGCGGGCGGCGCGCCGTCGTTCGGCAACACGCCGGCCAATGCCAAGTTCGACCTGACCAAGGTGACCAACCCGTTCGTTGTCAACGACGTCTACGACGCGACCGGCAACACCACGATCAAGGGCAACAAGACGCCGATCTACATCGACAACATCTTCTGGTCGAAGTAGGCATTGGCCGCAGCACTGGCGATGACCCGCGCGACGCCCGCCGGATGCGCCGCATCCTGACCGCCCGCGGCTCGGGCCAGGCGCTGGCCGAACAGCCGGCGCCGCCCGAGGCCAGGCCCGGCGACGAGGCCCTGCCCCGGGTCTGGGTCGACACGACGCGCCGGTTCCAGACCCTGCTGGGCTTCGGCGGCGCCTTCACCGAGGCCGCCGCCGTCACCTGGCAGCGGCTCGGCCCCGAACGCCGGGCCGAGGTGCTGCAGGCCTGCTTCGACCCGGTGCGGGGCCACGGCTACACGCTGTGCCGGGTGCCCATGAACAGCTGCGACTTCGCGCTGGGCCACTACGCCCACGCCGAGGTGCCTGGGGACTTCGACCTCGCGCACTTCAGCATCGAACGCGACCGCCAGGCGCTGCTTCCCTTCATCCAGGCCGCGCTGCGCGCCGCCGGGCGGCCGATAGCCCTGCTGGTCTCGCCGTGGAGCCCGCCGGCCTGGATGAAGACCAACGCCGCGATGAGCGGCGGCGGCCGCTTGCGCCCCGAGTGCCGCGCGGCCTGGGCGCAGTGCTTCGTGCGCTTCATCGAGGCCTACCGAGCCGAGGGCGTCCCGGTGTGGGGCGTCACGGTGCAGAACGAGCCGATGGCCGCCCAGCGCTGGGACAGCTGCCTGTACAGCGCCGAGGAGGAACGCGATTTCGTGCGCGACCACCTCGGCCCGGCGCTCGAGCGGGCGGGGCTCGGTGACGTCAGGATCGTGATCTGGGACCACAACCGCGACGGCCTGGTCGAGCGCGCCAGCGTGGTCTACGCCGACCGCGAAGCCTCGCGCTACGTCTGGGGCGCGGGCTTCCACTGGTATGTCGAAGACCAGTTCGACCAGGTGCAGCTGGCCCACGATGCCTGGCCCGACAAGCAGCTGCTGTTCACCGAGGGCTGCCAGGAAGGCGGGCCGCACACCGGCTCGTGGGACCTGGGCGAGCGCTATGCGCGGTCGATCATCAACGACCTGAACCGCTGGACCGTCGGCTGGATCGACTGGAACCTGCTGCTCGACGAGCGCGGCGGGCCCAACCATGTCGGCAACTTCTGCAGCGCGCCGCTGCTCGCCGACACCGCCGCCGGCCGGCTGATGCCGCAGAGCTCCTACGCCTACATCGGCCACTTCGCGCGCTTCATCCGACCGGGGGCCCGGCGCGTGCTGTGCGCGGCCGGCAGGCAGCTGCTGGAGGCCACCGCCTTCGCCAACCCCGACGGCACGCTCGCCGTGGTGGTGATGAACCGCAGCGAGCAGCCGGCGCCCTTCGTGCTCTGCATCGACGGCCAGCGCGTGCGGCTGGACCTGCCGGCGCGTGCCATCACCACTCTTCTGACCTGAAGCAGACCCCTGATGCCAACGAGCAACATGCACGGCCGGTTCGTCGAGGACGCCGGCCAGACCTGGTACCGCATCGACGGTTACGACCACCAGAGTCCGTTCTTCATGACGCTGGCCGGCGACAGCGACCTGTGGGCCTTCGTCTCGACCGCCGGCTCGCTCGCCGCCGGCCGGCGCGACCCCGAGGGCGCCTTCTTCCCCTACGAGACGGTCGACAAGATCCACCTGCGCTGGGAACACACGGGGCCGCGCAGCTGGATCCGCATCCTCGATGCCGGCGCGGCGGTGCTGTGGGAGCCCTTCGCGCAGCGCCCGACCGGCGCGAACGGCCGACGCTCGGTGTGGAAGAACCTGTCGGGCACCCGCATCCGCTTCCGCGAGGAAGACCCCTCGGGCCGGCTGGCCTTCCAGGTCGAGTGGTCGGGCGCCGCCGGCCTGGGGCTGGTGCGCAGCGCCCGGCTCGAGGCGTTGCAGGGGCCGGTGGCCGTGCAGGTGCTCGACGGGCTGCTGAACCTGCTGCCGCCGGGCGTCGGCGTCACGCACGCGAACACGATGAGCTGCCTGACCGACGCCTACAAGTGGAACGAGTCGGCCGCCGGCGGGCGGCTCGGGCTGTTCACGCTGTACGCGCAGATCTGGGACCGCGCCGAACCCAAGGAATCGTTCAGGGCGCTCGCCGCCTGGCATGCCGGCCTGGCCGCGGGCACGCGCACGCTGCTGTCGACGCAGCAGGTGGCCGATTTCTGCCGCAGCGGCACCGTGCAGGCCGAGCATCTGACACGGGGCCGGCGTGGCGCCTTCCTGGTCAACTTCGATGCCGTGGTCGATGCCGCCGGCCTGGCCTGGCAGCTCGTCGTCGACGGGCCTTGTTCGCAGGTGCAGGCCTACGAGCTGGCGCGGTCGCTCGAAGCCGGCGGCGGCAGCCCGGCCGAGATCGACGACGCGCTGGCGCGCAACCAGGCCGGGCTGGACGAACTGCTGGCCCGGGCCGACGGCTTCCAGGCCTCGGCCGACCCCATGGCCGCGGCGCACCACCGCGCCAACGTGCTGTTCAACATCATGCGCGGCGGGGTGTTCGCGGCCGGCACGCAGTTCGACCGCGACGACCTGCTGGCCTTCGTGCGCCAGCGCAACCGGGCGGTCGGCGACGCGCTGGCCCGGCAGGCCGCCGGGGCGGCGCAGGACTGGCCGCCGCGCATCGACCGTGCGGCGGCGCTCGAGGCGGCCCGCGCTGCGGGAGCGCAGGCCGAGCGCCTGGTGCTCGAGTACCTGCCGCTGACCTTCAGCCGCCGCCACGGCGACCCCAGCCGGCCGTGGAACCGGTTCTCGATCCGCGTGCGCAACGCCGCCGGGCAGCGCATCGTCGACTACCAGGGCAACTGGCGCGACATCTTCCAGAACTGGGAAGCGCTGCTGCCCAGCGAACCGGCCTACGCCGGGTCGATGATCGCCGCCTTCCTCGGCGCGATGACGCCCGACGGCTACAACCCCTACCGCATCAGCCGCGAGGGCATCGACTGGGAGGTGGTCGAGCCCGACAACCCCTGGAGCCACATCGGCTACTGGGGCGACCACCAGGTGATCTACCTGCTGCGCCTGCTGGAGGCCGCCCACGCCCATGACCCGGCCCTGCTGCCCGGCCTGTGGAACCGCGCGCTGTTCAGCTTTTCCGACGTGCCCTACCGGCTGACGCCGCACGACGAGCAGACCGCCCGGCCGAAGTCCACGATCGGCTTCGACGACGCCGCGCACCAGCGCGCGCACGCGCTGGCACGCCGCATCGGCGCCGACGGCCTGCTGGTCTGCGACCGGGACGACCAGCCGTCGCTGGCCACGCTGGCCGAGAAGCTGGCGATCATCCTGCTGGCCAAGGCCGGCAGCCTGGTGCCCGGGGGCGGCCTGTGGCTGCACACCCAGCGGCCCGAGTGGAACGATGCGAACAACGCGCTGGTGGGCAACGGGCTGTCGGTCGTCACGCTGGCCCACTTGCGCCGGTTCCTGAACTTCGTGGCCGCGCTGCCGGGCGCCGATGCGCCGTTCGACCTGTCGCCGGCCACGCTGACGGCACTGACCGGGCTGGCCGCGCTGGTGCGCGCCACGCCGTCGGCCGCGGTGGACGATGCCTCGGCGCGCCGGGCCTTCCTCGACGCGGCCGGCCACCTGCTCGACCCCTGGCGCGCCAGCGGCTACCAGGGCGCCGAGGGGCGCTACCCGGGCGGCACGCGGGCCGTGGCCCCGGCCGGTCTGCTGACCGGCCTGGCGCGCGACCTGCTGCCGCTGGTCGATGCCACGCTGCTGCGCTGCCGGCGCGACGACGGCCTGTTCCACAGCTACAACCTGGTCGACCTGTCACGCGGCCGGGCCGAGGTCGACACGCTGTACCCGATGCTCGAGGGCCAGGTGGCGCTGCTGTCCTGCGGCCTGCTCGGCCCGGCCGAGGCGGTGGCGCTGCTCGATGCGCTGTTCGCCAGCCCGCTGTTCTGCCCGCGGCGGCAGAGCTTCATGCTCTACCCCGACCGCGCCCTGCCCGGCTTCCTCGAGCGCAACAGGCTCGATGCCGCGGCGCTTGCGCTGCCGATCGTGCAGCGCCTGCTGGACCAGCGCCGCACCGACCTGCTGCAGCAGCAGAGCGACGGCACGGTGCGCTTCGCGCCGGCGCTGGCCAACCGCGGCGACCTCGAAGCCGCCGGCGCCGATCTGGGCGAGGCGCTGGTGCCGCTGGCCGAGGCCTACGAGCGGGTGCTGAACCATCACGCCTTCACCGGCCGCTCGGGCACGATGTTCGCTTACGAGGGCCTGGGCTGCATCTACTGGCACATGGTCGCCAAGTTGCTGCTGGCGGTGCAGGAACAGGTGTTCGCCGCGGCCGACCGCGACTCGCCGCAGTTGCCGGCCCTGGTCGCCCACTACCGCCGGGTGCGCGACGGCCTGGGCTACCGCAAGTCGGCGGCGGCCTACGGCGCCTTTCCCGCCGACCCGTACAGCCACACGCCCGGCGAGGGCGGCGCGCAGCAGCCCGGGATGACCGGCCAGGTCAAGGAGGAGATCCTGACCCGCTGGGGCGAACTGGGGCTGCGCCTGCGCGACGGCCTGGTGCACTTCGACCCGGTCTTGCTCGACCCTGCCGAACTGCCCGCCGGCACGGACTTGAGCTTCACCTGGGGGCGCTTGCCCTTTGCCTACCGCCGTGGCCCGAGCACCCGGCTGCGGGTGCTGACCGATGCGGGCTGGCTGGATTGCCCCGATCGGGCGTTCGACCGCCAAGGCGTGCGGGCGGTCGAGGCCGAGGTGTGCCTGCGCTGCGGCTGACGGCCTGCTGCAGGCGTTTCCACATTCACCATCGAAAGCTGCATCATGAAGAACCGAGTTGCCTCCCTGGCTGCGATCGCTGCATTGCTGTTGGGCACGGGCTGCGCCGCGCCGGGACCGGCGCCAGCCGGAATGCCGAGCGACGAGCAGTTCACCGAGGCCTGCATGAAGGTCGAATTGAAGGTGGCTCAGGTCGACATGGCCGGCTCGATGTCGCAGGCCCAGGAGTACGCCAGCAACCGCTGCCGGCAGTCGCTGTTCACCTGCCGCAAGGATGCGGCCACGTCGGCCTGCGCGCGAGACCTGAAGAAGTACGGCTTGACGAACTGATGGCAGACCTGCCCGCGCAGCGGGCCACGATCGGCCTGACCGCCGGTGCGCTACGGCCGATAGACCCGCACGTAGTCGACCTGCAGGCTGTCGCTGGTGAAGCCTGCCGGCACCGGGCCGCCCAGGTCGCCGCCGATGGCCAGGTTCAGCAGGATGAACTGCGGCACGTCGAAGGGCCAGGTGCTCGCGGTGGCGCCGGCCGGCTTGGCATAGGTGTTGTAGACCACGCCGTCGACGCCGATCTGGATCTGGTTCGCGGTCCAGAGCAGCTGGTACTTGTGGAACGCCGTGCAGGCATCGGGCAGCGACCGCGACTCGCTCAGCCCGCCGCCGGCAAAGTGCGCCGGCATGTGCAGCGTGCCCAGCACCGTGGCCTTGTCGGCGGCGGAAAAGCCGCGCTGTTCCATGATGTCGATCTCGCCGTTGGTGGGCCAGTTGTCCGCCGGGATGCCCAGCGTCCAGATCGCCGGCCAGGTGCCCAGACTGCAGGGCAGCCTGGCGCGCACCTCGACGAAGCCGTAGGTGAAGCTGAACTTCCCCTGCGTGATCAGCCGGGCCGAGCTGAAGTCCTGGTTGCCGTAGTCGGGCGCGCTGCCCAGCCGCTCGCGCCTCGCGGTGATCGACAGCACGCCATCGGCGATGCTGCTGTTCTGCGGCCGCGCGGCGGCGTAGTACTGGAGCTCGTTGTTGAACCAGCCCACCGGATTGCGGTAGGTGTCGTAGGCCCATCTGCTGCTGTCGGGCAGGCCTGCGTTGCTGAACTCGTCGGACCAGACCAGCTTGTAGCCGGCGGGCACGTTGCTGGCCGGGTCGCTGTAGCTCTTCGACGCCGAGGCGACATTGACGTTGTTGGCAGCGTCCGAGAACTTCCCGGCGCCCAGCGTCACGCTCACCGTGCCGCTGACCTGCAGCACACTGAGGGTGTAGTGCGTGGCGTCGACCTGGGTGACCGCGGCCGCCGTGTTGCCGCCGGTGACGGTGACATCCTCGGCCGCAAACGTGTTGCCGACAGGCTCGCTGAAGCTGAAGGTGAAGACCACGGTGCCCGCCGGCCCCGCGGCCGCGGTGATGGCCACCGTGGGCGGCGTCGTGTCGGTCGCCGGGTCACCGCCGCCGCAGGCGCTGACGAGCAGCGCGGCGGCCAGCGCGCAGGCCGTGGATTCGGGGGGCTTCTTCATGGCAGGAGTCCGGGTTCGATCGTCCAGGTCGTCAGGCCCCGTACTTGGGACGTTCGTCCTTGTCCCACAGGCCCCATTGGGTGCCCACTTCGCCTTCCTGCTGCAGCTTCCAGGGCTCGTCGAACGACGAGAAGTAGAACAGCTTGACCCCTTCGCCGCGCGCCCACTGCTGCACGTCGATGAAGTAGCGCATCGCGTTGAGGGTCGAGGGCACCGCCGCGTCCACGGCCTGTCCGCTGCCGGGCCAGCCCGTCTCGGCCACGACGACGGGCTTGTCGCCGCCGGCGGCCTTCACCAGGCCGACCATGCGCCGCAGGTACTGCGCGGCGATGTCGATGTCGGCCCCTTCCCAGAACGGGTAGCAGTTCGGCAGCAGCACGTCGCAGGCCGCCGTCAGTGCCGGCCGCTCCAGGAACTGGTAGTAGGCGTCGACACAAGCCACCGGCACGGTCTCCGGCAGCGCGGCCCTCACGCGCTGCAGGTAGGCCAGCAGTTCCGGTTCGGGCAGATCCCCCCGCAGCAGCACCTCGTTGCCGACCACCGCGATGTCGACCATGCCTTCCTGCCCCAGCCTGATCAGCGCCTCGATCTCGCGCTCGTTGCGCTCCCGGTCGCTGCTGATCCAGGCCCCCACCAGGGTCTTCAAGCCCTTGGTGCGGGCCAGCCGGGGAATCGCCTCGTGCCCCTCGGTGCAGGCGAAGGAACGCAGCCACCGCGTGTGCGGCGCGATGAGGTCGATGCGGCGGCCGACGCTGGATGCCAGCAGCTGATCGCCCGCCCCCTGGCCCTCGGTGTAGGCGCTGAAGCACAGGCCGTAGACGCCGCTGCGGATCTGCTCGGCATAGAGCGCGGCGATCTCGGCCGCGGTCCTGCCTGCCAGCGCAGAGCGCTCCATCGCCGGCAGGTGCAGCCCATGTTCCTCCAGCCAATGGCGGGCGCCCGAACCCTGCGACGAGGCCGCGCCGGCGCGCTGCCGGCGCCGCTCCAGTTCGGCATGCACCTCCTTGGCGCGCCTCTCGTCGAGGTCGTAGTCGCGCATGAAGCACATCGCCAGCAGCGTGCCGAGGATCGGCACGCCGGAATAGAACAGGCGCAGGCCGTCGACGGCACCGTCGGGCTGCACGGGCGCACCCGGCGTGAAGGCCACCAGCGACATGATCGCGCCGCTGAGCAGGCCGGCGACGGCGAAGCCGAGCTTGACCATCCACCAGTAGATCGCGCCGAAGATGCCCTCGCGCCGCTTGCCGGTCGCCAGTTCGTCCAGGTCGCAGACGTCGGCCGTCATCGACATCATCAGCGTGAACAGGCCGCCGATGCCGAACGAGAAGAACGGCAGCGCCAGGATGAACATCCAGGGCTTGCCGGGCACCATGAAGAACCACAGCAGCACGTAGCCGAGGATGGAGATGCCCTGCGAGAGCATGAAGGCGACCTTCTTGCCGGTCTTCTTCGACATCCAGGCCACGGTCGGGATCACCGCGAAGGTGGTGACGAGCGCGCCGATGCTGCCGAACAGCGTCGGCCAGATGCCGGCCGCCGCCGTGTTGCCCTGGAACAGGTGGTAGACGACGATGAAGAACGAGAACGCCGCCACCGTGTTGAAGGCGTTGAAGATCAGGAAGGTGGCGATGCACAGCTTGCGAAAGGGCACGCAGCCGAAAGCCTCCTTGAAGCCGGCCAGCAGTTCCTTGAAGCCGGTGCCGATGTTCGCGATGGTCAGCGGGATCAGGTGCGTGTCGTCCTGGGTCGAGCGGCTGGGCAGGAACACGGCCGGCACCATCGCCAGCAGCATGCACGCCACGCCGACCCAGACCGACAGCGTGCGCGCGGCCGAGTCGGCACTGGGGAACCACTTCGGGTCGTACATGATCACCCAGAACCACGGCGCGATCACCCAGGCCCATTGGCCGATCCACTGCGCCACGGCCATGATGCTGGTGCGCTCGTGGAAGTCGTCGCTCATCTCGTAGCCCATGGCCACGTAGGGAATGCTGAACAGCGTGAGTCCCGTGTAGAACACGAAGCTCCAGCACAGGAAGTAGACGAAGTTGTAGGGAATGCCGTCGGCGCGGTCGAGCTGCCACATGGCGACGAAGCTGATGCCCATGACGATGGCGCCGATGAATACGTAGTGCGCGCGCCGGCCCCAGCGGGAGCGCGTGTTGTCGGAGATGAAGCCCATGATCGGGTCGGTCACCGAATCGAACACGCGGGG
This sequence comes from Burkholderiaceae bacterium, assembly GCA_016790515.1. GTDB lineage: Bacteria > Pseudomonadota > Gammaproteobacteria > Burkholderiales > Burkholderiaceae_C > Pseudaquabacterium. Next base: position 616 of record JAEUOY010000168.1, on the reverse strand, counting down.
CAGGAAGAACAGGATGCCCCACATCCAGCCGGGAAAGCCCAGGTCCTGCACCAGCACGACCATGAAGATGCCCAAGGCCGCCGGGAACATCTGGTTGGCCAGCATGCCCAGGCCGAAGGCGACCTTGTGGCGGAAGGGAACTTTGTGAGCGGTGGACATGGGATCCTTGTTGTGCAGCGGGGTCAGCCTGCGACGCCGACTTGGGGCAGGCCGGTGTCGAGCGCTTCAGCGGCGCCCAGGAAGGCGGGTGACTGCGCGGGATCCAGCACGAAGACGGGGACGGCCTGAAGGTAGCGGCTGAAGCGACCCTTGGCCTCGAAGCGTGCGCGAAACGGCGACGCGGCGAACCAGCGCCCCAGCCGCGGCACGATGCCGCCGCCGACGTACAGGCCGCCGCGCGCGCCGAGGGTGAGCGCCAGATTGCCTGCAGCGGTGCCAAGGAAGGCGCAGAACAGCGTCAGCGCTTCGTGGCAGTGGGCGTCCTGGCCGCTGACGCCCGCCTCGCTGATGCTGGCCGCGCTGAGCGCTGGGGCGTTGACGCCGTCCAGCTGCAGCAGCGCGCGGTGCAGATCGACCAGGCCCTGGCCGCAGATGGCCCGCTCCGCCGACGCATGGC
>JAEUOY010000130.1 GCA_016790515.1 Burkholderiaceae bacterium | reverse complement strand
ACGCCAGGTATGTGCCAACACATAGAAGGTACAAACGTGCCACTACAAAAGAATCGCCGTGGCGCGGCTAAGTGCTTGATTCCTTTAGGGACGGCGGTCGGAAAACGCTCAGAATGGCCGTTTGGTGTCGAACTTTGGGGCCGCTTCCGGCTGGCGACTCGACATTCACTGCTCGGGCGCGACTGGCAGCTTCCGCTGCGTCTTGGGCACGTCGGAGATGCAGCCGCCTGGCGGCTTCAACCGCCCTGGCAGGTGCAGCTATCCTGTGAGTCAACGAGTCGGATCGCCCACTCGGCAGATTCCCGACTCGAGCCACTACTTGTAACCTCGAGCCGTGGTCCTGGTGAGGCCCGGCATGACTTGCCGGACGGAAGCCGACGCAGAGTTCTACCGCCGAGCATTCGGGAGGGTCGAGTTTGTCGACTCGGATTTCGGTTCTTCGACACAGAGTTCAGAGTGACCCATGGCAATTCTGTGTCGACGCCCTGAACGCGAAGAATCAAGGGCTTAGCGTCGGGGATACGCTTAGGTCCCAACGGCCCTGAGTCGACTGGCGGCTGCAACGCCGGTGACAGGGGGACGCCTTCGTAACTCTGTGTCGACACTGGTCTGACCAAGGCATTCGTAATGAGGCAAGTTTGCGACGGGACCAACTGCTCCACTTCGGCGGAAGTACGAGCGGTGCGTGCCTTCGAGCCGACATTCATTCCAGCGGTCGGCGTCCTCAGGAGCGTTTGCGATACGCGGGACAGTGGCCGCCCGACTTGCGAGTGTGCGGGCTCGGTACCTTCAGCATGAGCCAGCGTCGCGCGGCCGCGTTTGCTTTGTGCACTAGAGGCGAAGACTCTCGACTGATCCACCGGTTGCAGAAGCTGAGAAGCGCTCCGCATCGGCTGAGAACTTCATGAACAGCGCCCAGTGCTCGGGCGTGTATGCCAGGCCCGAGCGGAAGTTGAGTCCCTTGTGGGCGCTGACTGCGTAGTAGCCGAACATGTAGTACGCCGTCTCTGCCGACAACAGATCTGAGTTGATGAGGAGGGCAACCTCCTCGCAAAAGGTCATGAACTTCCTCTTGGCGTTCAACATGGAAAATTCCGCCAGTTTGGGATCGTCAACATCCAAGAGCGGCAGCATGTCGAGTAGATCTTGGTCCTCGAAGAGCCTCCTGAGTTGGGTCAGGGTGAACTCTGCACGCTGAAGTTGATCGGATCTTCGTTGCCTCTGTAGTTCCTCGCCCCTTTGCTCATTCGACCTTTGCAGCTCACGCCAGCCCTTGTAGGCAGCGAGGAGGAGTCCTGGTACGCCAACGGCAGTCGCAGCGATGGCCACGAACTCCTTCCAGTCGGAAATTGGCATGCACCACTGGCTCCAAAGAAGACAGTATTCGAAAGGTGTTGCGGCCATAGAACGTGAGGTTGGCGTAGGCGGGTTGATGAGTATGTATCCAGCCAGATCATCTTGACGCCGAGCACGAGGCAGCAGCCGCCGCTCGTCAAGAGGCAGCCATCCAGCGATGCGGGGGACGTTCGTCGATCCGGCTGGCCGGGGGCGTCGGTAGCCGCACCAGCACGTCCATGATGCGCACCGCCGGTTCAGGCTGCAGGTGGATCTCCACCCTTGATGCCTCCTTCACCGGCATTGTGGTGAGTCGGCACAGGCCGCCACGACGGCACCCGGATTGCCGGCTGTTTGTCATGAGCCTGTTCGTCATCACGCCGCTGGCCGTTAGGCCGCCTCCAGGTCAGATCCGCCACCAAGAAATCCAACCAAGCTGGCGCCAAGTCCAGGCCGTCAGCCTTGGTCAGTGACGTGGGTTGCTGGTGACGATCCTGCAAGCAGGCCATGATGCGCTGGCGAACGGATGCTGGGTCACTGAAGAAGGCGACAAATGCGTCCAGCGCTTGACCACCCGAACCAGCCTTCAAACTGCCAACCCTTTTGGCCTCAAGCAGAGCGGCCAGGGCATCCTCGAAACGCTTACGGTCGTGCAGTGCCTCGCCATGGGTCGGAGGCGCCTTTGCCATCAGCAAGTTCTGCAGGGTTTCGCAGCCTTTCTCCGTAAGTTGATTCCGTAGAGCGGCCACGAGCGCCTGCGCGTTATCGTCTTGGCGCACCACTTCCACGATGGGCAGATACGCCACCAACGACATTGGCTCAGGCAACAACTGCGGGCGCGGTTTGCCGCTAACCAAGTGAACCGGATCGAGGTCCACTACCACCAAGGCCTGGTCCGCCTCGGACAAGGCCCCTTGGCACGACGGCTGCAAGATGCCGTGGTGCCAGCCGTGGTAGGGCGTGAGCAGGCGTACGACCCCGGGTGGGTCCTTCGATTTCTGCACCGAGTCACAGCCAATAAAGCAACTGCCACCTACGCTCAGCCCCTTGCTGACGGCGTTACAGAACACTGTCGCCGTACCGGAGGCCAGCACGCTAGCCTGGCCGGCATGCCAGTAGTCATTGCTGCGGCTCGTGTAGGCCGGCACCAACAGCACTGACCGCCGCTCTCGGTTGGCCTGCGTGACGGTCAACCACTCACCAAGCGCCAAGATATCGTCGTCGATGAGTTTTGCTGCATTGCTTGCGTCCGAGCCAAACTGCCTTAGTACCTTGGCAAGGTCTTGCAGTAAGGGCCTGCGGTTGGCCGGGCTGGTGAGCAGGAACAGTTCGGAGCAGATTAGCTCCATACAGTAACGCAGCTTCTGAGGGCCATGAATGAGAGCCTGCATCAGCGCTTTGATCTGATCAAAGGTCTGTGCGCCAGTCCAGTGGCGGCGCAATTCATCCAGTACCCGCTCCTCTCGGTACAGGGGCGCCAGTACATCGCCGCCAGGGCGAAACAGCTCGTGCGCCGCCACGGCTCGGTACTTCTTGTCACGCTGAAACTGCATGACCGGGGCATCGCCCTGCAAGCCAAAGGCTTCGGCTTTGGCAGGCTGCCACAGAAGGGTCAATTTCTCTTTTAGGTGCTCCAGGTGATTGCTCGTCGCCTCGAACTGACGGAAGGTACCTGCCAACACAGCCAAGCCTGGGTGGCGGCGCAACTCACCCTTCAACCACTCCACCGTGTCCGGCCGAACTGACACCTCGGGCAGCACAAGGAGATGCACCTTCAGTTCGTGGCAAGCGCGCAAAGCCTGGCCCAGGAGGACGCGGCGCCGATGCTCGGGCCAAGACAAGACCTCCCGGTCGTCTTGCCAATGGAACTCCACACCGCGCTTGGCTGCCTTGTCCACGACCTTGAAGTCGCCGTCCAGATGCGCCTGCAGTGCTTTCTGCGCTGCCGGGGTCAAAGGAAGGCCGCCCAGTCCAACCTCAGCAATGGGGTGGCTGTAGCTGTCATAGACCCGCCACTGGAATAGCGCGACACGCAGGTGACCACGTGCGGTCAGGTCTTCGCCTTCGGTGCTTCTGTCAGCGCCGAAGCGCTTGTTCCACGAGTCCCTTTGCCACTCATCCAAGCGATCAACCCGCACCCCACCAGGAACCGCAGGGGCCGCCGGGGAGGATGGCACGGAAGGCCCAGCAGCTTGGTCGCGCTGCGCCGGTTTGCCATCTTCGCTAGGCGAAGGGATGGAAGGTGGCGCCACGTCCGACGCGGCTGCAATTGCCCGCTCGATATAGGTATCGCCGGGCCTGCCGTTAGGCGTTGGCGCGGGCTGGAGCACCGCAGGCGTCAGATATTCAGTGCTGAACCACTTGCCAAGTTTGTGGTCCAGCGTGTGGACGGCCAGTAATTCATCGTCAGCAACGCGGCGTGTCTCAGACCAGAGCGTCAACTTGCGCTGGCCGACTACCCGCTGCGGCAAGGTATTGGCAAACAAGCTTGTGAATTGAGGCGTGCTCAATTGCCAACTTGCGCCACTGGCATCTGTGAACTCATCGGTGTGCGGGAGGCGGCCAAACTTCTGGCCTTGCTCGTTCACCACACGCATGCCACGCAAGGCGTCAAGCGCGCACAGCGCCTTGGGCAAAGCGGCCAACACATCATCGCAACGCTGCAGCGTCAACGTGGGCAAGGCATCAAAGGGCCAAATCGCCTCCTGTTCCGCAGCACGATCCTCTTCGCCGCCCCCTTCTGCTGGCTTACTCTGCCACTGTGCCAGTGCTTGGTACACCGGCAACAAGTCCGGAATGTCGAAGGCCTGCGGCAAGCCGACATCTAGCAAGCCGATCAGGGCCAGCATCCACTGCCACGGGCTGGCCTTGCTTAGCGCGGGCCAATCGCCATCAAGCAGGCGCTTACGCATGACACTGTAGTCACCTTGCGGGTCCAGGCGCTCCATATCGGCCATGGCCCAACGAGGCGGCAAGTTCAGGCGTTCGGGCATGCGGGCCGCACCCGAAGCTTGTGCATAGCCCCAGAGCGCAGCCACACTACCGCGAAGCCCAATTCCGGTGGCGGCCAGTGCCAGCGCCATGCGCAACGGCGCCGCGTTGGCCTCGGGGACGGTGACCCTGGCGGGGTACAGCGCCTGATACAGCGCCAGCACTAAGCCCAGCTCCGGGCGCAGAGGCGCGGCTTGGCCATCGGGGATCCGCAGGGGCAGGCCCTGCAGAACCCACAGAGGCAGCCTGTTCAATGCCTCGGGGAACACCCGGTGCAAAACATGCCGCATGTCATCGCCGCTGCCAAGTTCAAGGCGCAGGGCCATGGCGCGGCTTTCGGCCTCCACCGCCAACAGATGTCGCACCTGGGCGTCCAACTCCTGGTGCGCTGGAAAGTCTTGCAGTAGGGCCAACGCCCGCGTCACGGCGCGTGGCAGGTTGGCCTCAGTACGGCCCATTGAGTCAATTCGGGCCGAAGATAGGTAGCTGCCCTGCAGTTTGCGCAGTTGCTGGCGCAGCACATATGCTTCAAGTTCTCGCTTGGCATGGGCTTCGGTGGCTTCTGCACTGCCGGCTTCGTCACCCGGCGTCTTGAGCTCATCGAGCTGCTCGTCTCGCTCACCGGTTTCGCCGGACATATCGGCGGCCACGCCGAGCACATCAGCCACCGCCCAGCCCACGCGCCACAGATCGGCCCCCGCAAAGGGCACTGTCACCGATTGCACCCGGTCGTCCCGGTCGTGGTACCAGGCATTGACGCCCAGTTGGTCGCGCTTGACGCGATCGGCCACCAGGTAGAGCCTCAAATCGTCGCCCTGGCCTTGTCGGAACAATTGTGGCCGGAAGGGCACATAGGCCAGACGGCGCTCGTCGTCCACCGTCATCTGGTGCATAGCCAACAAGGCGTGGTAGAGGCGCACCGCCCGGCGTGTGGAAGGCACTTGGGCATGCTGATCGCTGATCGCTGCGCGTGCCAGTTCAGTCCAGGGTCTTGGCTCTGCGCTCCTCTCAACAACAAGCCGTTGAGTTTCCGACTCCTGCACTTCGACAAAGCGCACCGTCACTTCGTCCGCTGGGCAAGGCGGCTCGGCGCGCATGACCACCTGCGCGAACCGCCGATCGAATCCAGGCGCTGGTGACGTTGAGTCTGGCGCACGCTCCGAGTATCGATAGAGAGCGCGCCCGTCTACGCTAGTCTCAGCATCGATCGCGAACAGGGCTGGGGCAATCTCACTGAAAGTCGGCAGGTGAGGGATTAGTTGCTTGTTGGCGCCAGATTGTGAAAGCAGATGGGGGAACCAATTTGCTAGGGTGGCAAGCCGGCCCGTCGGTGGCGAACTATTGATGACGAAGTCAATCGCCAGTCCGCGATCCGAAGCAGTGCCGTTCGGCGGCGCAGCAGTGCCGTCATCAGTGGGTTGCACCAGTTGGTCAATGACCTCATGCGCGAGCGCCAAGCCATCCTCGCTCGACCTTTGTGGTGGCCGCTTCAACAGTGCGTTCAAGGGGTGATGGGCGGTGTTCTGCTGTTCCAGACCGGGGCCTGCCAGGCACAACCACTCGATGGCTGTCAACGGCCCGCCCTGCTGCGGTGGCAGTGTCAACTTGGCGCCTAGGTCGCCCGACAGGCGATGTGCCTTGCGCACCACCAGCCGTGCACGTCGCAGCACATGATCACTGTTCGTCGCGGGCTTTACCGCAGCTATGAATGCCGGATCGCACACCTGGCTGGCCAGGGCTAGGCGCAACTTGCGATCACTCTCGCGCTCGTTCAGAAGCCTGCCGCTCTCCTGCCACGGATGGTTGTCCAGCAGTTTGTCCAACCCTTCCACTGCAAACATCCAGTGGTAGCCACGCTGCGCAAACGCACTGGCCCAGAGATGCTCACCGCAAACCTCGTTCCACAAGTCCCAAAAGCGCTCCCACAAGCTCTCTGGCGTCGCCACGCTGCCTGCTGTGGCGGCGACCTGCCACCACAGCCAGCGTGCGCACAGGCCAAGGTCACCTGAGCGCAGATCGGGCGCGCTCAAGACAGCCTTGACCTGGCCAGCGATTCCGCTGGGCTCATGCATCAGCGCAACGCGTCGAAGCATCTGCAGAGCACATTGGCGATCCACTTCGGGCAGTTCGCCGCCCAGGCTGTAGTCGGTCTCGCCGTCGCCCACAAGGGGTGGATCCCAGGCTGGCACAGACGGCGCTAGGCCACGCCCGTCGTTGAGCTGCCGCATCACCTGTTGGGGCGATCCGGCACGCACACGTTCGCCCTTGTGGATGAGATCGATGGAACGTTCGGCGGCCTTGGCTTGCAGCAATTGACGCAGTTGTCTGAGCAAGTCTTCGCTGTCGGCAAACAGCACAATGTCGTCCACATAGCGCGCATAGCCTGCGCGCGGACGCCAAGCGTCATCGGGGCCTTTCGCAGCGGTGCTGTGAATGAAGCGGCGTGCCTCCTCGTCCACCGGAAACAAAGCAATGGTTCCGATGTAAGCGGACATCACAGGGCCCTGTGGAATACCCACGAGCTCGCTGCTGCGCTGAGTTCGTCCCTCGGCGTCGGGATCACGGTATTCGTGGTGAAAGATCAGCCCAACCAGCAGGCGCTCCAGCTTGGCCTCCAATGCGACGTCCCAGGACATCGCGTTGGCTTCTGGCAAGCCCAAGACATGCCCAAAACCCTCGGGCACGCCATGCTCGGCCATAGCTCGGTTCAGTGGAGTCAGCAGCGCATCGCGTACGACAAAGCGCTGGATCGAGTCGTAATAGCGCTTGGCGTCGAGGCGCAGCACATGCACGCGGGGCCCGATTGCATGACACTGCTTGGCGAGGCTGGCCATGAACTCGCGCCAGCACTGCCCAAATGGGCGAAACATGCCTTGGTCAGACGGGGTCTGGTCGCCCTCAAGAACGTCCATGTCGATCTGGTAACCAAAGCTCAGGGTCTTGGGCAGATCCAATTCATCGTCAAGCTCATTGAACGGCGCGCTCAAGCCCGTCACCAGTACTTCTCGACGCGAGGCATACCAGCGCACAGCGGGGATGCGGTCTGAAAAGGCCTGGCCCGCGGCACTTGGCCGGTCATGCCGCTGGCTGAGCAGTTCATTCAGCACTATCTGCTGCACTTGCAGATCGGCCGGGTGCGGCATTACCTTTCGGCGCGGATCATTCAGCACCTTCGAGTCGGATGTCAGCTTGCGCGGCAGGTGCACCGCGTCATAGGGTGCAGCTTGCTTCCAGGCTCGGTCACCAGCCATCATGGCATGCAGACGATCCAAGGCAATCTGGTCGAACAGGCGGGCGTTGCTGCCCAGGGTCTGCCATGCCTCTTCATCGCAGGGCAACTCGCCGCGGCGCGCTCCGTGGTGGGCTAGGCTGCGGGCCAGCGCCACACGCGGGAGCTTTTCTTCGAGGTACAGGCCACGCGTCGGCAGCGCGCGCTGGCCAGTCTCTGACACCGCCAACTCTGCATGCAGTTCCTGGGCCCAATCCCAGGCGCAGGCCTTCAAACGCGCCGCTGCGACCTCAGCCGGGCGGCGGCCGTACAAGCGCCTGAGCGCCATTCCGACCCGGAACAAGGCGCGTTCACGCACGGTCGGCATCAAGTGGCCAAATCGCTCGGGCTGCAGATCGGACGCATCCTGCCCGCCCAGGGCTTGCACCAATAACACTGCCTCGGCCGGCAAGTCGAAGGGCTGCAGCCAGGCGGTGGCTTGCTCTCCGGCATGTAGACCCCGCAAGCAGGTGTCAGGGTCTTTGCCCAAGGCCGGTTTGCTGCGCCAGGGCATGCCGATCCAACGTAGATTCACCCCACGCAGGTCCAGCAACCGGCGAACCAGCCGATCGGCGCCTCCAAACCCGGCCGGATCGTTGTCGAGAAACAGGCAGTACGCCAACTCAGCACTGGATTCTGAGTCCTCTGCCAGCTTCTTCAGCCTCTCCAAAGGCTCTCTTCCCAGGCTAGTGCCCATTAGCGCCACTGCGGGCAGGCCAAGGGACTGCAGGCGCAATGCATCTAGAAAGCCTTCAACGAGATACAGCCTAGTCGGCAGATGGGCCTTCAGGGCCTGTCTCACCGCCTCGAAGGCTGCCGGTTCATTAAAGAGGACCTTGGCCTTTTCAAAGCCCGAGGTGAGCAAGTACTTGGCCACGCCCTCGGGCGGCACGCCCTCCAAGGCGCGGCCTGCAAAGCCAAGCACCTCGGGATGCCTGGCCGCGCCACCACGAATGGGGATGACCACGCGACCGTCATGAAAGCAGTCCTGGAATTGATCATGCAGATTCAGCTTGCCCTGCACTGGCGCGGATCGCTGATGCAAACGCTTGACCAAACCCAGAGTCTGCAAGCCGTCGGTTAGTTCGGCTCGCTCACCTGCGCCTTTCGACTGAAGGGCTTCCACCAACACCCCACGCGTGATGCAGCGAAGGCCTTGCTCGTGTAGGAAATCTCGGTCGAAGTCGCGCTCTGCGCACCAAGCCTTGAATCGCTGGTCGTCGTGCTGCTCGTCGTAGATTCGCAGCGCAAACCTCAGTGCTGTTTCGCTGGTGGCCTCCTTGGCGGCCTGTTGCCTGGACTGCCGACTCGGCGCCCTGATACCGAATTGCTGAGCCAGCCATTGCACGGCCGGCAAGAATTCCAAGCCCTGCACTTTCTTGACCAAATCGATGGCGCTGCCATGGGCGCCGCATGCAAAGCAGTGGTAGTGCGCGGTAGATGCGCCGTCGGCCGGATAAAGGTTCAGCGACGGTCGGGTGTCTTGGTGAAATGGGCACAGGGCTTGGATCGTGGCGCCTCGCCGTTCGGTGGCTATGCCCAGGCGCTGTACCACGTCCTCCAGCGGCAGCTTGGCGAGCAAATCGCCAACGTCGTAACGACCTTCCATCGTTCTCCCCGCATCGTTCAGCTTCGTGGGGAGCAGGTTATCAGAGACGTTCGTCGAGGCTATCGCTCCCTATTGCCATGGGCCGCAAGCCTGACCGCAGTCACACCGCCTTCGCGCAAAGCTTCCAGAGGTGTCTTCCCTCCCAGCGAGGCCTTTGGGGTCACGAAGAATTGCCACTTGCTTCCCGCCGGCAGTTGGCCGAGCCGCCGACAGACTGCCTCCAAGCTGCGGATGTCGGTGGTCTGATCCGCCATGAACGCTGGGTACCACGCCTTGCCGCTCCACTGCGTTGAGAAGAGCCGATGTCGCGAAACCAATTCGCCGAGTCTTGCCGTTGGTAGGCCGCGGCGACGAGCAAACTCATCCGCGTCAATCCAGCCATCCGGAAGCGTTGCCATGGGTCTCTCAGCCTTCCTCATGACTACCGACATGCCGGAGTCGCGGCGAAAACCGCAGCCTACAGAATCGGCGGACTCATCATGCCGGACAGCACACCATCCGGTTCGTCGCTTTGGAACCAGCTCGCACCCAACAACGAACTCATCTCGACCACAGAGTGCACGTCCCACGCCGCGAACAGGTGCTCCAGGGCGGTGTCATCGCACGTCGGCGACCTTGTCGCGTTCCGTCGAGTTCTGGGTGAGCGCTGCAATGAATGAGCACAGGCAAGCGTTGAAAGTTCGGGGGCCTGCGCCTGTAGCGCACGGTAGAGCCGGGAAAGAAGGGGCCAAGAGCCTGCGGGCGCACTGTAGCGATCAACAGCAAACGTGATCTCGCTCCCGCAGGTCCTGCAGCTTCGCTGGCGCGATCACCTCTCCCTGAACCCGTCCGCCGCGATGTTTACGTAAGCCACGTGACCGTCGCGTAGCGCTTCCAGCGGTGTTTGGCCCGCCAAAGAAGCCTTGGGCGTCACGAAGAACTGCCACTTGCTGCCGCCCGGCAATGTCCCGAGACGCCGACACACCGCTTCTAGCCGTCGGATGTCGGCTGTCGGTTGGGCAAGAACGCCGGGTAGAGCGTCTTGCCATCGCGCTCCAGCGAGAAGAGGCGGTGTTGAGCCATCAGTTCGTCAACCTGCTCGGGCGAAACTCCCCGACGCCGAGCGAACTCTTCGGCGTCGACCAGCGCGCCTGGCTCCCTGGTCCCATCGTGTCGATCGAGCTTCATGATGCGCACTGTCTGGCTGGTTCAGCCGCCAAGACGGCCGCCTGAAACATGAATGGGCTGGTCGCGATGGATGGAGCACTACTCGAATCGGCGCTCCAGTTCCAGTTCATGCCGAGCACCGAGCCGAGGTGCGCGGGTGACTCAACGTGCCAGGCCGTGAAAAGATGCTGTAGGTGCGATCTATCAGCCTTGCCCGCGCCGAAGTCGCCCCAGGTCGAGGACGGTGCGCGCAGCAATGGATGCGCGCGAACGAGGGCTGAAAGTTCGGGAGCTTGCCCCTTCAGTGCGCGGTACATCAGCTGCATGAGCGGCCAATGTCCCGTCGTTGAATCGCGATGTTCGGCCGCCCACTCATCGCACCCGCAGTTCAAGCACGGGTCGTCTGCCAGTGAAGGCTCATTGCCACGCACGGCTGGCGTTTTGCACCGCGCACAGTGCGTGACCAGTTCGTCTCCGTGGATGGCGCAGCGCCGAGCTGCCGGCCACTGATGAAAGAGCCGCCAGTGGCCGCAGCCGAATCTCACCTGGTCTTCGCGGACACACGTCGGACACTTCCTGAGAGTTTCGGCCTCGACCACACCCATGCGACGTATGCCCATGGCGATGGTGTCGCGCCCTGGCGCACCGCCCGTCAAGCGATCGCGCCAGCCGAAGGCCTGGAGCGCGGTCAAAAAGCTCGCGTACATCGGCACGTGGCTGTGGAAGTCCACGATGTCGTCCGCGCAGATGGCACCTTTGAACACGCTCTCTGACAGCTTCCGGGCATGCGCGCCTAGCGTGTAGTCGAAGGCCAGCAAGCTGGCCCGATTGCCGCGATGTTGCGGCGTCTTGATGTTGACCTGTCCGCAACGAGCCCAAGCGCTGAGGACGGAATGCATGGTGGCGTATTTCGGTATCAGGGGAATCATCTTGACTGGCCTTGCCCGCGTTTCCCGGATCCCATAGCTGAGACTGTCATGCGGCTTGCCTTTGCTGGGCGGCAAGCCATAGCCCCTCGAACTTCATGGGGCTGACGTGGCCCAGCGACGAATGCAGTCGCCGGTGGTTGTAGAACGTCAGCCAGTCGACGATCTCGTCCATCGCTGCCCGTCGGGTCCCGAAGCGGCGCCCGTGCAGCCTGCCGACCTTCAGCGATCCCCACAGGCTCTCGGTGGGCGCATTGTCCCAGCAGTTGCCCTTGCGACTCATCGAACTGCGCATGCTGTAGGCAGCCAGCGCCTTCTGGAACTCCACGCTGCAGTACTGGCTGCCGCGGTCGGCGTGGAAGATCAGACCAGCCTCGGGCCTGCGCCGGAACCAGGCCATGCGCAGGGCGTCGAGGACCAGTTCGGTGCGCATGTGCGGCTTCATCGACCAGCCCACCACCTGGCGGCTGAACAGGTTGATGACCACGGCCAGGTACAGCCAGCCCTCTTCGGTGGCAACGTAGGTGATGTCGCTCGTCCAGACGCGATCGGGTGCAGCCGGCGTGAACTCCCGGTTGAGCAGGTTCTCGGCCACCGGCAAGCCATGGTTGCTGTCGGTGGTCGCCTTGAACTTGCGCTTGCCCCGGGCCTTGATGCCGTGCAGCTTCATGAGCTTGCGCACCCGCTCCTTGCCCACACGGATGCCGCGCGCGAGCAGTTCCTTCCACACCCGTGGCCAGCCGTACTCGCCGCGCGACTGGGCGTGAATGGCACGGATGTGCACCAGCAACGCGTCGTCGCTGAGGTTGCGCCGGGGTTTGGCCGATCGCAGCTTGTGGTCGTGGTATCCGCTGGCGCTCACGCCCAGCACCTCGCAGGCCAGCGACACCGGCCAGTGCTGGCGGTGCCGCTCGATCCAGGCGTACTTCACCCCCGCTCCTTCGCGAAGTACGCCGTCGCTTTTCCCAGGATGTCGCGCTCCATCTTCACGCGCGCCAGCTCCGCGCGCAACCGCGCGATCTCCATCTGCTCGGGGCTCACCGGCTTCGTGCCAGCGCCCGTCAGCCGACCGTCCTTGTCCGCCTTGATCCAGTTGTGCAGCGTCTGCTCGGCGATGCCCAGGATCTTGGCCGTGGCCGCCATGCTCTGCCCGCCCTTGACCAGTCGCACCGCCTCGAGCTTGAACTCCAGCGTGTACCGCGCTCTCGTTGCCTTCGTCACTTTCGTTCTCCTTGCATGGATTGAATCACTCAGCAAGGGATCCGGTTTTCGGGGGCAAGGTCAGACCTCCGGTTCTTCTTCTGTCGCAGTACCTCAGAAGAGGTCGCGCTGGGGGCCCCTATCGCAGGCTGCGACAGCAGCACTCAAAGGCGTGGTCACACTGCGACAACTATCGCGGGTACTTGTCGTAGGCCAGCGTGTCCAGCATCACCTCACCTCGGACGGCGTGTAGAACTGCCCCTTGCTCTTGCCACTCTCGGTGGCGAAGTGGCGCATCAGGTATTCGTAGGCGTCGCCGAGGATGTCGTCGTGCTCGGCGCGGTTCTTCGAGAAGTCCAGTTCCGGCTTCTGGAAGATGCTGATCAGGTTGGCCAGCCGCTCCACCATCTCGGCGCCGGTACCCAGCTTCTCCGGGTCGTTGAAGTTGGGGAAGTCGCTGCGGGCCAGGCGGGCGTTCTTGTCGATCAACGGCTGGATGATCTGCGTGTTGATCTTGTCGCCGATGTCCGGCTTGCCCTTCAGCGCCACCATGTCCTTGAAGCTGGCGCCCTGGGGAATGACCACCGGCGGCGCGAAGTCATCGCTGTCGGCGTACTTGTCGCTGATGTACTTGATGAACAGCATGAACAGGACGTAGTCCTTGTACTGGCTGGCATCCATGCCGCCGCGCAGTTGGTCGCAGCTGGCCCAGAGGGAGGAGTAGAGGTCAGACTTCTTGATGGCCATGGGTTGGGATCATTCGCCGTTGGCTTTGACGATGTCGGAGAAGACGGCGGCGGCAGCGGCTTCATGCGCGGGGGCGAGCCGCACCGTCCAGTAGCCGCCGGTTTCCTGCTGCACGGTCAGCAGGTCGTAGGTGCGCAGCATGTCCAGCAGGCCGGAATGGCCATAGGTCTGCGGCGAGAAGGCTGGGTCGGTGCGCTTCAGGTATTGCCCCAGCGGCCCGAGATGAACTTTTCCCTCCGCAGTGTCAGCCGCCATCAGCTTGACGGCTTCCACGACCATGAGCGGCCGGCGTTTCTGGGCGGGCTTGGCAGGTTCGGCCTTGGGCGCTGCGGGCTTTGTGTCGGCGGGCTTCAGCGCAGGCGCTGCGCCCTGTGTTGTCGGCTCTGGGGCGCTTGCAGGCTTCACCCATTCAAAGAACTGGTCGCTGGCATTGCGCAGCGCGTCAGGGGACTTCGCTTCGCCAACGATATGCACCGTGGCCCCACGCTCGCGCAACTTGCGGCAGAGGTAAGCGAAGTCGGAGTCGCTGGTGACCAGGCAGAAGGTATCGGCCCGCCTGTCGAACAGGGCCTCCAGGGCGTCGAGCGCGAGGGCGATGTCCGAGGTGTTCTTGCCGGAGGCGTACTGGTACTGCAGGCAGGGTGTGAAGGCCAGCCGCACCAGTGCTTCCTGCCACTTGTTGGCCAGCGTTCCGTGGTTGCCGTAGCCACGGCGGAGGACTACCCGGCCGAACTGGGCGACGACCTTCAGGGCGTGTTCAAGGACCTCGGGAGAGGTGTTGTCGCAGTCCACCAGAACGGCGACGCGTGATTCCGTAGATGTGTTTTGGCTCATGCCTCCGCTTGGTCGATTCGGCCCCCGCGAGCCTTCTCCCCTGACGCAGCCCTACGTTGGGGCAGCGGTCAGAGTATTCGCGGATGCAGCCGGAAGACCTTCTCCTTGTGGTGCAATCTTGCCACCACAATCAACGGCACCCGCCAGCGCCGAGCAGGTTGAAGGCAAGGCGACCAAGTTTGCCGTGGCGGTGCGTATTGACCTTCGGATGGAGGATGCAAAGCGTGAGTTCCTTCGGCGTGGCTACAGGCGCCTTTCCAGTGACCCGGCGGTCATGGATCCGGCCCTTGTCGACACAGAGTTTCAACGTCGCCTTCGCCAAAGGGTGTCGCGAGTCGACACAGAGCGGCGAAATTCGACACTGAGTTGCCAAAGGACAAGAGATACCACGATGCTGCATTACCTCACCCTCCCCGTCACCCCGTTCCAGCAGAACTGCTCGATCGTCTGGTGCGACGAGACCCGCGAGGCCGCGGTGATCGACCCCGGCGGCGACCTGCCGAGGATCGAGGCCGAGGTGGCGCGGCTCGGCGTGACGCTGAAGCAGATCCTGCTGACCCACGCCCACATCGACCATGCCGGCGGCACCGGCACGCTGGCGCGCGAGCTGGGCCT
The DNA here is from genome assembly GCA_016790515.1 of Burkholderiaceae bacterium. Classification (GTDB taxonomy): domain Bacteria; phylum Pseudomonadota; class Gammaproteobacteria; order Burkholderiales; family Burkholderiaceae_C; genus Pseudaquabacterium. Next base: position 51,922 of record JAEUOY010000130.1, on the reverse strand, counting down.
GCCGGTGATCGGCCCGCACCCGGGCGACCAGTTCTGGATCGACGGCCTGGCCGAGCAGGCGAAGATGTTCGGCTTCGCGCCGGCCGAGCCCTTCGCGCCGACGCGCTGGCTGCGCGACGGCGACACCGTGACCGTCGGTCGCAGCGTGCTGAGCGTGCGCCACTGCCCCGGCCACACGCCCGGCCATGTGGTGTTCCACAGCGCCGAGGCCGGCCGCGCCTTCGTCGGCGACGTGCTGTTCGCCGGCAGCATCGGCCGCACCGACTTCCCCGGCGGCGACCACGACACGCTGATCGCCAGCATCACCGGGCGGTTGTGGCCGATGGGCGACGCCACGGTGTTCATCCCGGGCCATGGCCCCGAGAGCAGCTTCGGCCGTGAACGCCGGACCAACCCCTATGTCGCCGGCACCTGAGCCGGTGGTCGGGGCGGCCGGCGCCGCGATGTCCGACGCGCTGCAGGCGCTGGTCGGGCGCGGCGAGATCCGCCGCTACCGCAAGGGCACGCTGCTGATCCAGGAAGGCGACACCGGCGACACCTTGTACGTGATCCTCGAAGGCCGCATGCGCGCCTTCAGCAGCAGCGGCCACGGCGAGCGCGAGATCACCTACGGCGTCTACGGCCCCGGCGAGTACCTGGGCGAGCTGAGCCTGGACGGCGGCCCGCGCTCGGCCAGCGTGATCACGCTGGAGCCCTGCACCTGCGCGGTGGTGACGCGCCGCACGCTCGAGCAGTTCATCGCCGGGCGGCCGGAGTTCGCGTTCGAGCTGCTGGCCAAGGTGATCCGCCGCGCCCGCGTCGCGACGCTGAACGCCCGCCAGCTGGCGCTCGAGGATGTCTACGGCCGGCTGCGCGCCTTGCTGCTGGCGCTGAACGAGGCCGGCAGCACCGAGCGCCTGACCCACCAGGAGATGGCCCACCGGCTCGGCTGCTCGCGCGAGATGGTCAGCCGGCTGATGAAGGATCTGGAGCGCGGCGGCTACCTGCAGGTGCAGGACCATCGCTTCGTGCTGACCAGGCCGCTGCCGCAGCGCTGGTGAGCGCCCCCAGGCGTCGGCAAACGCCCGCCGCCGCCCCCCGAGGGGGTTGAGTCAACTCGGGAGCGGCCCTTCGTCGACTCATGATGCCGGTCAGCCCCCAAGCTCGCGCAGCGCCTGCGCCAGCGTGGCGCCGTCCAGCGGCTTGTGCAGCACCCGGTGGCCGCTGGCGGCCAGCGCCGCCAGGGTCGCCGGTGCGGTGTCGCCGGTGACCAGCATCGCCGGCAGCGGCCCCAGTTCGGCGCGCAGCGCTGCCAGCGCGGCCAGGCCGTCGCCCTGGCGCAGGCGGTGGTCGGCCAGCAGCAGCTGCGGCGCGAAGCCGCCGCGCACGCGGGCCTGCGCCGCGGCGAGGTCCTCGACGCAGACCGGCTCGCAACCCAACTGCTCGAGCAGCGCCTGCATTGAGTCGCGGATGTCGGCCTCGTCGTCGATCACCAGCACCCGCAGGCCCGTCGGCAGCCCGGCGGCGTCGATCACGCCGGCCTCGGCGGCGAACGGCTGCGCGACGCCGATCGCTGCGCCCGGCGGCAGCCGCAGCGTGATGCGGGTGCCGCGGCAACTCTCGCTGTCGAGCTGCAGCTCGATGTCCAGCAGCGCCGCGATGCGGCGCACGATCGACAGCCCCAGGCCCAGACCCTGGCTGCGGTCGCGCGCCGGGTTGTCGGCCTGGTAGAACTCCTCGAACACCCGCCCCTGGTCGGCCACCGAGATGCCGATGCCGGTGTCCTCGACCGCCAGCAGCACGCGTTCGCCGTCGGCACGCGCGATCAGCGTGACGCCGCCCTGGCGGGTGAACTTCAGCGCGTTGCCGAGCAGGTTGGTCAGCACCCGGCGCAGCAGGTCGGCGTCGCTGCGCACCACCAGCGGCGCATCGGGGCGTTCGACCGTCAGCGCCAGTCCACCCTGCGCGGCCAGCGGGCGGAACTCGCTGGCGATGCCGTCGAGCAGCGGGCCGAGGTCGATGTCGCTCCAGTGGGCCTGCACCGAGCCGGCGTCCAGCCGCGAGACGTCGAGCAGGCCGTCGAGCAGCCCGGTGCTCTGGCGCAGCGCGCGCTCGATGCTGTCGGACAGCTTGACGATCTTCGGTTCGCCATGGCGCCGCGCCAGCATCGCCAGCGCGAAGGCGTTGATCGACAGCGCGTGCAGCGGCTGGCGCAGGTCGTGGCTGGCGGCGGCGAAGAAGCGCGTCTTCGATTCGCTGGCCGCCTGGGCGCGGTCGCGCTCGACGCGCAGCGACGCGGCGAGCTGCTCGTTGTCCCAGGCCAGCGAAACCGAGCGGTGCAGCGCGCGTTCCTGCTCGGCGGCCTGCGCCAGCAGCGTGGCCAGCATGCTGACGGTCATCAGCGCCATCGCGACGCCGATCAGGTCGGCCTGGAGCAGCCAGCCGGCGACCAGCACGCCGCCGACCAGCGCGATCCACTGCGCCAGCAGCTTCGGCCGCCAGCCGGTGGCCACCACCGCGTAGGCGGCGACGCCGGCACAGTGGGTGGTGACCAGGTAATGCTCGACCGTGTGCGGCCCGGCGAACACGCCGACGACCAGCAGCGACTGCATCACGCCGACGCCCATCACCGCCCAGGCCAGCACCCGGTTGCCCGCGGCCGGCGTGGCCGGCGGCTGGTGCTGCCAGCGCTTGACCTGCCACCAGCGGCCGAAGTGCACCGCGCTCATCGCCACGAACCAGACCGGCGCCAGCCGCTCCCAGCCGGTGCGCCACAGCAGCCAGGCCGAGAACAGGTTCGACACCAGCAGGATCGCCGGCACCCGCAGCATGGTCTGGCTGACCAGCTGCAGCCGCAGCGCGTCGACCCGCTCGGCCAGCGTGCCCGAGTCGAGCGCCGGCAGGCCCGGCGTGGACAGGTCGGCGGCGGACGCGGCGGTGATGCTCAAGCGGTGGGCGGGGCGAAGCGGCGGTCGGGCTTGGCCGCCTGCGTGTAGACCGGCTCGAGCTTCGCCAGCCGGGCCTCGATCTCGCGGATGCGGGTATCGCTGGACGGGTGGGTGCTCAGCCACTGCGGCGGCGCCCCCTTGCTGGCGGCGGCCATCTTGTGCCACAGCGAGACGCCGGCCGCGGGCTTGTAGCCGGCCTTGGCCGACAGCACCAGGCCGAGCGCGTCGGCCTCGGATTCGTCGCTGCGCGAGAAGCTCAGCGTCAGCAGCTGGCCGCCCATGCCGGCCACCGTCTGGCCCACGCCGCCGAGCCCGAACAGCGCCGCGCCGAGCTCGATCGCGCCGCGGGTGGCCATGGTCTTGGCCATGCGCTCGCGCGAATGCTCGAGCAGCGCATGCGCGACCTCGTGGCCCATGATCGTCGCGACCTCGTCGTCGTCGAGCTTGAGCTTGGCCAGGATGCCGTAATAGAAGGCGATCTTGCCGCCGGGCATGCAGAAGGCGTTGAGCTCCTGCGAGCCGATCAGGTTGACCTCCCAGCGCCATTGCCGGGCGCGCGGGTTGCAGCCGGCCGTGAACGGGATGATGCGCTGGGCGATGTAGCGCAGGCGCTGCACCTGGCCGTTGTCGGCCGGGCCCAGCGCGCGCTGCTTCGAGGCCTGCTGCAGCATCTGCACGTACTGCTGGCCGGCGGCCTGCTCGATCTGCTCGGGCGAGACGATCTTGGTGAAGGCCGAGACCTTGCACTCGTCGTCCTGCGCCGCGGCCGGGCCGGGCAGGCCCAGCGCCGCCAGCGCGCCGCTGCCGATCAGCGCCCCGCCGAGCCGGCGCCGCGCATGCAGCGCGCAGCGGCAGCCCCGCCCGTGGGCCAGCGCGGGTTCGGCGACATCGGCGGCGGTGTGGAAGGCGGATCGGCTCATCGGCGGCAACTTGGGGGGCCGGGCGGGTTCTGCAAGGGGCTGCGCAACATTCTCAATCATCGCGTGGCGCGCCGGGCACCACCTCCAGCCGCCGCACCGCCGCGCGCATCGCCCACAGCATCCACAGCGCCGGCAGCGCGAGCACGGTGGAGACGACGAAGAAGCTCGGCCAGCCGATCGATTCGGCCAGCACGCCGGCCAGCGGCCCGACCCAGACCCGGCCGATCGACGCGAAGGCGCTGAGCATCGCGAACTGCGTCGCGGTGAAGCGCTGCTGCGTCAGGCTCATCAGGAAGGCCAGGAAGGCCGCGGTGCCCATGCCGCCGGACAGGTTCTCGAAGGCGATCACCATCAGCAGGCCGCCGTCGACCGGGGTGGCGTGGGTCAGCGCGACGAAGCCCCAGTCGAAGGCCGGGATCTCGAGCCCCGGCAGGCTGCCCTTGCCGTGCCTGGCCAGCCACCAGAAGCCCAGGTTGCTCAGCGCCTGCAGCAAGCCGAAGACCAGCAGCGACCGCCACAGCCCCAGCTTGAGCATCAGCAGGCCGCCGAGCAGCGCGCCGCCCAGCGTCAGCCACAGGCCGATGATCTTGTTGACGACGCCGACCTCGGCCGACGCGAAGGCCATTGCCTTCAGCAGGAACGGCGTCATCAGTGCGCCGGCGAACGCGTCGCCGAGCTTGTAGAGCACGATGAAGCCCAGGAAGGCCGCCGCGCCCGGCTGCGAGAAGTAGCCGCGCAGGCCGCCCAGCAGCGTCTCGAAGCGGGCGCGCCGCGCCGCCCACGAGGCCAGCGGCAGCGTGAAGGCCAGCCCCATCAGCAGCGCCAGCAGGTCGATCCAGCGCGCCTGCAGCGCGGCGGCCAGCGCGCCGCCGGCCAGCCAGGGCCCCAGCAGCGCCTGCGCCAGCGGGGTGAAGGCGTGCAGCGTCGCGAGGTAGCCCACCGCCACCGCCAGCAGCACGGCGCCGAAGCCGAGCAGGTCGTTGCGGGCGCTGCTGCGCGGCGTGGCGGCGTCGCCGACCAGCGGCAGCCGCGGCAGCGCCAGCGCCGACAGCAGCGCCGCGCCGGCCATGATCGCGGCCATCAGCCGGTAGACCTGCGGCCAGCTCCAGCCGCTGCCCTGGACCGCGTCGGTCCAGATCAGCGCGACGCCGCCCGAGACGATCATCGCCAGCCGGTAGCCCAGCACGTTCAGCGACGCGCCCAGGCCGCGCTCGGCCGGCGGCAGCAGGTCGGTGCGGTAGGCGTCGATCACCACGTCCTGCGACGCCGAGATGAAGGCCACCGCCACCGCCAGCAGCGCGAAGGCCTGCAGCGCGCCCCTGGGCGAGGTGGCCGCCAGCGCCCACAGCGCCAGCGCCAGCGCCAGCTGCGTCAGCACCAGCCAGCCGCGGCGCCGGCCCAGCCGCGGCCAGAACTCGAAGCGGTCCATCAGCGGCGCCCACAGGAACTTGAAGGTGTAGGGCAGGCCGACCAGGCTCAGGAAGCCGATGGTGGCGATGTCGACGCCGTCCTGGCTGAGCCAGGCCTGCAGCGCCTGGCCGGTCAGCGCCAGCGGCAGGCCGCTGGCGAAGCCGAGGATCGCGACCACCAGCAGGCGGTAGGCGGCCCATCCGGAGGACGCGGGCCGCGCGGGGAGGTGATCGGGCATCGGCGCATTCTAGGAAGCCGGCCCGCGGCGGCCTGGGGTCAGGAGGCCGGCGGCTTCGTCGCGGGCGCCGGCGGGAGGCCGGCCTCGGCCTGCTTGTAGACCGCCTCGGCCAGCGCCAGCAGCTGCTCGCGCGGCAGCTTGCCGACCAGCGCGCAGCCGAAGCCGTCCTCGACCCAGTAGAACAGTCCCAGCTCGCCGTCGCGCTGGTAGCGGAACGCTGCCTGGCTGCCGGCGGGTGGACGGCGCAGGTAGACGGTGACCCGCTGGCCGCTGCCGTTCTGGTACATCAGCTGCGCGCTGGGACCGTTGGCGTCGGGCAGCAGGCGGCCGCCGACCAGCTCGAAGCCTTGCGCGCGCAGGTCGAACAGCGGCACCGGCATGTCCAGCCGCTTGCTCAGCCAGCGCGTCAGGTGCTCCTCCTGCGCGCGCTGCTCGGCCGCGCTGCCCTGCGCGACGTTGACCTCGACCGGATGGCGCAGCTCGGGCGCGTACACCGCATGGGCCACCGCGGCGCGATGCAGCCAGCCACCGGCGCGCACCTGGGCGCCGTCGGCCGACCCGGGCAGCGGCAGCGCGGCCAGCAGCGGCGACTCGCTGCCGACCAGCGAGGCGGCTATCCAGCCGCCGAAAAGGCTGCCGACGAGCAGCAGCCCAGCGGCCATCGCCACCCGTCGCCACGGCGCGCGCGGCGCTTCGGCGTCGCGGCCGCCGCGCTGCACCAGCTGCCGCAGCGCCGGCGGGACCGGCTCGTCGGCCACCGGGCCGAAGCGGGCGCGCAGCGCGTCGCGGTCGGCGGCCCACAGCCGCACCAGGGCGGCGTCCTCGGGGTGGTCGCGCAGCCAGGCCTCGACCTCGGCGCGCGCCGCGCCGTCGAGTTCACCGTCGACCCAGGCCGACAGCCGGGTCTCGTCGGGGCGATCGGGGGGCGGGGTGGCGGTCGTGTTCATGGTCAGATCACCCGCCGCAGCGTGCGCACGGTATCGGCGCGGCCGCGGCCGTCGAGAAGGGCGCGCAGGGCGACACGCCCGCGCGAGACGCGCGACATCACGGTGCCGATCGGGATGCCCAGCGCCTCGGCGCATTCGGCATAGCTCAGCTGCTCGACGCCGACCAGCAGCAGCGGCTCACGCTGCTCCAGCGGCAGCATCGCCAGCGCGGCGATCAGGTCCAGCCGCAGGCCGACATCGGCGCCGGGGTCGCAGCGCCGCGCATCCTGCTGGGCGTCGGCCTGCGCCGGATCGACGATGGCCAGCCGGCTGTCGCGCCGGCGCTGGTCGAGGAAGGCGTTGTGGGCGATCGACAGCAGCCAGACCAGCATGTCGCGCCGCTGGTCGAACTGGTGCCAGTGCGAGAGCGCCCGCTCCAGCGCCGTCTGCACCAGGTCGTCGGCGGTGCCGGTGTCGAAGTTAAGCGAGCGGGCATAGCGACGCAAGCGCGGCACGGCGGCCAGCAGCTGGCGGCGGAAGCTCTCGGGGGCGTGCACGATGGGATTACGGGCGGCGCCGGGCGATTATTCCTGTCACCGCGCGGGCCGGCGCCGGCGCTCCGATCGCTGCAGACCCTGCAATCCTGTGCGCACCATAATTGCAAAATTGCAGGCTGCAAATCGCAGCGAAGCCGAGCCGCACGGAGACCCTTCAGATGGCCGAACTCGACTGGAGCGACCTGCGCTACGCGCTGGCGGTGGGCAGCACCGGCGGGCTGGCGACGGCGGCACGCCAGCTGGGGGTGAACCACACCACCGTGCTGCGCCGGCTCGACGCGCTGGAGGCGCGGCTGGGCGCGCGGCTGTTCGAGCGCTCGCGCGGCGGCTACCTGCCTACCGAGGCCGGCGCGCTGGTGCTCGAGCGGGCGCGCCGGATGGCCGACCAGGCCGACGAGATCGAGCGCCGGGTGGCCGGCCGCGACCGCGAGCTGACCGGAGCGCTGCGCGTGACCACCGCCTTCGTCGTGATGGAGCACCTGCTGCCGGCGCCGCTGGCCGACTTTGCGCTCGCCTACCCGGGCATCGAGGTCGAGGTGGTCGAGAACGCCTTCCTGCTCGACCTGAGCCGGCGCCACGCCGACGAATCGGCCTCCTGGGCACGGCGCGAGGCCGACGTCGCGCTGCGGCTGAGCCCACAGGTCGCCGACCACCTGGTCGGCCGGCCGCTGGGGACCACCCATTGCCGGGTCTACGCCCGGCGTGGCGCGCCGGGTCTGCCGCAGGCCGTGCAGCCGCTGGCCGCGCTGCTGCGCGACGCGCCCTGGGTCGCCTTCGAGCGCGACAGCCAGGCCCGGGTCTACGACCAGTGGATGCGCAAGCACCTGGCCAACGCCCAGGTGCGGCTGCGGGTGGACATCTTCAACGCGGTGGCGGCGATGCTGCACACCGGCGTGGCGGTGGGGATCCTGCCGACCTTCATGGCCGCGAACCTGCCGGACCTGCTGCCGGTGTCCGACGAGATCCCCGAGCTGTCGGTGCCGGTGTGGATGCTGACCCACCCCGACCTGCGCCAGACCGCCCGGGTGCGGGTCTTCATGCAGCATGTCGGCGACGCGGTGGCGGCACGGCTGGCGGCGCCGGCGGCCTGACCCGCGGGGCTTGATTCGCTCGACCTTGCACCCATGTCCTCGATATGGACTTTCACCACGTCAGCTGCGCCCACTGCGGCGCCGTCAACCGCCTGCCGGCGGCCCGTCTCGGCGACGACCCCGATTGCGGTCGCTGCCACCGCCCGCTGCTCGACGGCGGCGTGATCGAGCTCGACGACCGCAGCTTCGACGCCTTCGTCCGCCAGAGCACGCTGCCGGTGCTGGTCGACTTCTGGGCGCCCTGGTGCGGCCCCTGCCGCCAGATGGCGCCGCAGTTCGAGGCCGCCGCGCGGCAGTTGAAGGGGCGCGCGCTGCTGGCCAAGGTCAACAGCGACGACAGCCCCGAGACCTCGGCGAAGTTCGCGATCCGCAGCATCCCGACGCTGGTGCGGCTGCAGGGCGGTGTCGAACGGCGCCGCCAGTCGGGCGCGCTGCCGGCAGCGCAGATCGTCGCGCTGGCCGGCTGAGCCGGCTCAGCGGTTGGCGTCGAACCAGACCCGCAGCTTGCGCAGCCCCACCAGCGCGGCGGCCAGTTCGTCGGCGCTGACCGCCGAGCCGATGGCCGCCAGGCCCTGGCCGAGTTGCTGCACCGCCTGCTGGCGCGCCGCCCGGCCGGCCGGGGTCAGGCTCACCCGCTTGCCGCGGCCGTCCTGCGGGTCGGGCTGAACCGCCAGCAGGCCCTTGGCCTGCAGCCGCGCGACGGTGTTGGTCATCGCCCCCTTGGTCACCTGCATCGCGCTGGCCAGCTGCGCCAACGAGCGCTCGCCGCCTAGCCGGCAGAAGTGGTTCAGCAGGCTGAACTGCGACAGGTTCAGCCCCGGCGCCAGCAGCCGCGCAGCCAGGTTCGACGACAGCTGGCTGATGATGCCCACCTCGTTGAGCACCTGGAACGCCAGCGGGTCGTCGGCGGTCGGGGGGTGCGCGGGCGGGGGTCGTTCGGGGCGGGCCATGGGCCGCAGTGTCTCAGTGAAGGATCGATGCCCGATCAAGCGCCGAACTGGCGCGCCAGCCCGCGCCGCGGTGCCGGCGGCTGCGCGGCCGTGCCGGCCGGCAGGTGGCCGACGCGCGCCAGCATCTGCACGGTGAACTTCGGCGCCGGGGCGCCGAGCAGCTCGTGGATCGCCCGGTAGGGGCCGGCCACCTCGGGGTACTCCTGCAGCGACTGCTGGTTCGGGTGCATCGCCAGGCCGACCGCGCTGCCGGCGAGGTTGACGCGCACATAGGCGCGGCCGGCGTCGACCTGCTGCGCGCGCCGGTTGCCTTCGCTCACCAGCCACAGGTAGGCCGGCGTCGCCGCGGTGACCGCGTCGAACTCGTCGATCTGGCCCTGCGTGGCCTGCGAATCGGGCGCCGGAAACCGGCTGCGGTCGAACAAGCCGGTGCGCGCCAGCGCCACCAGCAGCGGCCGGGTGATCGTGATGCCGTCGCGGTGCCGGTCGATCTCGGCCGCGCCGATGCGCAGCACCTTCATCGATTCCATCATCGGCGCCTCGGTCGTCAGTTCCAGCCGCCAGGCCTCGCGGGCGATCGTGCGGATCGCCTGCAGCCGCGGCGCATCGGCCGCCGTGCTGCCGGCCAGGCCGAAGCGCAGCGCGAACGGCGCTGCCGCGGCCTGCAGCGCCTGCCCATCGGCGACCGATGGCGGGCGCGCCGGGTCGTAGGCGCGGCGGTCGGTGCGGCGGCGCAAGACCTGTGCGAACAGCGGATCGCGCGGCACCCCGGCGTCGGCCGCCAGACGCACCCGGGCGAAGGCCCGCCCGTCCAGCCGCTCGGCCGGCTCGCCGTCGGGGAACAGCGCCAGTTCGGCGCGCTGGCCGCGCTCGGCCGCGGCCATCAGCAGCAGTTCGAGGAAGGCGCCGGCACCCATCAGGATCTGCCGGCCATAGGGGTCGGTGGCCGGCAGCAGGCGCTGCGGGTCGAGCCGCAGCGTGATCTCGCCGGGCGTGCGCAGGTCGGCCAGCCAGGGCTGCATGTTGTGCGGGTTCGGCGCCAGCAGCGCATGGGCCAGCAGCCAGCGGCGCAGCTCGGTGTCCGCTGCGGGCGGCTGCCAGGCCGCCACCGCGCCGGGCGGCACCTCGAAGGCCGAGCAAGCGGCCAGCGGGCCGGCCACCGCGGCAGCGACCAGGCCACCCCCGGCCAGGCGGATGAATCGACGGCGTTGCATCACGGAGAGCTCCTTCAGGTGGCGATGGATTTAGTTTAACGTTGAACCAAATGGCCGCGCAAGCGCCTGCGGCGATGCCGCCGGAGTGGTCGAGGGGGTGCGGCGGTGGCCGCCGCTTCAGTAGCCGGCCTGGCGGTCGACCGGGTTGGGCAGCGGCTGGCCGGCCCGGAGCGCGCGCAGCCCGGCGATGAACTGCGCGGCCACCACCGCGGGCGACGACTGCCCGGCGATGTGCGGCGTGATCGTGATGCCGGGCACCGCCCACAGCGGGTCGTCGGCATTCATCGGCTCGATCGCCTGCACGTCCAGCGCCGCGCCGGCCAGGTGGCCCGACCGAACCGCGGCGATCAGGTCGGGCTCGACCAGATGGCCGCCGCGCGCGATGTTGATCAGGTAGGCGCCGCGCGGCATCGCGGCGAACGCGGCGGCATCGAGCAGGCGCTCGGTCTGCGGCGTCAGCGGCAGCGCGTTGACGACGATCTGGGCCTCGGCCAGCGCCGCGTGCAGCGCTTCGTCGTTGCGCCGCCAGCCGCGCGCCGGGAAGCCCAGCGCCGCCAGCACGCGGCCGCATTCACGGCCGACGCTGCCCCAGCCGAGCACCAGCACCCGGGCATGCGACGCACCCATCGGGTGCCGCAGCCATTGCCGCTGCAGCTGCTGGGCCTCGTAGCGCGACAGCTCGCGCACATGGTGCAGCGTCATCGCCGCGACGAACTGCGCGATGCCCAGCGCCTGGTCGGGGTCGACCATGCGCGAGACGGCGACCTGCGGCGCGAGGTCGGGCACCAGCAGCTTGTCGACCCCGGCGGCCATCGCGAAGACCCAGCGCAGCGCCGGCATCCTGCCGGCCACGCCCGGCGGGAAGCGCCAGCCCAGCGCCACCTCGATGCCGGCCAGCGTGGTCTCGTCCAGGCTGCGGCTGTAGGGCAGCAGCGTCAGTTCGGGCGCCTGGGCCGCGATCTCGGCGACCAGCGGCGCGACCATGGCCGGGTCGGCCAGCAGCAGGATGGGGGGCGTGGGGCTCATGATCCTCAGTGTGGCATTGCCTCGGCGCTGCGCCGGGTCCACCAGGTGACAGCCCGGTCCGCGGACCGCCGATCCTGCGGGCCGACAATGCAGCGTCGCCGCACCGCGCGTGTCCGATGTCGCGCACGGCGGCACAACCCTCGAACAGGAGAACTCCATGGCCAAAGGTCAGATGCGCAGCACCAAGGAAGCCAAGAAGCCGAAGAAGGACGCCGGCACCGCCAAGCCGCTGTCGCCCGGTGCGGTCGCGGCGCCGATCACCACCGTGATTCCCGAGCGCGGCAAGAAGAAGAAGTGAGCGGCGGCGCCGCGGCGCATCACGCCGTCATCGGTCAGGAGTCGGCCCCGATGCGGCCCTTCTGCCGCGCCGGGTCGACGTCGACGTACTTCCAGAAGTCGCGCACGAAGATGTTGCGGTGGTAGCCCAGCACCCAGGGCTGGGCCAGGTCGGTGAAGATGCGGTGCACATGCACCTTGTAGGGCATGTAGGCGACCATCAGCCGCGCCGCGTCGGCGATCACCGCGTTGCGCTCGGGGCCGTCGGGCATGCCGCGCTGCTGCTCGTAGAGCTTGTCGAAGGCCGGCAGGCTGAAGCGCGCGTGGTTGGCCTGGCCCTTGTTCGGGCCGTAGCCCAGCGCCAGGAAGGTGTCGCTGTCGGGCCCGCCCGACCAGCCCACGCCCCACATCATCAGCTTGCCGGCGCGGCTGGCCTTCAGGTTCTCGGGCCACTTGGCGGTGCGGAACTCGATGCGGATGCCGATCGCATCCATGTTCTTCTGCCACTGCTCGATCAGCTGGCGGTTCTGCTGGTCGGGCTGGGTCGCGTACTCGAGCACCAGCGGCTTGCCGTCGGGCTGGTCGCGCCAGCCGTCGCCGTCCTTGTCGACCCAGCCGTACAGGTCGAGCAGGGCCTTGGCGCGGGCGCGGTCGAAGTCGCCCATCTCGCTCTTGAACTTCGGGTCGTAGGCGGTGGTCTCGGGGGCGATCGGGCCCTGCGCGGGGATCGCCTGACCACGGCGCACCAGGCGGATCTCGCGTTCGACGTCGACCGCCAGCGCGATCGCCCGGCGCAGCGCCACCTTGTGCGGCTCGTTGCCGCCGACCACCGGGTTCTCCATGCCGAAGTAGGAGACGGACACGTCGGCGCGCGGGTAGCGCACCATCTGGATGCCCTGCTTGGCCAGGTTCGGCGCCAGCCGGTTGTTCGGGATCGCCACGCTGGCGAAGTCGGCCGGCAGTTCCTCCAGCACGTCGGCCTCGGCGCTCAGGAAGCTCAGCCAGCGCGGCTGGTTCTCCTCGATGATCGCGATGTGGACCTCGTCGACCAGCGGCAGCCGGCGGCCCTTCAGCTGCTGCGCGGCGACCTGCAGGCGGCGCGCTTCGGCGCCGTCGCCGGCGGGCGGTGATTCGTCGTAGAGCACCTCGCGGTAGCCGGGGTTGCGCGCCAGCACGATGCGCGAGCTGCGCTTCCAGGCCGCCAGCCGGAACGGGCCGGTGCCCACCGGGTGCTCGCCGATCTTGTCGCCGTAGAACTCGACCACCTCGCGCGCCAGCGCGCCGGTGAAGGAACCGTCGGCCAGCGTGCTGGCGAAGCGCGGCGACGCTTCGCCGAGCCTGACCTGCAGCGTGTAGCGGTCGAGCGTGCGCAGCCCCTCGACCGGGGTGTCGTAGTCGAACGGCTGCCTGGTGTCGATCGCCTTGCGGCGCAGTTCGCTCAGGCCCAGGATCCTGGCGTTCTCGAACACGTACAGCCCGCCGCTCTTCCAGCGCGGGTCGTAGTGGCGCTTGATGCTGTAGACGTAGTCCTCGGCGGTCAGCTCGCGCCTGCGGCCCTTGAACGCCGGGTCGTCGGCGAAGTAGATGCCGGGCTTGATGCGCACCGTGAAGGTCTTGTAGTCGGCCGAGACCTCGGGCATCGCCGCGGCGGTGGCCGGCCGCATGCGCGCCGGCCGGGCCATGAAGGCATATTCGTAGGGCGCCTCGAAGAAGCCCATCGCGACGGTGCGCGAGTACAGGTCGGTGATCTGCGCCGGGTCGAAGCCGGTCTCGGCGACGCGGAAGGCGTAGCGCAGCACCTTCGAGGGCTGCGCCGCCGGCATCTTCGCAGGATCGGTCTGCGACCAGGCGCCGGCCTGGACGGCCAGGGCGGCCAGCAGCGTCGCGGCCCGGGCCAGCGTTCGCAGGGTCGTTTTCATCGGCTCGCTCTCTCGTCGGGGTTTTCGCGGGGCGCTCGAGGCGTGACGGCGCGGTGGCGAAGTCTAGACTCGCGGCTCCCGAGTTTCCGATCCGCGCCGCCCCGCGGGAGCCCCGATCGATGGCCGCCTACCTGATCCGCCGCCTTTGGCAGATGGTCCCCACCCTGGGGGGCGTGGTGCTGCTGGTGTTCTTCCTCTTCAAGGCCTTCGGCGGCGACCCGGCCGAGGTGCTGGGCGGCCTGAACGCCAGCCCCGAGCAGATCGCCGCGATCCGCCAGTCGCTGGGGCTCGACCAGCCGGTGTGGGTCCAGCTGTGGCGCTTCGTCGAGCAGATCGTCACCTTCGACTGGGGCCGCAGCTGGGCCACCAACGAGGCGGTGAGCCACCTGTTCGCGACCCGCCTGCCGGCCACGCTGACGGTGATGGGGCCGATCCTGGTGCTGGACGTGCTGCTGGCGCTGCCGATCGCGATGTGGGTGGCCTACCGCCGCGGCAGCCTGAGCGACCGCGCGCTGATGGTGGTGACCACGGTGGCGCTGTCGATCAGCCTGCTGGTCTACGTGATCGTCGGCCAGTACCTGTTCGGCTTCCAGCTCGGCTGGTTCCCGGTGCAGGGCTGGAGCGACAGCCTGTGGACCAACCTCGTCACCTACGCGCCGCTGCCGGTGCTGCTGGCGGTGATGGTCGGGCTGGCGCCGCAGACCCGGCTGTACCGCAGCTTCCTGCTCGACGAACTGGGCCACGACTACGTGCGCACCGCGCGCGCCAAGGGCATGGGCGAGGGCGTGGTGCTGTTCCGTCATGTGCTGCGCAACGCGCTGATCCCGATCCTGACCAACATCGGCCTGCAGCTGCCCGGCATCTTCGTCGGCAGCTTCCTGATCGAGGTCTTCTTCTCGATCCCCGGGCTGGGCCGCGAGGTGCTGCTGGCCGTCAACCGCAGCGACTTCCCGGTGATCCAGGCGGTGACGATCTACCTCGCGGCGCTGACGATGGCGGTCAACCTGCTGACCGACCTGGCCTACACGGTCGTCGACCCCCGGGTGGTGCTGCGATGAGTGCGGTCCTGGCTTCACCGTCGCCGCCGGCGGCGCAGCGCTCCGAAGGCGTCTGGCGCACCGCCTGGCGCCGCTACCGGGGCGACCGGGTCGGCGTGGCCTCGCTGGTGGTCGTGGCCGCGTTCGTCGCGCTGATCGCGCTGTCTGCGCTCGGCTGGGTCGCCCAGCGCTGGCAGGACGAGGTCGCCGTGCCGAATGCCCCGCCCACGGTGATCGGCGCGCGGCCTTCGACCGCGCCGGACGCCATCGCGCAGCCGGCCGGCGCGAACGTCGACCTGTCGGACATCGACCCGCTGGCGCCGCGCTACGCCGATTGGGCCGAGCGCGCGAAGCAGTTCCGCACCAGCGAAGGCGCGAAGGCGCAGACGCTGCCGCTGGGCGCCGACCGGCTCGGCCGCGACGTGCTGGCCAAGACGATCAAGGGCACCGAGATCAGCGTCTTCGTCGGCGTGATGGCCGCGCTGGTGGCCACCGCGATCGGCGTGGCGATGGGCGCCTGCGGCGGCTTCTTCGGCGGCAGGGTCGGCGACGGCCTGGAATGGGTCTACAACGTGTTCGAGAGCATCCCCAACATCCTGCTGATCTTCGCCTTCGCCGCGGTGGTCGGGCGCGGCGTCGAGAGCGTGGTCGTGATCCTGGCGCTGACCGGCTGGACCGGCATGTACCGCCAGGTGCGCGCCGAGTTCATGAAGCATGCCGGCCGCGAATACGTGCGCGCGGCCGAGGCGATCGGCGCGACCCGCGCGAGCCGGATGTTCCGCCACATCCTGCCCAACGTCAGCCACGTGATCCTGGTGCGCATGAGCCTGATGGTGGTCGCCTTCATCAAGAGCGAGGTGATCCTGTCGTACCTGGGGCTGGGCGTGCGGGTCGACCAGGTCAGCTGGGGCACGATGCTGGCCGAGGCGCAGAACGAGCTGCTGCTCGGCCACTGGTGGCAGCTGGCCGCCGCCACCGCCTTCATGGCGCTGTTCGTCACCGCGTTCTCGCTGATGACCGACGCCTGGCGCGATGCGCTGGACCCGAAGCTGCGGGGTGCGGAATGACTTTGTTGCGCATCCAGGACCTGCAGGTCGCCTTCCGCCTCGGCGAGCGCGGCGCGAAGACCCTGGTGCCGGCAGTCAGGGGCGTCAGCTTCGACATCGAGGAAAACACCACGCTGGCGCTGGTCGGAGAATCGGGCTCGGGCAAGAGCGTCACCGCGATGTCCATCCTCGACCTGCTGCCGGACAACGCCCAGCGCTCGGGCCGCATCCTGTGGCAGGGCCGCGACCTGGGCGCCGCCCCCCGCGCCGAGCTGCTGGCGCTGCGCGGGCGCGAGATCGCCTGCGTGTTCCAGGACCCGATGAGCTCGCTGAACCCGGTGCTCACGGTCGGCATGCAGCTGTGCGAGCCGCTGATCAGGCACCTGGGGCTGGGCCGGCGTGCCGCGCTGGCGCGGGCCGGGGAACTGCTGGCCGAAGTCGGCATGCCCGAGCCGAAGCGGCGCCTCGCGGCCTATCCGCATGAACTCTCGGGCGGCCAGCAGCAGCGGGTGATGATCGCGATGGCGCTGGCCTGCGAGCCCAGGCTGCTGATCGCCGACGAGCCGACCACCGCGCTGGACGTGACGATCCAGCGCCAGATCCTCGAGCTGATCGGCGCGCTGAAGCAGCGGCTGCGCATGAGCGTGCTGTTCATCAGCCATGACCTCGGCGTGGTCGGCGAGATCGCCGACCGGGTGGTCGTGATGCGCCGGGGCACGGTGCGCGAGCAGGGCCCGGTGGCGCAGATCTTCAGCGCGCCGCAGGACGCCTACACCCGCGCGCTGCTGGCCTGCCGGCCCCGCCTGGGCGACGTGCCGGCGCGGCTGACGGTGATCGACGAGCACATCGCCGGCACCGCGACCCCCGCCGCCGCCGCGCCGCCGAAGGCCAAGGACCCGGCGGCGCCGGTGGTGCTGGAAGTGCGCGCGCTGGCCAAGAGCTTCTTCCTGAAGCAGGGGCTGTTCGGCCGGCGCGAGTTCAAGGCGGTGCAGGGCGTGAGCTTCGCGCTGCGGCGCGGCCACACGCTGGGCGTGGTCGGCGAATCGGGCTCGGGCAAGACGACGATGGGGCTGACGTTGCTGCGGCTGCACGAGCCCACCGCCGGCGAAGTGATCTTCGACGGCCGCAACCTGCTGACGCTGGACGACCGGCAGCGCCAGGCGATGCGCCGGCGGATCCAGATCGTGTTCCAGAACCCCTATGCCAGCCTGAACCCGCGCTTCACGATCGGCCAGACGCTGGTCGAGCCGATGGCGATCCACGGCATCGGCGCCGACCCCGCCGAGCGCGAGGCGCGGGCCCGCGCGCTGCTGGTCAGGGTGGGGCTCGGCGCCGACGCCATGGCCAAGTATCCGCACGAGTTCTCCGGCGGCCAGCGCCAGCGGGTGGCGATCGCCCGCTGCCTGACGCTGGAGCCCGAGGTGCTGGTGCTCGACGAAGCGGTCAGCGCACTCGACGTCAGCGTGCAGGCCCAGGTGCTGAACCTGCTGCGCGACCTGCAGGACGAGCTGGGCCTGGCCTACGTCTTCATCAGCCACGACCTCGCGGTGGTGCGCTTCATCAGCGACGAGGTGCTGGTGATGAAGGACGGCCAGGTCGTCGAGCAGGCCCCCGCGGCGCAGATCCTGGCCGCGCCGCAGCAGGACTACACCCGGCGGCTGCTGGCAGCGGTGCCGCGCGGCTGGGTGGCCCCTGCGGCATGACGGGCAGTGCTGCGGTGCACACTCCCTTCCGGCGCCGCCGCGAGGCGCCGGCCGACAACCCCTGGAGACTCCCGCGATGAACCGACAACGCCGCCTGTTCGGCCGTGCCGCCCTGTCCCTGGCCCTGATCGCGCCCGCGCTCGCCGCCGCCCAGGCCGCCTGGCCGAGCAAGGCGGTGCGCATCGTCGTGCCGTTCGCCGCCGGCGGCACCACCGACATCCTGGCCCGCGCGCTGGCGCCGGAGCTGCAGAAGGCCTTCGGCCAGCCCTTCGTCGTCGACAACAAGCCCGGCGCCGGCGGCAACAGCGGCGCGGCCGACGTCGCCAAGTCGTCCAACGACGGCCACCACCTGCTGATGGGCACCGTCGGCACGCACGCGATCAACGCCGCGCTGTACCCCAAGCTGCCGTTCGATCCGGTCAAGGACTTCGTGCCGGTCACGCTGGTCGCCAGCGTGCCCAACGTGCTGGTGCTGAACCCGAGGTTCGCCGAGAAGTACAAGATCGACTCGGTCGCCGACCTGGTGCGCGCGGCCAAGGCCAACCCGGGTAGGTTCAACATGGCCAGCTCGGGCAACGGCACCTCGATCCACCTGGCCGGCGAGCTGTTCAAGAGCATGACCGGCACCTACATGGTCCACTTTCCGTACCGCGGCTCGGGCCCGGCGCTGATCGACCTGATGGGCGGCAGCGTCGACCTGATGTTCGACAACCTGCCCTCGGCTCTGCCGCAGATCAAGGCCGGCAAGCTCAAGCCGCTGGCGGTGACCAGCGCGAAGCGCTCCGACGCGATCGACCTGCCGACCATCGCCGAGGCCGGCGCCGCGGCGCTCAAGGGCTACGAGGCCAGCTCGTGGTTCGGCCTGCTGGCGCCTGCCGGCACCGCGCCCGAGATCGTCGCCCGGCTGCAGCAGGAAACCGCCAAGGCCCTGGCCAGCCCGGCGCTGAAGGAGCGGCTGCTGGCCCAGGGCGCGATCCCCGGCGGGATCAGCAGCGCCGACTTCGCGAAGTTCATCGCCGCCGAGTCCACCAAGTGGGCGGCCGTGGTGAAGACCGCCAACGCCAAGGTGGACTGATCCTCGGCGGTTTCCCACGCGCCAGGCCCACCAGGCTCATTGCACATTGAAATTGTTCCGGTCGAAGGCCCGGACCTGCCGGAGGATGCTGGGAACCAGGCCGATCAGACGCGGCGCCGACGAAACCTCGCCGAGCAGTCGACGCAGCGCCTGCCAACGGCCGACGCCCTGCACGTATTCGTCGATGATGATCTGGCCGGCACCACCGTAAGACCGGGCATTGTCCCCGGTGATGCGATTCAGCCAGGGCAGAAGTCGCCGCAGCCGGAGCAACTCGACCTCTCGTCGGCCCAGCCGGTGTTTCGTGTTGGGGTGCCTGGGCGTCCACACCCAATTGACATTGACATTGACCTCGCCCAGCGACTCGACGCCGTGGATCCAGTAGCGAGGCAGGTACAACATGTCGCCGGGTCCGGTCTCGAAGCGGTAGGTGTCGTACGCATCGACGTCGGGCTCGAAGTTCTCGTTTGCCATCAGCACGAAATTGAAGGGCAGGCAGTGGAGCCGCGCGTCGGGCGAAATCAGCGTCCAGCGCTTTCGGCCCATGACCTGCAGGTTGAGTCCGGACAGGCTGTTGCCGTCGTAGTGCAGCAGGGTCCGATGCCCGCCCGGCTGCAGCCATACCCTCATCGGCAGCGGACGGCAGGCGATATCCGATCGGGCGAAGACTTCCCTCACCAGGCGCGGAAGAACGATGGCGGAATCGTCTTGCGCCGGGAGCGGGGCGTCGTACCAGCCGATGTCGCGACGTTCCGCCTTCATGTACCGGCTCTTCAGGAATGCCGGCGTGATCTGATCGCCGACACTGCAGCGCTCGATGATCACCGGTACCTCCGGCACGTAATAGGTTCGAAAGAACTCGTCGCTGCCCATCGTGGAGGCGTCGAGTCGCCTGATCTCGAGTTTCATAACGAATGTCTCCGGGCGGTCCCGCGAGGCTCATCACGACATGTGCGAACCGCACGCAGTGATTGCTGGGCGCAGCGCCAAGCAGTCCCGGCTGCAGCGGAGTCGATGAAAGCCGATTTCAACACGCGCCAGTGGCGGCGCCGGCTCGACCCCGATCGTTCGGCAAGGCCGAGTGAACTCGGCCGTCATCCGACGAACTGCAGATCCAGATCGCCGTGCGCGTAGATCACCACCCCGGTGTCGGTCTCGGTGATGCGGTGGCCGCTGCCGGCCGGGGCCAGCTGGTAGTCGCCGGTCTGCAGCAGCAGGTCGTCGAGAAACAGCTCGCCCTGCACCATCAGGCATTCCTCGTCGTGGCCGTGGCGGTGGCCCGGCACCTGGGCGCCCGGATCGGCGTGGTACAGCATCGCCGCCTCGCCCCCCTGCTGCCACAGCACCCGGCGCCGGATGCCCGGTGCGAAATCCGGCCAGCCGGCCTCGGCATCGCGCACGATGACCGGGGCCGCGCCGGCGGTCGTCGGCTGCCACGATTCGCGCAGGAACAGCAACGCGCCGTTTTCGCTGGACCAGGGCAACGGCGGCTGCCCCGGCGGCACGACCAGGTAGTCGCGCTGCGACAGCCACGACGCCGCGCCGGCGATCACCACGCTGGCGCTGCCCGACAGCAGCAGCCATTCACGCTGCAGCCCGGCCGCGTCCAGCCCGGCCAGCTGGCCGTCGCCCAGGAACCTCGCGCCCGGCGCCAGCTCGATCAGCAGCGCGCGCCAGGGCTCGCCGCAACGCTGTGCCGGCGGTCCGGCCGGGGTGTGCAGCGCTGCCGTCCTGTACAGCCACTGGGCCGTGACGCCCGCCCCCAGCGCCTGGCGCGGCGCGCCGCGGCGCCGCACGGTGGTGAAGCCGGCCTCGGCCTGCCGGCTGGACTGCAGCCGCGCGGCCAGCCGCGCCGCCAGCCGATCGTGCAGCGGTGCGCCGGCCTCGCCGGGTGGCGCGGCCAGGGCCCAGCCGCTGGCGAAGGGCTCGGCCAGCAGCAGTTCGAGATCCTCGTCGACCGGTCTCGGCGGCGGCACGACGGGCATCGGGGGGTTGGGGGTGAGCGGGCTCATGTCGGGACGGGGTTCCTTGGGCGGCGTAGGCATCGGCGCTGGTCGTTTCGGGCCTCAGCGGGCCCAGGCCTGCAGGCCTGAACGACCCAGCGCCTCGCGCAGCGTGATCAGCGAGCGGCGGATCTGCGACTTGACGGTGCCCAGCGGCAAGGCGGTCTGCGCGGCGATCTCCTCGTGGCTCAGGCCGCGGAAGAAGGCCAGCGCAACCAGTTGGCGCGGCTGCGCGCCCAGCTCGAGCAGCGCGCGCTGCAGAAGGGCCCGGCCGCGGCCGCCGTCGATCAGGTCGGCCGCGCAGTCGGCGCCGTCGGCCGGGGTCGCGGGCCCGTCGTCGCCGTCGAGCAGGTCGTGCGCGAAGCGGGCCTCGTGGCGCAGCGCGTCGATCGCCCGCGACCGGGCCACCGCCAGCAGCCAGCTCAGCGCCCGGCCGCGCGCCGGGTCGAAGCGTGGCGCCTGGCGCCAGACCTGGAAGTAGGTCTCTTCGACGACTTCCTCGGCACAGGCCGGCTGGCGAACGATGCGCAGCACCAGCCCGTAGACCCGCGACAGCGTGTGGTCGTACAGCGCCGCCAGCGCGCGCTCGTCGCGCTCGACGATCTGCGCCAGCCACTGGGCGAGCTGGGCGTCGTCGGCGGCGCTGCTGCGCGCGCGGCGCTGCGCGGGCCAGGGCCCGGCCGCCGCGGCGTCGGCATCGTCGGCCGGCGCCTCGCCGTGCGCGCCTTCGGCCGAGTCGTCGTCGTCGCGATCGCCGGGTTCATCATGGACATCGTGAAGGGCCCCCAGCGCCGCGCCGCCCGGCCGGCGCGGTGGCAGCGTGGAGTCCAGCTGTTCGGTCGTGGCATTCATGCGGCCACCTTCTGCGCAATGCGTTTGAGCCGGCTCGGGCCGGCCGCCGCTGCGGCCACTGCAGCGCCGTCGCCGGGTCCGATCCACATACGGCGCCGATGATGATCCGGATGCATGGCGACGGCAAGTTCTGCATCAGCGGCCGCTGCGCAAGGCCTCGACCGCCTTGCGGATCGCCGCCAGGTAGGCGGGGAAGTCCTGCAGGTCGTTGTGCCCCGCTCCGGCGATGCGCTGCACCGACACGCCCGGCACCAGCGCGGCCAGCGCGTCGCTGTGCGCCGGCGGGATCAGCGCGTCGCGATCGCCGTGCAGCAGCAGCACGCGCGTCTGGCCGGCAGCGGGCCGGTCCTGCGCCAGAGTCTGCAGCGCCAGGTCGGTGCGCAGCGGGTAGCGCAGCAGACCGGCGCCGGCCAGCAGCGGATAGTGCTCGGCCGCCAGCGCCTGCAGGCTGCGGTAGGGCGAGACCAGCAGCAGCAGCTCGGGCCGCTGCGCCGGCGCCAGCGAGGCGGCCAGCCGCGCTGCCAGGCCGGTGCCCAGCGATCGCCCGATGAACACCACCGGCCGCCCGGCATAGGCCGGCGCCACCTGCGCCCAGGCCGCCTGCACGTCGGCCAGCAGCTGAGCCTCGCTGGCGATGCGGCCGCTGCTCTTGCCGTAGCCGCGGTAGTCGAGCATGAACAGGTCGACGTTCATCGCCCGGTAGAAGTCGGCGTTGACGAACCAGCTCGCCAGGTTGCCGGCATTGCCGTGCAGGTAGAAGACCAGGGCGTCGGGCCGCGCCAGGCGCAGGTGCAGCGCGTTCAGGCGGGCGCCGGGCACCTCGACGTTCACCTCGTGCACGTCGGCGCCGAGGCCGAACCGGTGCTCGGGCGGCAGCGGGCTGGGGTGGAAGATCAGCCGCTCCTGGCCCCACCAGACCGCTGCCGCCAGCGCCAGCACCAGCGCCAGGGCGATCGCCAGCACGGTGCCGGTCAGCATCGCCAGGCCCCGCACGCGCGGGCGGTGGGCGAGCCACGCACGCAGGGCGCTGTCATTCGAGGACATCGCCGGCCTCGGGCGTCGCGCCGTGCAGGAACACCGTCGCGCCGGTGGCGCTGGCCAGGCGGGCATGCAGCGCACCGCGGTGGGCCAGGTGGTAGCCGCCGGGGCCCAGCCTGATGCGGCTGCCCACGCACAGCTCGCCGTCGAGCACGATGCACTCCTCGTCGGCGCGGTGGCGGTGCGGCGGCAGGCTGGCGCCCGGCGCCAGGCGAAGCAGGTAGGACATGCGGCCATCATGCTCGCGCAGCACCTTGATCGCCACCCCGTCGAGGAAGGGCTGCCAGGCACCCTGGTCGGCGGCGATGGTCAGGTGGCTGGCGTCGGCATCGGCGACGCGCTCGAGCAGGCGTCGCCGCAGCGCGCGGGCAGCCGCCGCCGGCAGCGTCACCGGGACGATCAGGCGGGGTCGGCGATTCATGCTGCGGTGTACGGCGCCGGCGGCCGCGCGGATGCACGGCGCCGCCGACGCCGCCGGCAGCCCTGCCCTGCATCCGCCGCCGCCGACGGGCCGTACCTGGGTCACGCCTCCCGCCCGCAGGACACGACGATGGCCCTCGACGACCCGCTGCCAGCCCCGCCAACGCCCACCCTGCCGCCGCCGGGCCGCTGCGATGCCGAGTTCGCCAGCGCCGGCACACTGTGCCGCGGCTGGTGGTACCCGGGTTCTGCCAACGGCCGCGGCGGCTGCATCGTGATGGCCCATGGCCTGGGCGGCCTGCGCAGCGCCGGCCTCGAGCCCTATGCGCGGCGCTTCGCCGAGGCCGGCTTCGCGGTGCTGCTGTTCGACTACCGGCACTTCGGCGCCAGCGACGGCCAGCCGCGGCAATGGGTGTCGGTGCGCCGCCAGCTCGCCGACTGGGCCGCCGCGGTGGCCTTCGCCCGCGGCCAGCCGGGGGTCGACCCCGACCGCATCGCGCTGTGGGGCAGCTCGTTCTCGGGCGGCCATGTGCTGGTGACGGCGGCGCGCGACGAGCGCGTGGCCGCGCTGTGTGCCCAGGGACCGATGATGGACGGGCTGGCGGCGACGCTGAACATCCTGCGCTACGCCGGCATCGGCCAGCTGCTGCGGCTGGCGCTGCGCGGCCTTCGAGACGCCGCAGCCGCGCTGTCGGGCAAGCCGCCGGTGATGCTGCCGCTGGTCGGCGCGCCCGGCACGCTGGCGGCGATGACCACGGCCGACGCCGAGCCCGGCTACCGCGCGATCGTCGGCCGCGACTGGGTCAACGCGATCTGCGCCCGCTTCGCGCTGGGGCTGGCGTTCTACCGTCCGCTGCGGCTGGCCCGCCGGGTGCGCTGCCCGGCGCTGCTGATCGTCGCCGACGACAGCGTGGCGCCGGCCTCGGCCGCCCTGGAGACGGCGCGCCGCCTGGGCGCGCACTGCGAACTGCATCGCTGGGCCTGCGGCCACTTCGACATCTACCGCGGCGCCTGGCTCGAGCGCGGCGCCGCGTTGGAGCTCGACTTCCTGCGTCGCGCGCTGGGCGCTGCAGCGCCCGGCGAGGTTCAGCGCGTCATCCAGACCACCGGCTTGCGCGCGCCGACCCAGCGCTCGTACGAGGCGGCGTAGATCTCCTCGATGCGGTTGCGCTTGACCTTGAAGGTCGGCGTGATGATGCCGTTGTCCACCGACCAGGGCTCGGTCACCAGCACCAGGCAGTCGAGCTGCTCGTGCGGATCGAGCGCCGCGTTGACGGTCGACAGGTGCGCGGCCAGCGAGTTCTCGAGCTCGCTGCGGCCGGCCGGGTCGGCCGCGCGGGCCACCGCCTCGGCGTTGAGCATCAGCACCGCCAGCGGCTGGCCCAGGTTGGCGCCGGTGACGCAGCAGGCCTCGACCGCGGTGTGCATCACCAGCCGGTCCTCGATCGGCGCCGGCGCGACGTACTTGCCCTTGCTGGTCTTGAAAAGGTCCTTGACCCGGCCGGTGATCTTCAGGTTGCCCTCGACGTCGATCGAGCCCTTGTCGCCGGTGTGCAGCCAGCCGTCGGCGGTGAAGGCCTCGCGCGTCAGCTCGGGCTCCTTGTAGTAGCCCAGCATCAGGCCGTGGCTCTTGACCTGGATCTCGCCGTTGGCCGGGTCGAGCCGGCATTGCACGCCCTCGTAGGGCTGGCCCACGGTGCCGGGGCGCTGCACGCCGGGCAGCGTGGCGTGCGAGACGCCGCAGTTCTCGGTCATGCCGTAGACCTCGACGATCGGCAGCCCCAGCTTCGCATACCAGTTCAGCAGCTCGGGCGGCATCGGCGCGGCGCCGCCGGCGGCGAACTTGCATTGGTCCAGCCCGAGCGCCGACAGGATCTTCCTGCGCACGATGTTGTTGAGGATCGGGATCTTCAGCAGCCGCGCCAGCTTGGCCGGCGGCATCTTGGCCGACACGCCCTGCTGGAACTTGACCCACAGCCGCGGCACCGAGAAGAACGCCGTCGGGCGCGCGCGCTGCAGGTCCTGCGCGAAGGTGTCCAGGCTCTCGGCGAAGAACACATGCATGCCGGTGAACAGCAGGCCGTGCTCGACCAGCGTGCGCTCGGCCACGTGCGACAGCGGCAGGTAGCTGAGCATGCGCGAGTTCTGGTCGATGTCGGGCAGGCGCTTCAGGCCCGATTCGACCGACCAGGCGAAGGTGCCGAAGCTGTGCATCACGCCCTTGGGCGCGCCGGTGGTGCCCGAGGTGTACATGATGGTCGACAGCTCGTCGCCGTCGCGCACCGGGTCGCCGGCCAGCGGCGGCGTGCGTTTGACGATCGCATCCCAGTCTTCGGTGTCCGGTGGCATCTCGGCCAGCGGCGGCGCCAGCGGCATGCGGATGCAGCGCAGCCCCGCCGGCACGCCGGGCTTCATGCCGGCCCAGCCGTCGAGCTTGCCGATGAACAGCCGCGTGGCCTCGCTGTGCGCGAGGATCTGGCGGATCGTCTCGGCCGCCAGCGTCGGGTACAGCGGCACCGAGACACCGCCGGCCAGCCAGATCGCGAAGTCGGCCATCAGCCACCAGGCGGTGTTCTTCGAGATCAGCGCGACCCGCTCGCCCGGCTTCAGGCCCTGCGCCACCAGGTGCGCGGCAATGCGGCGGCTCTGGTCCATCACCTGCGCCCAGGTGAAGTCCTGCACCGCGCCGCCGCCCATCGGCTGGGTCAGGATCACCCGCGACGGCGCGGTCTGCTCCCAGTGGTAGAGGCGCTGCAATGCCAGCTGCGAGGCATCGACGGGAACGTGGCGCATGGGCAAACCCTTTCCGGACCTGGTGCTGTGACGGTCGCGAGGGTAGTCGCCCGCCCGCGCCCTGCCCAGGGGGGGTTTCGAGGAGAGGGTCGGACGCCGCTTGTCGCCGGTCAATCCCGACCGTGCGAATGCGCCTGCTCGAGCTGTTCGAGCAGGCGGCGCGCCGCGCGCAGCGCCAGCGTGGCGTCGAGGTCGGCCTGCGGCGCGATCCGCGGCACCACCTCGTCGACCGACGGTGGCTCGGCGACGAGCGCCGCGGCGATCACCGACAGCGCCAGCACCGGGCGGCGCGCCGGCGGCACCGGCAGTTCGAGCAGGCCCTGGGCCACCACATGGTGGCGCACGCTGGTCACCGCGGCAGCGCCCAGGCCCCAGCTTTCGCACAGCGCCGCGCCCAGCGCATCGTGGCTGACGCCGAACCCGGTGTGCTCGAGCTGGCACAGCTCGGCGTCGCTGGCGACGGCGCGCAGCATCGCGCGGTAGTGGTCGGGCGTGTGGCGGAACAGCACCGCCTTGCCGCACTCCTCGAACAGCCCGGCCGAATGCGCCCCCCAGGCGTCCA
This sequence comes from Burkholderiaceae bacterium, assembly GCA_016790515.1. Taxonomy (GTDB): domain Bacteria; phylum Pseudomonadota; class Gammaproteobacteria; order Burkholderiales; family Burkholderiaceae_C; genus Pseudaquabacterium. The sequence continues at coordinate 25,939 of JAEUOY010000130.1, read as the reverse complement.
GGCCCAGCGCCTGGGCCAGCCGGCCCATCAGCATGCCGCGGCGGGCGGCGCGCTGCCAGATCGGCTCGAGCTCGGGCGCCGGCGGGAAGGCTGCGCGCAGCCCCATCTCGAAGGTGATGCCGGCGATCTCGCGCGTGCCCAGGTAGGTGATCGCCTGCTGCACGCTCTGCACCCAGCCCGACAGGCCGTACAGCGATGAGTTGACCGCCTTCAGCACCGCCGCGGCCAGCGCCATGTCCGATTCGACCAGCGCGGCGATGGCCTGCTGGTTGACATCGTCGTCGGCGAGCAGCAGCGACAGCTTGACCAGCGCATCGGGCTTGGCCGGGATGTCGATCTCGAGCGTGCGAAGTTGCGGGTCGACGGACATGGCATGGAGGCCGCCGCGGTTCGCGGCCGGCAGGGGAACCGGACAAGACCCAAGGCTAGCTGCCGCGGGCGCCCGCCGATGCCGCGATTCGACCGGCGGCGGCAGTGCTTTTCGGGCCGCGGAAAAAAAGACGCCAGGGCATGGCCTGGCGTCGTCGAGTGGGAGACTGCCGCGGTGGCGCTGTTGTGGTCTTTGGCGCCGGGTCAGTCACCTGCTGATGTCGTGTCGTCCGTGTCTCCTCAGTCCCCCAGGCGCTGGCGGCCGGCATGAGGCGGCTGCGGGCACCGAGTGCGCGCAATGTAGAGACCGTGCCGGCGCGCGTCAGCCCGGGTTAACCCGCCGTTTCGCTGCGCTTGCAACAGAAGTGCCGGTCTTGCCGTCCTGACGGCCCGGCGCGGGTCAGCGCGCGGCGGCCGCGCGCAGCCACTCGGCCGCCCGCTCGGCGATCATCAGCGTCGGCGCATTGGTGTTGCCGCTGGTGATCGTCGGCATCACGCTGGCGTCGGCAATGCGCAGGCCGGCCACGCCGCGCACGCGCAGCTGCGGATCGACCACCGCCAGCGGGTCGTCGGCCGCGCCCATCCTGCAGGTGCCCACCGGGTGGAAGATCGTCGTGCCGATGTCGCCGGCCAGGCGCGCCAGCTCGTCGTCGGTCTGGAACTGCACGCCGGGCTTCACTTCCTTCGGCCGGTACTTCGCCAGCGCGCTCTGCGCGGCGATGCGGCGCGTCAAGCGCAGCGAATCGGCGGCGACCCGGCGATCGGCATCGGTCGACAGGTAGTTGGCCATGATCGCCGGCGCATCCTCCGGTCGCGGCGAGCGGATGCGCACCGTGCCGCGCGAGGTCGGGTTGAGGTTGCAGACGCTGGCGGTGAAGGCGTTGAAGCGGTGCAGCGGCTCGCCGAAGGCGTCCAGGCTCAGCGGCTGCACGTGGTATTCGACGTTCGGCCATTCGAAGCCGGGTGCCGAGCGGGTGAAGCAGCCCAGCTGCGACGGCGCCATGCTCATCGGCCCGCTGCGGCGCAGCAGGTATTCGAGCCCGATCAGGCCCTTGCCCCACAGGCTGTGGGCCATCGTGTTCAGCGTCCTGACACCCTGGACCTCGAACACCGCGCGGATCTGCAGGTGGCCCTGCAGGTTCTCGCCGACGCCGGGCAGGTCGTGCACCACGCTGATGCCATGGCGCTGCAGCAGCGCGCCCGGGCCGATGCCCGACAGCTGCAGGATCTGCGGCGTGCCGACCGCTCCGGCGGCCATCACCACCTCGCCGCCGTCGCACAGCCTGGCGATCAGCGGCGCGCCGCGGCGGTGGTCGCGGCCCTCGGGACGCACCTCGACGCCGGTCGCGCGCAGCCCCTGCTCGTCGCGCACGCTGATCAGCTGGGTGACCTGGGCTCCGGTCCACAGCTGCAGGTTCGGCCGCCGCTGAACCGGGCGCAGGAAGGCCTTGGTCGCGTTCCAGCGCACGCCCCGGCGCTGGTTGACCTCGAAATAGCCGACGCCCTCGTTGTCGCCGCGGTTGAAATCGTCGGTCGCCGGGACGCCGGCCTGCTGCGCCGCAGCGGCGAAGGCGTCGAGGATCTCCCAGGACAGGCGCTGTCGCTCGACCCGCCATTCGCCGCCGGCCCGCGCGCCGGTCGGGTCGAAGCCGTCGCCGCCGTGCAGCGCGCTGGCACCGCGCCAGTGGTCCTCGTGCTGCCTGAAGTAGCGCAGGCAGTCGTCCCAGCGCCAGCGCGGATCGCCGCAGGCCTGCGCCCAGCCGTCGTAGTCGCGGCGCTGGCCGCGCATGTAGATCATGCCGTTGATGCTGGAGCAGCCGCCCAGCACCTTGCCGCGCGGGTAGCGCAGCTTGCGCCCGTTCAGCCCGGGGTCGGGCTCGGTGAAGTACAGCCAGTCGGTGCGCGGGTTGCCGATGCAGTACAGGTAGCCCACCGGGATGTGCACCCACAGGTAGTCGTCGTTGCCGCCGGCCTCGATCAGCAGCACGCGGTTGGCGGCGTCGGCCGACAGCCGGTTGGCCAGCAGGCAGCCGGCGGTGCCGGCGCCGACGACGATGTGGGTGAAGGGGGCGGACGCGGCGGACATCGCGCGTCAGCGGTGCAGGGTCGGGCTGGCCAGGATCGGGAACAGCTTGACCAGCCCGTCGGCGAGCAGTTCGACGGCCATCGCCGCGAGGATCAGACCCATCAGCCGGGTCATCACGTTGATGCCGGTGCTGCCCAGCACGCGGGCGATGCGCCCCGACGCGGCGAATGCCGCCCAGGTGGCCGCACCGATCACGACGCCGTAGCCGACCAGCAGCGCGTGCTCGAAGAAGGTGCGTGTCTTCTCGGCATAGATCACCATCGTCGAGATCGTCGCCGGGCCGGTCAGCAGCGGGATCGTCAGCGGCACCACCGCGACGCTGGCGCCGGCGTCGGCCTTGCTCTGACCCTCGACGAGGTCGTCCTTGCCGCTCTCGGCCGGCTGGGCGTTGAGCATGTGCAGCGACGAGATCAGCAGCAGCATGCCGCCGCCGACCTGGAACGAGGCGATCGAGATGCCGAAGAAGTTGATGATGTGCAGCCCGGCCAGGCCGCTGATCGCGATCACGCAGAAGGCCGAGAACGCGCTGACGCGCAACGTGCGCCGGCGCTGCTCGCGGCTGAAACCCTGGGTGAAGGCAAGGAAGAACGGCACCGCGCCGATCGGGTTGACGATGGCCAGCAGGGCGATCAGCGGCTTGAGCAGGTCCATCGGTGCGGGCTGTGAAATGGCGCCGGGCCAGACCGGCGGAGCGCCGGGTTGTACCCGCACGACAACACTCATGATACTTGCGGGTTAGCACCTGTTTCGGCGCGCTGGCGGTGGCGCGGCGTTTGCCACCATAATGATCCGAGGGGGTGTCTGCGCCCTCGGCCCGTGTCTGGAGACGGCGCCTGTAGCTTGAGTGTTTCACGCTGGGTAGAAGCTCCACATGGTTTACTTTTCTTCAGAAGGAGCTTCCCGCCATGGGAAACAAGCTTTACGTCGGCAACCTCGCCTACTCGGTGCGCGACGAGTCCCTGCAACAGGCCTTCGGCCAATTCGGCACGGTCACCTCGGCCAAGGTCATGATGGACCGTGAGACCGGCCGCTCCAAGGGCTTCGGGTTCGTCGAGATGTCGTCGCCGGCCGAAGCCCAGGCGGCGATGAACGCGATGAACGGCCAGCCGCTGGAAGGCCGCGCGATCGTCGTCAACGAGGCGCGTCCGCGCGAAGAGCGCCCGGGCGGCTATGGCGGCGGCGGCTACGGCGGCGGCAACCGCAGCGGTGGCGGCGGCTACGGCGGCAGCGGCGGTGGTGGCGGCTACGGTGGTGGCGGTGGCGGCTACGGCGGCGGTGGTGGCCGCAGCGGTGGCGGCGGCGGCGGCTACGGTGGTGGTGGCGGCGCGGGCGGTGGCGGCGGTGGCCGCAGCCCCTACGGCACCGGTCGCGGCCCGCGTGGCGGCGGCGGTGGCGGCTACGGTGGCGGCGGCAGCCAGGGTTACTGACCCGACCCACCCGGTCCGGGCCGGCCGGATCGACGAAGGCGCCTTGCGGCGCCTTTTTTTCTTGCCGCCGGTTATTCGTGGCGCCGCCGCTTGCGCGGCCGGCCGGCCAGCAGGCGGTCGAACAGCGCGCCGGGCAGGACCCGCAGCAGGCCCGCCACCACGCCCATCTGCCAGGGGATGAAGCGCAGCCTGGCGCCGGCGGCGATGTGCTCGAAGGCGCGGTCGGCAAAGGCCTCGGCGCTCATCAGGAAGGGCATGCGGTAGCGGTTGCGCCGCGTCAGCGGGGTGTCGATGTAGCCCGGCGCGATCGTCACGACCTTGACGCCGCAGGCCCGGCACTCGCCGCGCAGGCTTTCGCAATAGCTGATCACCGCCGCCTTGCTGGCGCAGTAGGCGCCGTGGCCCGGCAGGCCGCGGATGCCGGCCACGCTGGCGATGCCCACCAGCGCGCCGCTGCCGCGATCGGCCATCGCCGCGACGAAGGGCTGGAAGGTCGCGGCCATGCCGAGCACGTTGGTCTCCAGCGTGGCGCGCATCACCTCGAGGTCGGCGAAGTCGGCGGTGTCCATGCCCACGCTGATGCCGGCGTTGGCGATCACCACATCGGGCAGGCCCTGCGCGGCGATGCAGGCGCGGCCGGCCGCGGTGATGGCGTCGATGTCGCGCACGTCGGCCGCATGGACGCCCAGCCGGTCGGACGGGATGCCCTGCGCGCTGGCCCACTGGCGCAGTTCGTCGCCACGCCGCGCCACCAGCGCCAGCCGCCAGCCGGCGCGGTGGTAACGCAGCGCCAGCGCCTGGCCGATGCCGCTGGACGCGCCGGTGATGAAGACCAGCGGCGACGGTGTCATCGGCGCGGCTCCACGTTGGCGGCCGACGCGGCGGCGGCACGCGCGGGCGGCTTGCCGCGCGGCAGCGGCGTCATCGTGGCGCGCACCGGCCCGTCGAGCCGCAGCTGCTGCTGCAGGTGGTCGTATTCGAGCCCGCCGGCGCGGGTCTCGGTGTTGCCGTAGTGCAGGCGCACCGGCAGGTGCGAGCGCAGCCGCTCGAAGCGCAGGAAGGCATGCAGGAACTCGCCCTGCACCTCCAGCGTTTCGGCGCCGGTCAGCCGGCTGAGGACCTGGGCACCGCCGAGCAGCTGCACCTCGCTGCCGTCGCCGTTGGCCAGTGCGCGGCGGGCGCTGGCGTCGGTGCTGCGGCCGTCGGCGGAAATCGCGTGGATGCGCACGCCTTCGATCTCCAGCACGTCGGTGGCCGGGAAGTGACGCAGCACGTCGCCGGCGATGTGCAGCACCACCTGGCCGTCGGGCGAGAAGCGGGTGATCGAGAAGCCGTTCATCGTGTAGTCGGGCGCGACCCGGGGTGGCGCCTCGCTGCGCGCGTCGCCGGGCTGCGGCGTGTTCCTGACCAGCCACGAGGTGAAGATCGCCAGCATTGCCATCAGCAGCAGCGGCAGATAGGTCGACAGCGCCTGGCGCAGCCGCCAGCCCCAGGACAGCGCCGGCCGCGGCGGCTGGCCGGCGGCAGGCGGCTCGTCCCCGCCCAGCGTCGGCAGGCCCAGCTGGACCGGGATCTCGGGCAGATCCGGCAGGTGCAGTTCGGGCCGCGGGTGGACGGTCATCGGCCCGCGCCGCCGGCGTCAACGGCCATCCAGCGTGCCCTGGTGGTCGGCCAGCAGCCGGGCGTAGTGGCCGCCGGCCATCAGCAGCAGGTCGCAGAACTCGCGCGCCGCGCCCTCGCCGCCGCGCGCAGCGGTGACATGGTGCGCCAGCGCCCGGGCCTCGGCATGGGCGTTGGCCGGGGCGCAGGCGAAACCGGCGCGGGCCAGCAAGGGCAGGTCGGGCCAGTCGTCGCCGATCACCGCCACTTCGGGCCAGGCCAGGCCGCGCACGGCCAGCAGCCGGTCGGCCACCGCGAGCTTGTCGGCGACACCGAAGTGGGCCTCGGCCAGCCCCAGGTCGGCGACGCGCCGGCGCACCGCGGCCGAGTCGCGGCCGGTGATCACCAGCGGCGTGATGCCGCAGCGCGCCAGCAGTTTCAGGCCATGGCCGTCGAGCACGTGGAAGGCCTTGAAGACCTCGCCCTGCTCGCCGATGTAGAGCCGGCCATCGGTCAGCACGCCGTCGACGTCGAAGATCGCCGCGCGCGCGCCCAGACCGCCGCACTGGGCGCGCAGCAGCAGTTCCGGTGAAAAGTCCGGGGCGCCGGTCACACCACCTTCGCACGCATCAGGTCGCCGATCGTCAGCATGCCGACCAGCACATCGCCGGCGCCGAGCACCGCGACCGAGGTGATGCGGTGCTGCTCCATCAGCTCGGCCGCGGCCACCGCCAGCGCGTCGTCGCGGATCGTCTTGGGCCGCGGATGCATCACCTCGCCGGCGCTGAGCAGCCTCAGGTCGGCGCCGCGCTCGACCTGGCGGCGCAGGTCGCCGTCGGTGAAGATGCCCAGCAGGCGCCGCTCGCCGTCGACCACCAGCGCCGCGCCCAGGCCCTTGGCCGACATCGTGCGCATCATCTCGATGAACGGGGTGTCGGCGGCCACCAGCGGCAATGCGTCGCCCTGCACCATCAGGTCGGCCACATGCACCAGCAGCTTGCGGCCGAGCGCCCCGCCGGGGTGCGAACGGGCGAAATCCTCTTCCCTGAAGCCGCGCGCATCGAGCAGCGCGACGGCCAGCGCATCGCCCAGCGCCATCTGCGCGGGGGTGCTGGCGGTGGGCGCCAGGTTCAGCGGGCAGGCCTCCTGGTCGACCGCGCTGCTGATCACCCGGTCGGCGTGGCGGGCCAGGGTCGAGTCGGGCTTTCCGGTCATCGCCACCAGCGTGACGCCGAGCCGGCGCAGCGCCGGCACGACGGCGGCGAGCTCGTCGCTCTCGCCGCTGTTGGAGATCGCCAGCACCACGTCGCCGCGCTGCACCATGCCCAGATCGCCGTGGCTGGCCTCGGCGGGGTGGACGAAGAACGCCGGCGTGCCGGTCGAGGCCAGGGTGGCCGCGATCTTGCGTCCGACATGGCCGCTCTTGCCCATGCCCATCACGACGACCCGGCCGCGGCAGGCCAGCATCGCCGCCACCGCGCCGGCAAAGCCGTCGCCCTGGCGCGCGGCCAGGCCGAGCAGCGCGCGGGCCTCGATCTCGAAAGTCTGCGCGGCCAGCTGCAGGGCGCGCCGGGCGTCGAAGCCGGGACTGGGTCGGGAGGAGGTGGTCACTTCGTGGGCCCCGGGGTCGGCGGTGCGTGCTGACTTAGCATCGCCGGGAGTTTTTCGATTCTAGGCGCGGCCCCGGACGGCCGCCGACAAGCGCGCACGGCATGGCCACCACCCTCGAACTCGCCTTGCTCTACCTCGTGGCCGCCGTGCTGGGCGTGGTGGTCTGCCGGCTGCTGCGCCTGCCGCCGATGCTGGGCTACCTGGTGGTGGGCGTGCTGATCGGCCCCAACGCGCTGGCGCTGGCCAGGGACACCGCCGGCGTCAAGTACCTGGCCGAGTTCGGCGTCGTGTTCCTGATGTTCGTGATCGGGCTCGAGTTCAACCTGCCCAAGCTGCGCAGCATGCGCACGCTGGTGTTCGGGCTGGGGCTGTCGCAGGTGGTGCTGACGGTGATCGGCGCGGTGGCCGGCAACGCGCTGCTGACCTGGGTCTACGGCTGGCTGGTCGGCCCCTGGGACCTGGGCTGGCAGGGCGCGGTGGTGCTCGGCGCGGCGTTCGCGATGTCGTCGACCGCGATCGTCGTCAAGCTGATGGCCGAGCGGCTCGAACTCGAGAGCGAGCACGGCCGCCGCGTGATGGGCGTGCTGCTGTTCCAGGACCTGGCGGTGGTACCGCTGCTGGTGCTGATCCCGGCGCTCGGCGACAGCGGCGAGAACATGGCCCGCGCGCTCGCGCTGGCGCTGCTGAAGGCCGCCGTGCTGCTGACCCTGCTGCTGGTCGGCGGCCAGCGCGTGATGCGCTGGTGGCTGACGATCGTCGCGCGGCGCAAGAGCGAAGAGCTGTTCGTGCTGAACCTGCTGCTGATCACGCTGGGCCTGGCCTGGCTGACCGAGCATGCCGGCCTGTCGCTGGCGCTGGGCGCCTTCGTCGCCGGCATGCTGGTGGCCGAGACCGAGTTCAAGCACCAGGTCGAGACCGACATCCGGCCCTTCCACGACGTGCTGCTGGGGCTGTTCTTCATCACCATCGGCATGAAGCTGGACTGGCGGCCGGTGCTCGACGAGTGGTTCCTGGTGCTGCTGCTGGTGCTGCTGCCGGTGCTGGCCAAGGCAACGCTGGTCGCCGGGCTGGCCTGGGCCTTCCGTGCGACGCCGGGGGTGGCGATACGCACCGGGCTGTACCTGGCGCAGGCTGGTGAATTCGGCTTCGTGCTGCTGACGCTGGGCGCCGACCGCGGCCTGGTCGACCCGAAATGGGTCAGCCCGGTGCTGGCCTGCATGGTGATGTCGATGCTGGCCACCCCCTTCATCGTGATGTATTCGAACCGCATCGTGATGAAGCTGTCGGCCAACGAATGGCTGATGCAGTCGGTGCAGCTCACGACGATCGCCAAGAAGTCGATCAAGACCGAGGCCCACGTGATCATCGCCGGCTACGGCCGCAGCGGCCAGAACCTGGCACGGCTGCTCGACAAGGAGCGCATCCCCTACATGGCGCTGGACCTCGACCCCGACCGCGTGCGCCAGGCCGCCGCGGCCGGCCAGAGCGTGGTCTTCGGCGACGCGGCGCGGCTGCCCAGCCTGATGGCCGCGGGCCTGGGCCGCGCCAGCGCGGTGGTCATCAGCTACCACGACACGCCCTCGGCGCTGAAGATCCTGCAGCTGGTGCGATCGCATGCGCCGCGGGTGCCGGTGATCGTGCGCACGATCGACGACACCGATCTCGAGAAGCTGCGCGACGCCGGCGCCACCGAGGTGGTGCCCGAGGCGATCGAGGGCTCGCTGATGCTTGCCGCGCAGGCGCTGGCGCTGGTGGGCGTGCCGATGGCGCGGGTGATCCGCCTGACCCACGACGCCCGCAACGCCCGCTACCACCTGCTGCGCGGCTACTTCCACGGCGCCGACGACGACACGATGGAAGAGCGTTCGCAGGCCCGGCTGGCCAGCGTGTCGCTGCCGGCGGCCGCGGCCTGCCTGGGCCAGCCGCTGGCGGCGCAGGCGCTGCATGCCATCGGCGTCCACGTGGTCTCGGTGCGCCAGGCCAACGGCCGCGTCGTCGACGGCGATGATGCGCTGGTGCTGGGCGCCGGCGACACGCTGGTGCTCTCGGGCCTGCCCGAGCCGCTGTTGCTGGCCGAGGCCAAGCTGTTGAAGGGCTGAACCATGATCGATCGACGTCGGCTGCTGGCCGGCGCAGCCGGGCTGGGCCTGGCGCGGCCGGCGCTGGGCGCTGTTTTCGACGCGCGCAGCCACGGCCTGGTGGTGATGCTGCGCCACGCCCTGACCGAGCCGGGCGTCGGCGACCCGCCGGGCTGGCGGCTGGACGACTGCGGCAGCCAGCGCAACCTGAGCGCCGAAGGCCGCGCCCAGGCGCAGCGCCTCGGCGCGGTACTGGCCGCGCAGGGCCTGCGGCCGGCGCGGGTGCGGTCCAGCCGCTGGTGCCGCTGCCTGGACACCGGCCGGCTGGCCTTCGGCGGCGCCGAGCCCTGGCCGGCGCTGGACTCGTTCTTCGACGACCGCAGCCGGGAGCCGGCGCAGACGGCGGCGCTGCGCGAGGCGCTGCTCGCGCTGGCGCCCGGCGAGGTGCAGGCCTGGGTCACGCACCAGGTCAACATCAGCGCGCTGGCCGGCGAGAGCACGGCGATGGGCGAGGCCCTGGTACTGCGCGGCGAACGCCAGCCCGACGGCGGCGTGCGCGTGCTGCGGCTGGGCCGCATCGACGCTGCGGCACGCGGCTGAGCGGGCGGCCGCGCGGCCTGGCCCAGAATCCGCGGCGTCCGCCCGAACGATCGCGGCCCGAGGAGACCGTACGATGCCCACCGAAGCCCCGCATGCGCTGCACGCCGACTACATCCGCGCGCACATCCGCACCGTGCCCGACTGGCCGAGCCCGGGCGTGCAGTTCCGCGACATCACGCCGCTGCTGCAGAACCCCAAGGTGTTCCGCGTGCTGGTCGACGAGTTCGTGCACCGCTACTTCGACGTCCGCCCCGACGCCATCGCCGGGCTGGACGCCCGCGGCTTCATCCTCGGCGCGGTGGTGGCGTACGAGCTGAACGTCGGCTTCGTGCCGATCCGCAAGAAGGGCAAGCTGCCGTTCACCACGGTGGCCGAAAGCTACGAGCTCGAATACGGCAGCGCGACGGTGGAACTGCACACCGATGCGGTCAAGCCCGGCGACCGGGTCGTGCTGATCGACGACCTGATCGCCACCGGCGGCACGATGCTGGCCGGCAAGCGGCTGCTGGAGAAGCTGGGCGCCACGGTGCTCGAGGGTGCGGCGATCGTCGACCTGCCCGAACTCGGCGGGTCGCAGAAGCTGCGCAAGGCGGGGTTGCCGCTGTTCACGTTGGTGGACTTCGAGGGGCATTGAGACGGCGTCGACGGGCGGACGCGCAGATCGCCATCACTTCGATACAGAACATGAGAAGCCCGCGTAAATACCTATCGCGGCTGCACTTCCGCAATAGCGGCGCTCGACTTGGACCCAAACTTGGACCCGGCCGCGTCACTTCACCGCCGCGGACGGACGAACAGTGCAGCCGCTGCACCTTTACCGGCTCGCTGCCAATCTCTAGCGCAGCACCCGGTCGGTATCCAGGCCAAGCTGCTTCACCAGCAGCGCCAGGGCGCCGCGCACATCGGGATTGTCGGCCGAAGACGCCACCGCCGCCGGCTTGGCCAGCGCCCGCATCAGGTCACCCTGCCGCCCCAGCGCCACCTCGCCATAGCTGGCGAACGTGGTCAGCACTCCTTCGTGCCCGAGGTTCTGGCTCCACGACTTGAACTCTTCGGGCGTTCGGCACACCTGCTGGCCCAGCAGCACCAGCGTCTTCCGCAGGCTGTGCGGGTTGTAGTACGGCAGGCCCGCCGCCTTGAAAGCGCGCTTGAAGATCATGCGGATCGGCCCGGCCGTGTCCCAGCCAGCGCGGTCCAGGCCGACCGCCTGGAACTGCAGGTCGGCGCCCGGCTCGACGCGCGTCGCCGGAAAGAGCGGGTCGTCGTTGCCCCACAGTCTCACCGCCCGCAGGTGGCGCACCCAGTCGTCGAAGATGGCCCGCACATCGTCGCCGACCGGGAAGAAGAAGGTCGTGAAAGTCTTGCTGAACTTGGTCTTCACCGTGCGTGCGTCCTGGAACACGCTGCCGTCCTTCAGGTCCACATGGCCGAGGCGCATCGACGCAAGCGCCGAATCACGCGCACCGGTCAGCAGGGCGAAAGCGATCAACGCGCGGTCGCGCTGCTCCAGCTCGGTCGCCGCCGGCATCGTGCGAATGACGTGCAGCACCTGTTCCAGCGTGGGGACGCGCGGCGGCCGGCGGGCAGTGGCGATGCGGGTGTCCTTGTCCGAGAAGTTCAAGTACTCCGCATCCGCCCATTGGATCTTCGACCGGTAGCCCGGCTGCATGGCCAGCCACTGGAAGAACCGCTTCAGGTGCGCCAGCGTGGCGAGCTGGGTGGCCTTGCTGAGCTTGCCACCGGTGGCGCGGCTGTCGCGGTCGGCCAGGTGCCGCTTGAAGGCGGTGGCCTGCTCCTTACGGAACGTGCGGAAGTCCTTGTGCTGGGTGTCGGCCTCGAAGCGCGCCAGGGCCTGCGCGACCGCATCCACGGTGTCGGCGCTCTGGCCCCTCGCCTCCTTGAGGAAGCTGAAGTAGTCGCGCTTGATGCGCTCGTTGGCGGGGTTGTACTTGGGCATGGGCTCAGCCCTCCTTGAAGTCACGGTTCACGATGGGTGTCGGGCACTCGTCTATGTGCTCGCCAGCCTGCGTGGTCGTGATGGCCAGATTGCCCGCAGCAGCGGTCAGCTTGGCCAAGCTGACGCGCCGGCACATGCGCGCCGAGCAGGTTCCGCACAGCCCGTTCAGCGTGCCCTGCGTGGCTGTCAGCGGGCGGTACACCACCTGCCAGCCGGCCGGCTCGCGCGGCACGCGGCAGCGCAGGCAGAACAACTGGCCGGGCGCGCACGACTGCTTCCGGGCATCGCGGCGCTTGCGCAGGAACTCGGCCAGGTCGGCGCCCTGCACCAGCAACGGCCGCTGCTTGTCGATCACCGGCAGGCCGCGCTTGATCCACTCGCGCACCGTGTGGCGGTGGATGCCGAACAGGCGCGCGATGTCGTCCACGGTGTAGCTGATGTAGCGCTTTGCGAGCTGCGGGTTCGGCGGCGACGACGGCACAAGCTACTCCGCGGCGCCGATGCCACCCGCCGCCTTCGTGCGCGCGGCTTCGAGGCGGCGCACCAGGCCGCGCACCTGCTCGTCGGTGTGGCCAGCAATGCGCGCAGCGTTCAGTGCGTCCACCTCGTCGGCCGGCCAGGCCACCGCGCGGCCGCCCAGGTTCACCGGGTGGGTCCACAGGCCCTGGCTGATGCGCAGGTACACCGTGCTGCGGCTCAGGCCGTTGCGGGCCTTGACGGCGGGAAGTCTCAGGAGCGTGTTGGGCATCGTGGCACCTCGTTGGTCGAAGGGTGCCAGTGGGCGCGAGACAGGGGGCTGTGCTGCAACCTGTCTCGACGGATGCGCGGGAAGCCCGCGTCAGCGTTTCGGTTTCGGCGTCTGCGGGATAGGGCTGGCGAGCGTGCGCGCCATGTCGGCCATCGTGTCGGCGGGCAGGGCTTTCGGCTTGCGATAGATCACCTGCTTCAGCGCGAACACGGAGATGCCTTCCTTGTCGGCGGCAGCCTGCAGGAACTTTTGCGGGTTGCGCTTCTTCTCGGCCGCCACGAGTGCCAACAGCCGCTGCCGGCGCTCTTCGGGCTGCTCGACCGGTTCCCCGATCCCGGCCGGCGCGTCCACCGTGCGCTGCAGCAGCTTGTCGTCCAGCGTCACCCGGCCGTCCTGCAGTCGCAGCACCGTCAGCAGGTCCAGCGCATGCCCAGCGAGCAGCAACACCAGCGCATCGCGCTGGCGGGCAAGATAGGCCACGTCCTTCCGCTGCCGGCCGGCGACGATGCCCAGCCGGTACTTCGGTTCGCTGCTGGCAGTCAGCGTCGCCGCACCGCCGGCGAGCAGCCGCGACAGCACATCGGCCAGGCCGGCGTCGGTGAGTCGCCAGCGCTCCAGCGCCGCGCCTGGCACCGGCACACTGGCCATGTCGTCGCGCTTGTCGCAGACGATGAACAGCAGCGGCTCACGACCGGCACGTGGCACCTGTTCGACCGGCATCGCGCAAGCCTGTTCGCAGCCTGGACAGACGATCCCATCCGCAGGACGACCCGGCACCAGCAGCCCCGCAGCGCGCAGCGCGCCCGCACTGTCCGCCGCGCAGCGTTCCAGCTCAGCCCCAGACAACTCCACGGCGCCCGCTGGTGCAACCTGCAGCCGGTTCAGAACATCGGCGAGCAGCCCGTCCACCATCGGCGCGTCAGAAGTCGGGCTCGGGGAGAACCGGGGTGGCCGGCGGCAGGTCGGACGGTACCTTCGGTTCGATGCCCGAAGCGACAAGCATGTCGCGCAAGGTGTCGTCCAGCGCGTCGTGTCGCAACGAGCAGGAATTCGGATGCGTAACCGTGAAGCTCACCTTCTTCGGCGGCCGGCCCATGCCTGCCCAGACCGACGCCGACAGCTCCACCTGGGTCACGTGGTACTGGTGGAGCGGCAGCGCCTTTCTCACCTGCTCCAACAGTTCGTAGATCGCCTGTGGATTGCCTTCGGGGTTCGCCTCCAGCGTCACCCGGTCGCCTGCGCGCAGCTTCGACGACAACCGCAATCGTTTCACCGCCACCGATGAAATGCCGCCGCCCGGCGCGTGCACGAACTCAAAGCCCGGCTTCATCAGCGGATTGAGGTTGTAGACCTTCTGGTCCTTCGGGTCGGGCGACAGGTCGTCGCACTTTAGGATGGCGCGGGCGAACATCTCCTGCAGAGGCACCACGGCCTTGTTTGCACCGCGGCAGAACAGGTCCAGCGTGCCATAGGCACGGCAGTAGACGAACACGATCTCGAAGGCTGGGTTGTGCGGGCGCGCGTCGAAGGCGCCGTTCACCCACTCTACGGCGCGCGCTGCGTGGTCTTCCGGGAAGGCGAAGAAGTAGTCCTTGTCGCCGCGCCGATAGTGCTCGACCACACAGTTCCGTCCGCGGCCCTCGGCCTTGGTGAAGTGGTCCTTCATCAACGTCGCCAGGTGCGTCAAGCTGTCGGCGTCCGCCGCCGGCAGCACCTGCGGCAGATTCTTGCGTTTCTTCCAGTGGGCCAGCCGGTCGGCATGGTGAAAGCGCTCAGCCCAAAGCCACAGCTCGCGGTGGTCCAGGAAGGCGGTCATCGCTTGGCTGGCATGGTCGTCCAGCGCCGCCAGCTTGCTGAGCAGGCTGACCAGCGCGTCGGGGTCGCAGTCCAGCACAGTGCGGGCAGCGTCCTGGATGGCGAGCAGCCCCTTCTTGTTCCCCAGGTCGTGCACAGCGCGAAGTTCCGCCTCCAGCGCCGCCCGGCGCTCGTCCGGCAGGTCAGCCCATGCCGCAATCAGCGCTTCGGGCTGTGTCTCCTTCATCGCGCCGAAGTCCAGCTCGGCGAACAGCCCCTGACCCTGAAAGTACCGCGCCAGCAGCACGTTCGGCATGCGGCGGAAGAAGTCCTTGCTCGAATACTGCTGCGCCAATCGCCACCCCTGCGCACCTCACAATATGGTGCTGTTGGCCGCTAATGTACGAAGTTGGACGGCCGGCTGGCCGCACCGAACGACCGACAAGGACGCCATGCCCCTGCTTCACTGGCTGACCCGCGAGCAAGACATTCACGCGGCGACGCGCACGCCCTACCGTTTGCTTGAGCAGGTATCTGCGCACTCGCACGGCGACCCCAACACCGGGAACATGCTCATTCAAGGCGACAACCTCGACGCCTTGAAAGCGCTGTTGCCCTACTACGCGGGCAAGGTGAAGTGCATCTTCATCGACCCGCCCTACAACACGCGCAGCGCCTTCGAGCACTACGACGACAACCTGGAGCACGCGCAATGGCTGGCGCTGATGTATCCCCGCCTGGAGCTGCTGCGCGACTTTCTTGCGCTAGACGGAAGCATATGGGTCACGCTCGATGACAACCAGGCGCACTACATGAAGGTCATCGGCGACGAAGTCTTTGGCCGCGCCAATTTCATCATCGACCTATCGTGGCAAAAGCGAGACGGGCCACCGAACGACCGCAAGATCGGCCTCATTCATGACCATGTGTTGATCTGGGCCAGGAGTCGCAACAGCACATCCAAGAAGACGGTCGCCGAAGAGAGATTCAATCTCATGGAGCGAACGGAGAAGGCCGATGCTCAGTACCGCGTCTTTTCCGAGCCTGACGGTCCGGACCCACGCGGCCCATTTCGGAAGATTGATACCACGGCCAACGGCAAGGGCGGTCGCATGGTGGCCAGTCTGGTCTATCCGATCATCAACCCCTACACCAAGCAGGAGGTCTTGCCGCGCGCCGGCACATGCTGGCGTCACAACAAAGACGAGATGGCACGTTTGCAGGCCGACAAGCGGCTCTATTGGGGCGTGAACGGTACGGCAACGACGCCCATGCGTAAGCTCTTCAAGGTCGAAGCAAAGAGCGGCATGTCGGCTCCAAGCATCTGGTCAGACGTTGGCCTAAACCAGCACGCCGCAAGAGAGCTTGAACTACTGTTCGGGGAAAAGGCGTCGTTCGAGACTCCTAAGCCGGAAGGTCTCATGAAGCGTATTCTTGAGATCGCCACCAACCCCGGCGACCTGGTGCTCGACAGCTTCCTCGGCTCGGGCACGACCGCAGCGGTCGCGCAGAAGATGGGGCGGCGCTACATCGGCATCGAGATGGGCGGCCACGCCATGACCCACTGTGTGCCACGGCTGCAGAAGGTCATCGCGGGCGAGCAAGGCGGCATTTCCGACGTCGTCGGCTGGCAGGGCGGCGGCGGCTTCCGCTTCTACCGCCTGGGTGTGCCCGTGTTCGACGAGAACGGCCACGTCTCACCGGGCATCCGCTTCGCGCCGCTGGCCGCGCACCTGTGGTTCGTCTCGACCGGCATCCCCTACACGGGGCGGGCGACTTCGCCCTTCCTTGGGGCGCACGAAGGGGTGGGCTACTTCCTGCTCTACAACGGCATCTTGGGGGACAAACGCCCTGAAGGCGGCAACGTGCTGACCGGCAAGGTGCTGGCCAGCCTGCCGCCGCACGACGGTGCGAAGGTCATCTTCGGCGAGGGCTGCCGCTTGAGCGCCGAGCGCCTGCAGACCGAGGGCATCACCTTCCGGCAAATCCCCTACGAAATCAAAGCGCGCTAGGAGAACAAGAACAATGGAACTCAAGAAATTTCAGCGAACCGCGCTCGACACCCTCACCACCTACCTGCAGCGCGCCCGCGTCACCGCCAACCCTGAACAGGCCTTCACGGCGGTATGGCAGGAGCGCAACCCCGACAAGACCCCGCCGCCCTACAGGGCGATCGCCGGATTGCCCGGCGTGCCGAACGTCTGCCTGCGGCTGCCGACCGGCGGCGGCAAGACCCTGCTGGCCGCGCATACTGTCGCCGTGGCTGGCCGCCACTACCTGGAACGTGAGTACCCTGTCGTGCTGTGGATGGTGCCAACAAACACCATCCGCGTTCAGACCGCCGAGGCGCTGAAGAAGCCCGGCCACCCGTACCGCGCAGCGCTGGACGAGGCCTTCGACGGGCGCGTGTCGGTGTTCGACGCCGCCGAGATTGCCCAAATCCGGCCGCAAGACCTGACCGAGCGCGTCACGGTCATCGTCATCACCATCCAGAGCCTGCGCACCAGCAACACCGACGGGCGCAAGGCCTACGCGCACTCGGAGAACTATGAACCGCACTTCGCCCATATCCCGGCCGGCACGCCCGGCCTGGAGCGCGCCGAGGACGGCAGCCTGAAGTTCTCCTTCGTCAACCTCATGGCGTTCCACCGCCCGCTGGTCATCGTGGACGAGGCGCACAAGGCGGGCACTAGCCTATCGTTCGACATGCTGACCGCGCTGAAGCCCGCCTGCATCGTGGAGTTCACCGCGACGCCCAGCACGGACGCCCGCAACGGCAGCAACGTGCTGTACCGCGCTTCTGCCGCCGAGGTGAAGGAAGCGCAGATGATCAAGCTGCCCATCGTGCTGACCGAGCACCCCGACTGGCGCGCGGCCGTGCATGACGCCATTGAGACGCGCGCGCGCCTGGCCGAGACGGCCAAGGATGATACGAGGGGCTACATCCGCCCGCTGACGCTGTTCCAAGCGCAGGACAAGGGGCAGGAAGTGACCGTCGATGTGCTGAAGAAGTACCTCATCGACAACGAGAACATCACGGCAGACAGGATCGCCGTCGCCACGGGCGAACAGCGGGAGCTCGACAGCATCAACCTGTTCGACCCGCAATGCCTGGTGGACTTCATCATCACCGTGGAAGCGCTCAAGGAAGGCTGGGACTGTTCCTTCGCCTATGTGCTGTGCTCGGTGTCCAACATCGGCAGCGCCACCGATATCGAGCAGTTGCTTGGCCGTGTGCTGCGGATGCCCTACGCCCAGACCCGCAGCCAGCCCGCGCTGAACCGCGCCTATGCCCATGTGTCCAGCCCGCGCTTCGGCGCTGGTGCCGAGGCGCTGAAAGACACGCTTATCGAGAAGATGGGCTTTCAGCCGGATGAAGCCGCCGAGGCGGTGCAACAACGGCAGGCCACCTTGCCCGGCATCGGCACCAATCCCGACCTGTTCAACCATGCGCCGGTGCTGCTGGAAACGCTCGACACCGTACCCGACTTGACCGGGCTTGCGCCGGAGGTGGCCGAGCGCGTCCAGTTGGAAGCGCGCGACGACGGCACCGTGACCGTCACCGTGCAGGGCGAGATCACCGCCGAGTTGGAACAGCGCTTGGTGGACAGCATGCAGCCGGAGCGGCAGGAGCGCGTCCGCGCCGCCGTGCAGCGGCATCGCGTCACGCACCGCAACAGCATCGCCCCGGCGGAGCGCGGCGAGAAGTTCGCCGTGCCGCGCCTGTTTGTGGTGGACGAGCAAGGCACGCTCGACCTGGCCGAGAAGGAATTGTTGCTCGACCTGGGCGGCTGGACGCTGAATGAGTTCGCCGCCACGCTGACACCGCAGGAGTTCAGCATCCACGAAACCGCCGAACGCTGGGAAGTGGACTTGCAGGGCGAGAAAGTCACGTACAAGCACTTGGAGCAGAACGCCCAGCTTGAAATCGGGCTACTCAAGCTCGACTGGACAGACCTGCAGTTGTCGCGCTGGCTTGATGGAGCGACCCTTGCAATCGACGTCAAGCCGAACGACATCATCCAGCCCGTGCGGCTCGAGTTTTGTCGCAAGGTCATCGCCGACCTGACAACGCGGCGCGGCTTGGCATTGAATGATTTGCTGCGCTTCAAGTACCAGCTCGCCAAGGCCGTGCAGCAGAAGATTGCCGCCTACCGGCAACAAGCCTACGCACTGAGCTATCAGACTTACCTGCTGGCACCGGACGCCCATGTCGAAACCAGCTTCGCCGACGGCTTCGCATTCGACAACCGCCCTTACCCGGCCAACTGGAACTACTCCGGCGCGTACCAGTTCAAGAAGCACTTCTTCGGCAGCGTCGGTGAACTGGACAACAAGGGCGACGAGTTCGAGTGCGCAAAGGCGCTCGACACCTTGCCGACCGTCAAGTATTGGCTTCGCAACCTCTCGACACGCCCGCAGACCTCGTTCTGGCTGCCGACCTCGACAGACCGCTTCTATCCTGACTTCGTGGCCCAACTGCACGACGGACGCGTCTTTGTCGTGGAGTACAAGGGCGAGCCGTATGTCACCAATGACGACAGCCGCGAGAAGACCAACATCGGGGAGTTGTGGGCAGCCAAGAGTCAGGGCAAGGGCCTGTTTCTCATGGCACAGGTGCGCGACGAACTGGGGCGCGACGTGCGGGCGCAGTTGTTGGCAGCAACGGCCGGCCAGTGCCAGGGCGTCGTCACCCGAGGATAGCGCCGCCCGATCAAGAACCGGTCATGCGACCTGCTTGAACCGACCGAGGATGACTTTGCCGGTGCTCATCAACTGCTCGATGTAGTCGCCCCAGAACTGCAGCATCTCGCGCCGCTGCGGTTCGTACTCGGCCCGGTTGTAGACACCACGCACGCCACCGATGGTGTGGTTCAGCGCCTTCTCGACCACGTCGGATGGCCAGCCGTTTTCGTGCAGCAGCGTCGAGGCCGTGCGGCGCAGGTCGTGGATGGTGAAGGCGGGAATGTCCTGGCCGATCAGCGATATTTTCAGCGCGTTGTTCAGCGCGTTCTTGGCAAAGGGCTGGGCCAGGCTGCTGCGGCTGGGCAGCACGAATTCGCTGCCGCCAGCCAGCGCCTTGAGTTCGCGGAACATAACCAGCGACTGCCGGGACAGGAAGACGATGTGCGGCTTGCCGGTCTTCGAGTGCTCGGCCGGGATATGCCACTCGGCCGCGTCGAAGTCCACGTGCTCCCACTTGGCCAGCAGCAGTTCCGACTTGCGCACCAGCGTCAGCAGGATCAGATGCAGCGCCAGCTTGAACTGCCGCCGGATGTTTGACTCGATAGCTGCGCGCAGGAACAGGCGAATCTCGTCAGGAGACAGCGCGCGGTCGCGTGACTTCGCTCGGTGCACATGGCGCATCGGCAGCGCCAGCACCGGGTTCACCGACACCAGGCCGGCGGTCATCGCATAGTCGAAGAGGCGCTTCAACACGCCGCGCACCTGCCCAGCGGCAGCGTCAAAGCCCTCGTCCTTCTTCTTCCAGATGATGGCGCGCACGTCTTCGGTGGTCACGTCGCGCACCGGCTTGGCACCGATGGCCGGCACGATGTTCTTGTCGAAGTACCGGCGCGGAATGGTGGTGTCGGCCCGGTCCTTGTTGACGATCTCGCGGAAGAACCGCTCGCCGAACTCGGCCACCGTGGTCGCCTCGGCCGCCGCGCGCTTGGCCAACTGCTTCTGCTGCGCGGGCGACTTGTCCATCGCAGCCGCCTGCGCCGCCTCGTCGCGCTTCAGGCGGGCGTTCTTCAACGTCAGTGCGGGGTACTTGCCCAGCGTCAGCTTCTCGCGCCGCGTGCCGATGCGGTAGCGGTAGCGCCAGACGATGCCGCCGGTCGGGAACACCTCCACGTACAGGCCGCGCTGGTCGGCCACGGTGTAGGGCTTGTCCTTCGGCTTCAGTGCCTTCAGTGCAGTGTCGGTAAGTGCCATGTGTGCCTCGCTGGGTCCAAGTAAACCACGAAGTCGGGTCCAAGTGAGGACTTGGACCTGAACTTGGACCCGGCAGATACCGGCTGCCGCTGGGTCCAACCGGACACCGGTGGACGATGAAGCGCTTGACTGACAAGGACTTGGCGGCGCTTCTACGACCCCGGTGGACCGTGTTGGACGCAACTCTACTTCCCGATACAGAACTTGCCGAAGATCTCCCCCAGCAGGTCATCGGCCGTGAACGCCCCGGTGATCTCGCCCAGCGCCTCGTGCGCGAGCCGCAGGTCTTCGGCGAACAGCTCCAGCGCGGCATCGCCCGCTGACGCCTGGTCGTGCGCCGAGCGCAGGTGCGCGGCGCAGCGCTGCAGTGCCTGTACATGGCGCTTGCGGGCGATGAACACGCCTTCGGCGCCGGCCTGCCAGCCCGCGCGCTGCATCAGCGCCCGGCGCAGCGCGTCCAGTCCGGCGCCGGTGCGGGCCGACAGCGCGATCTCGCCGTCGACCAGAGCGGCCAGCCGCGTCTCCGGCACGCTGTCGGCCTTGTTGTGCACCTGCAGGATGCGCCCCGGGTCGTCGACGTGCAGCCGCGCGGCGATCGCCGTTTCGGCCGCCTCGTAGTCGGGCTGGCCGCGGCGCGTCAGGTCGTGCAGGAAGATCACCGCGTCGGCCTCGGCGATTGCCGCCCAGCTGCGGGCGATGCCGATGCGCTCGACCTCGTCGCCGGTCTCGTGCTCGCCGCGCAGGCCGGCGGTGTCGATCACGTGCAGCGGCACGCCCTCGATCTGGATCGTCTCGCTGACCTTGTCGCGGGTGGTGCCGGGGATCGCGGTGACGATCGCCAGCTCGGCGCCGGCCAGCGCGTTCAGCAGCGAGCTCTTTCCGACGTTGGGCTGGCCGGCCAGCACCACCTGCAGCCCTTCGCGCAGCAGTGCGCCCTGGCGCGCCCGGGCCATCACCGCGGCGAGGCCCTGGTCGATGGTGCCGAGCTGGCCCTGCGCATCGGCGCGCTGCAGGAAGTCGATCTCCTCCTCGGGGAAATCCAGCGTCGCCTCGACCAGCGTGCGCAGCCGCACGATGTGCTGGCGCAGCGTCTCGACCTCGCGCGAGAAGGCCCCTGACAGCGAGCGGCCGGCCGATCGTGCGGCGGCTTCGGTGCTGGCCTCGATCAGGTCGGCCACCGCCTCGGCCTGGGCCAGGTCGAGCTTGTCGTTGAGGAAGGCGCGCTGGGTGAATTCGCCCGGGCCGGCCAGCCGCAGGCCGGGCAGGCGTTCGGCGCCGGTGACCGGGTCAGGCTCGGCCGCGGCCTCCAGGCAGCGCGCCAGCAGCAGCTGCAGCACCACCGGGCCGCCGTGGGCCTGCAGTTCCAGCACGTCCTCGCCGGTGAAGGAGCGCGGCGCCGGAAACCAGATCGCCAGCCCCTGGTCGATGGCCTGGCCGTCGGCGGCCTCGAACGGCAAGTAGCAGGCCTGGCGCGGCGGCAGCGGCCGGCCGCACAGCGCCTGCACCAGCGGCGCCAGGCCGCGGCCCGAGACGCGGACGATGCCGACCGCGCCGCGCCCGGGGGCGGTGGCGATCGCGACGATCGGATCCTGTTGCTGGTGCAGCGGCACCCGGTGGATTGTGGTCCAACGGGTGCCGCCCGGCGGAGCTGCCGCCGAGCGGCACCCGAAGATGGCGCGGGGTGGAGCGCGGGAGAGCTCGCGTGAGTTCCCGCCTTACGCCCCAGGGCCGGCGCTGGTCGGCGCCGGGGTGGCCCCGCATTGACCGGTGTCGATGGCTTCGCGGTTCATGCCGTGAAGCGCCCCGACACCTGCATCATCGGCCGGTCGGCCGGGTTGCGACACCCCGGGTTGAGGGATGCGCCGGCCGCGCGCGTGCACGCCTTCACGCCGGCGCGTGCGCCGTCGCTCAGCCGACGCCGAGCCGCTTGTTGATGAACCACTGCTGGGCGATGCCCAGGATGTTGTTGGTCAGCCAGTACAGCACCAGGCCGGCCGGGAAGAAGAAGAACATCACCGAGAACATCAGCGGCATGATCCACATCATCTTGGCCTGCACCGGGTCGGGCGGGGTCGGGTTCAGCCAGGTCTGGAACATCGTCGATGCGGTCATCAGCAGCGGCAGGATGAAGTACGGGTCCTTGGTCGACAGGTCGGCGATCCAGCCTATCCACGGCGCGTTGCGCATCTCGACGGTGGACAGCAGCACCCAGTACAGCGCGATGAAGAACGGCATCTGCACGAAGATCGGCAGGCAGCCGCCCAGCGGGTTGACCTTCTCCTCGCGGTAGATGCGCATCATCTCCTGCTGCATCTGCTGCGGCTTGTCCTTGTAGCGCTCGCGCATCTCCATCACCTTGGGGTTGATGGCCTTCATCTTGGCCATCGACTTGTAGGCGTGGGCGTTCAGCGCATAGAACGCGATCTTCAGCAGCACCACCAGCGCGACGATCGCCCAGCCCCAGTTGCCGAGCAGCTTGTGCAGCTGGTCGAGCAGCCAGAACAGCGGCTTGGACAGGATCGTCAGCCAGCCGTAGTCCTTGACCAGCTCGAGCCCGGGCGCCAGCGCCTCGAGCTTCTTCTCCTCCTGCGGGCCGGCGAACAGCGTGGCCTGGTGAACCCGGGTCTGGCCCGGCGCCAGCTCGCCCAGCGGCAGCACCATCGAGATCGCGTAAAGGTTGTCGCTGACCTTGCTGGTGCTGAAGGCGCGCTGCGCCTTGTCGGTCACCAGCCAGGCACTGGCGAAGTAATGCTGCACCATCGCCACCCAGCCGTTGTCGGACGCCTTGTCGTGCTCGGCCTTGCCCTTCTCGATGTCCTTGAACTCGATCTTGTGGAACTTGCTGGCCTCGGTGTACATCGCCGGGCCGGTGAAGGTGAAGTAGAAGCTCGATTCGCCCGGCGGCGGATTGCCGTCGCGGGTGAGCTGCAGGTACAGCTGCGGCGAGACCGCCGCCGCCGAGGCATTGCGCACCTCGTGCTTGACGGCCACGGTGTACTCGCCGCGACGGAAGGTGTAGGTCTTGACCAGCTTGACGCCGCCGATCTCGGGCGACTCGAAGCTGACATCCAGTGCCTGGGCGCCGTCCTTCAGCGCGCGCTCGCCGGGCACCGGCTGCATCACCGTGAAGTGGTTCGGCAGGCTGGTGCCGGCCTGCGAGGTGACCAGGCCGGTCTGCGCCAGGTACACCCGCTGCGCCGACTGATCGAACAGCACCACGTTCTGTTTCGGGTCGACCGCGTCGGCGTACTTCAGCAGTTCCAGGCGCACCAGGTCGGCGCCCTTGCTGTCGAAGGTGGCCTTGACCACGTCGGTGGTGATCGTGAGCTTCTCGGTGGCCACCGGCACCGGCGCGGTGGGCACCGCCGCCGCGGCGGCGGTTGCGCCGCCTGCCGCGGCAGTGGGCACGCCGGCCGGCAGCGCGGCCGAGGCGCCGGGCGCCGCGCCGGTGGTGGCCGCCGGCTTCGGCGGGACCGGGCTGAACATCGACGGATGGCCGTTGTGCTTTTGCCAGGCGTCCCACAACAGGACGAGCGAGACGGAGAACACCACCCACAGGATGGTGCGGCGCAGGTCGGTCATGGGCGGGTCTTCGAAGAAGGCAAGCGGGTGAACAGGGCAGGCGGATCGGTCGGCACCGGATCGATGCCGCCGTCACACCAGGGATGGCAGCGCAGGATGCGCCGCGCGGCCAGGTAGCTGCCGGCGGCCGCGCCATGCTGCTGCAGCGCGGCCATCGCATAGGCCGAGCAGGTGGGTTCGAAGCGGCAGGCATTGCCGAGCCAGGGCTTCAGCAGGAAGCGGTAGCCCCGCACCGCGCCGATCAGCAGCCTGCGGGGCAGGTCCTGGAGCGTGTCGGGCAGCGACATCGTGGCGGGGCCGCGGACGGCTCAGGCGCGCGCGGCGGCACGCTGCAACAGCAGCGCGAGCTCGGCGCGCGCTGCCTCGCGCAGCTGGTCGGACGCCGGACTGACGAACCGGGCGCGGTCGAACGGCGCCTTCAGCCGCAGCACCCACAGGCCAGGCTCCAACGCGCCGGCCTGCGCCGCCATCAGCGAGCGCATCTGGCGCTTCAGCAGGTTGCGCGTGACCGAGCGCCTTGCGTGTCGTTTGGGCACGACCAGACCCAGCCAATGCCCGCTGGGCCGGCCGGCCCAGGATTCGCCGGGGGACCGTGCGGCAGAGTCGTCCACAGGCAGTGGGCAAGCTGGTGCATCAGCTGTGGATAACTCCTCGCCCCCTGGCCTGGCCACTCTGCCGGCCGGCAGACTGGGGCACGCCGGCAGGTGATGCGCCGCGAAGTGGGCACTTCGCGAGCAGGGCGGCAGCGACAGCACACGCTGGAAGTCCGCCGACCGCAGCAGTCGAGCGACCATGCTCGGGCGGGCGTGCAATCGGGCTCGTGTCGAGCGACCGGCGCCGAGGGCCACGAGGGCAGCAGCGGCCAGGCCTGCGCAGGCGCTCAGACGGGCCTCAGACCTGCGAAAGGCGCTTGCGGCCCTTGGCGCGCCGCGCCGCGATCACGGCGCGGCCGCCGCGGGTCTTCATGCGCACGAGAAAGCCGTGCGTTCGCGCGCGGCGGGTCTTGGAAGGCTGGTAGGTGCGCTTCATGATCTGTTCCTGGTGATGGGAGTTCGCGTGGCTTCGCGCTGGGTCTGACCGGCTTTCACCGGCATTCACCGGCATTCTTTCACCGGCATTCCCCGGGTCCTCCCCGGGTCCTCCCCGGCCCGTGCCGCCGGTGGCTTGCGCGTTGGGGAAACCCACTATTAGAGCAAAAAGCGCCTTTACGGTCAAACACTTGCACCACAAACCGTGGCTTGGCGGGGTGGCCGCGGAAGGGTTTGTAACTGTGGATAACTCGCCCCGCGCTGGCCGACAGGCCTACAATGCCGGCGCTCAGAAGAACGATTTGTCCACAATGAGCCCAGACCTCTGGCAGCGCGGTTGCGAGCAGCTCGCCACCGAACTGTCCGAACAGCAGTTCAACACCTGGATCCGCGCCCTGCCCGCTGCTGAGCTTCGCGATGACGGCCCGGCGGGGGTGGTGGCGCTGGTGCGCGTGCCGAACCGCTTCAAGCTCGACTGGATCCGCTCGCAGTACGCCCACCGCATCGAGGGCATCCTGGCCGAGCTGGCCGGTGTGCCGGTTCGGCTCGAGCTGACGCTCGCCGCCCGCGAGGGCGCGCCGGCCGGCGCGCCGCTGCCGGCCAACGGCCCGGTGCGAGCCGCCGCGCTGCTCAACGGCCAGGCGCTGGCGCCGTCGACCAGCGTGCGCCCGGGCGGCAACGGACGAAGCGTGGCCGAAGCCGGCGCGCCGCTGCCGGCCCAGCACCTGCCGCCGGCAGCCAACAGCCACAAGCTCAACACCGCGCTGACCTTCGACACGCTGGTCGCCGGCCGGGCCAACCAGATGGCCCGCACCGCGGCGCTGCATGTCGCCGGCGCGCCGGGCGTGATGTACAACCCGCTGTTCATCTACGGTGGCGTCGGCCTGGGCAAGACCCACCTGATCCATGCGGTGGGCAACGCGCTGCTGAAGGACCGGCCCGAGGCCCGGGTGCTGTACCTGCACGCCGAGCAGTTCATTTCGGACGTGGTCAAGAACTACCAGCGCAAGACCTTCGACGAGCTGAAGGCCAAGTACCACAACCTCGACCTGCTGCTGATCGACGACGTGCAGTTCTTCGCCGGCAAGGACCGCACGCAGGAGGAGTTCTTCAACGCCTTCGA
>JAEUOY010000026.1 GCA_016790515.1 Burkholderiaceae bacterium | reverse complement strand
GGCCACACCCAGCCAAGGCGTCTTGCCGCCACCAGCGTGGCCAAGCGCATCGCCGACGAGCTGAACTCGCCACTGGGCGAGGTGGTCGGCTACAAGGTGCGCTTCCAGGACCGGCTGCAGCCCGGCGCCTCGGTCAAGCTGATGACCGACGGCATCCTGCTGGCCGAGACCCAGGGCGACCCCGAACTGCGCCAGTACGACACGCTGATCATCGACGAGGCGCACGAGCGCAGCCTGAACATCGATTTCCTGCTCGGCTACCTGCGCCAGCTGCTGCCGCGCCGGCCCGACCTGAAGCTGGTCGTGACCTCGGCGACGATCGATGCCGAGCGCTTCGCGAAGCATTTCGAGAGCGCGCAGGGTCCCGCGCCGGTGATCCAGGTCAGCGGCCGGCTGTTCCCGGTCGAGCAGCGCTGGCGGCCGTTCGAGTGGGATGGAGCCCCCAGGCCGGCTTCGCCGTCCGCCCCCCAAGGGGGTTCGCCGTCCTTGGGGCGGCCCGGCGGACGGCGCGCGGAATACGGCCTCGACGAAGCCATCGCCGACGCGGTCGATGAGCTCTGGCGTGAAGGATCGGGCGACATCCTGGTCTTCCTGCCCGGCGAGCGCGAGATCCGCGACGCCGCGGACCACCTGCGCAAGCACCTCGCGCGCCAGCACAAGGGCGGCCCGCAGCCCGAGATCCTGCCCTTGTTCGCCCGCCTGTCGCAGGCCGAGCAGGAGGCGGTGTTCAGCCCCGCGAGTTCTGCCCATGGGGGCCGCCGCGTCGTGCTGGCCACCAACGTCGCCGAGACCTCGCTGACGGTCCCGGGCATCCGCTACGTGATCGACAGCGGCTTCGCCCGCGTCAAGCGCTACAGCTACCGCAGCAAGGTCGAGCAGTTGCAGGTCGAGCCGATCAGCCAGGCCGCGGCCAACCAGCGCGCCGGGCGCTGCGGCCGGGTCGCCAATGGCATCTGCATCCGTTTGTACGACGAGAAGGACTTCGCCGGCCGGCCCAAGTTCACCGACCCCGAGATCCTGCGCAGCTCGCTGGCTGGCGTGATCCTGCGGATGAAGAGCCTGCGGCTCGGATCGGTCGAGCAGTTCCCGTTCCTCGAAGCGCCGCGTGCCAAGGCGATCGCCGACGGCTACGACCTGCTCAACGAACTGGGCGCCGTCGACGACGACAACGACTTGACCCGCATCGGCCACGAGCTGAGCCGGCTGCCGCTGGACCCGCGGGTGGGCCGCATGATCCTGGAGGCGCGCCACCGCGAGGCGCTGAACGAGGTGCTGGTCATCGCCAGTGCCTTGAGCGTGCAGGACGTGCGCGACCGGCCGATGGAGGCTGCCCAGGCCGCCGACGAGAAGCACAGGAAGTTCGACGACGAGAAGTCGGAATTCATTGGCTACCTGAAGCTGTGGCAGTGGATCGAGGAGGGCCGCGGCGTGCACGGCCACCCCGACGCGGCCAAGACGCGCTCGGACGTGCACAAGCTCAGCAACCGCCAGCAGGAACAGCGGCTGCGCGAGAGCTTCGTCAACCCGCGGCGGGTGCGCGAATGGCGCGACATCCACAGCCAGCTGCACACCGTGGTCGCCGAGCAGGGCTGGCGGCTGAACGGCAGCCCGGCGACCTACGAGCAGATCCACCTCGCGATGCTGGCCGGGCTGCTCGGCAACGTGGGGTGCCGCGCCGACGCCGGGCCGCCCCAAGTCGGCGCCCCCCTCGGGGGGCATGGGGGCAGGAAAGGTCGCGATGACGACGACTGGTACCTGGGCGCGCGCGGCATCAAGTTCTGGCGCCACCCCGGCGCGCACCTGAGCAAGAAGCCCGGCCGCTGGCTGATCGCCGCCGAGCTGGTCGACACCACGCGGCTGTTCGGCCGCGGGCTGGCCGCCATCGAGCCGACCTGGATTCCCGGCGTCGCCGGCCACCTGCTGAAGACCCAGCTGCTCGACCCGCATTGGGAGAAGAAGGCCGGCGAGGTGATCGCGCTGCAGCGCGCGACGCTGTACGGCATCGTCGTCTACGCCAACCGGCGGGTGAACTACGGCAACGTGGACCCCAAGGCCGCGCGCGAGATCTTCATCCGCGAGGCGCTGGTCGCCGGCGACTGGGATTCGAGGCTGCCCTTCGTCGAGCACAACCGCAGGCTGCTGGCCCAGGTCGAGGATCTGGAGCACAAGAGCCGGCGCCAGGACGTGCTGGTCGACGACGAGCTGATCTTCGCGTTCTACGACCAGCAACTGCCGGCCCACGTGCACTCGGGCGCCAGCCTCGAGCGCTGGGTTCGGGAGGAGAGCAAGCGCCAGCCCGAACTGCTGAAGCTCACCCGCGACGAGCTGATGCGCCACGAGGCGGCGGGCATTACCGGCAGCGCCTACCCGAAGACGATCCGCCTCGGCGGCGTCGACTGCAGCGCGGCCTACCTGCACGAGCCCGGCGATGCGAAGGACGGCGTCACGGTGACGGTGCCGATCTACGCGCTGAACCAGGTCAGCGACGAGCGCTGCGAATGGCTGGTGCCGGGCATGCTGGCGGCCAAGGTGACGGCCCTGTGCAAGAGCCTGCACCAGCGCCCGCGCAGCCGGCTGCAGCCGCTGCCCGAGTTCGTCGCCGAGTTCGTCGAGACGCATCCGTTCGCGCAGGGCGCGCTGATCGACCAGTTGCTGAAGGCCGTGCGCGAGCGCAGCCAGATCGCCGTGCAGCGCAACGACTTCAAGCTCGACATGCTGCCGCCGCACCTGTTCATGAACTTTCGCGTCGTCGACGAACATGGCCGCCAGCTCGGCATGGGCCGCCACCTGGCGACGCTGAAGGCCGAACTGGGCGGCCTGGCGAGATCGGCGTTCCAGGCGCTGGCGGCGCTGAAGCTGGCCAGCCCGGCGCCTGCCGCCACGCCCCCGATGCCTGCCCCCGGCACGGCCCGTCGCGTGGCGGCGGCAGCGACCGAGACCGCGGCACCACCGGCGCCGGCCGCTCCGCTGCCCTACACCGCGTGGACCTTCGGCGAGCTGCCCGAGCTGATGGAGATCCGCAAGGCCGGCCAGGTGCTGATCGGCTTCCCGGCGCTGATCGACAAGACCACGCATGTCGAGATCGAGGTCTTCGACGAGCCCGAGGTCGCCGCCGCGAAGCACCGCGCCGGGCTGCGCCGGCTGGTCGCGCTGGCGATCAAGGAGCCGCTGAAGTACCTCGAGAAGAACATCCCCGACCTGGTGAAGATGGCCGCGGCCTACATGCCGCTGGGCAGCGCCGACGAACTGCGCGCGCAGATCATCGAGCTGGCGCTGGACCGCGCCTTCCTTGCCGACCCGCTGCCGACCGACGCCGCCGCCTTCGCCGCGCGCGTCGCCGAAGGCCGCAGCCGGCTGAACCTGATCGCGCAGGAGGTCGCAAGGCTGGCCGGCGTGATCCTGGCCGAGTACGCCACAGCGCAGCGCAAGCTGAAGGACAGCCGTCCGCCCAAGGAACTGGCCGACGACATCGCGGCCCAGCTGCAGCGGCTGGTGCCCAAACGCTTCCTGCACGCCGCGCCCTATGCGCAGCTGCAGCACCTGCCGCGCTACCTGAAGGCGATCACGCTGCGGCTGGACAAGTGGCGCGCCGACCCGCAGCGCGACGCCCAGCGGCTGGCCGAACTGCGCCCGCTGGAACAGCGCTGGCTGCGCCGGCTGGCCGAGCAGAAGGGCGTCGCCGACGCCCGGCTCGACGAATACCGCTGGCTGCTGGAAGAGCTGCGGGTGAGCTTTTTCGCGCAGGAACTGCGAACGCCGCAGCCGGTGTCGGTCAAGCGGCTGGACAAGGCGTGGCAGCAGCTGTCGAGCTGACCCGGCTGCAGAACGCGCTGCGCTGGCAGTGAGCCGACTTCAGATCCGGGAGCGGCGCCACAAGGCGACCACTTCGCGGAACATGCGCCGGATCCAGGTGAGTCCGAACCAGCCTATCAGGGCCGCGATCGGCCACACGATCAGGTGGTCCCCTGCAGACAGATCGCCCAGCATGATGAACCCGCCGGTGTAGACCATGAACAAGGCGAATACGCCGACGACGATGACCACGAAGAGTGCCAGCAGTACCGAGCGCAGCAGAAACCACGCACGGCGCGATTCCAGCACCGGCGCGACCAGTGAGTCGTGGCTGAGTTCGTAGTACAGCCCGGTCTCGCTGGGCTCGACGCGCAGCAGGCGCCGTTCAACCAGCATCTGCAGGGTGCCGGCACGCACGCCGGTCAGCCGCTTGATCTCGGACTCCTCCACGCGCAGGCGCCTGCCGCTGGGGCTGATCAGCGACTCGCTGCACAAGCTTCGCACGCGCAGCCGCTGCATCAGCGGCACGGTCGCCAGTTGGCGACGGTAGAAGTCGGTGATGATGCGCCGCAACCGGGCTTCGCCGCCGATGTCGTCGGCCGACATCGGGCGGTCCTGCCAGTTGCCGGGCAGGCGCGTCGAAAGCTCTTCGAGGTACTGGCAGATCAGCTGCAGCTGGAACGGCTCGATCTGCGCGGCCGAAGCGCTGCGCCGGCCGGACCGGCGTTCCAGGAAGTCGAGGATCAGCGCCTTGGCGTCTTCACCGATCCGAAACGGTGCCGTCGCGAGCGCCTCGTCCACGACCGTGGATGGCCTTTCGATGGCCTTGGCCGCCGCCGCGCGACTGAGCGGCAGGAGGCGGAACCGGTTGTCGAGGATCTCCGGAATGCGGTTGGACAGCTCCTCGACATGGGCCAGAAAGTCCTCGCGCATGCTGATCACCACCTTGACGCGAGGCGGCGCGTCCGAAAGCACCGTGCTGGACTGGGCGTCGCCGTGATCTGGCCTGACGCCACGGACCAGTGCGGACAGCTGATCGATGAAGGCGCTGCGATGGGCTTCGGACTGCAGGGTGAACAGTTCCTCGAACTGGTCGAGGATCAGGACGGGCTCGAGCAGCACGTCGTCCTGCCAGAACTCGGCGGTCTTGAAGAAGTGCCAGAGATCACGATCGTCGCCGACGACGTATTCGATGCTCCGCGCCAGGCAGGCCGTGCGGATGCAGGAATAGAGCGACGCGATTGCACCGTTCTCGACGTCGTTCAGACGCACCGCCAGCGGAAGGTATCCCCGGTCGCGCAGGGCCTCGATCACGCCCGCATTGAGCAGCGATGTCTTGCCCAGGCCCGAACGGGCGAACAGCACCACCAGGCGGTTGGCCAGGATCTGGTGGGTCAGGGCGTTCGATTCCTGTTCACGGCCCGAGAACAGCTTTCGCGAGAGGTCGGAATCGGCAAAGGGCTGCGCGCCGGGATAGCGAGTCGGCAAGCCTGGCACGGGAAGCGCTGCGGTGCTCATGCGGCCCGCATCCGAAGCTGGAAGTCGCGCGACAACTGCGAGACAAAGACCTTCAGGTCCTCGATTTCGCTCTCCGGGCGCACCACGTGCTGGTCGAACCGCCGAAGCGCCGGCAGCCCGCTCTCCGGTGACAGCCCGCCGATGCAGATCGGCTTGATGAACCTGATGCCCGCTTGCATGTAGCGTGCCTGATCCAGCGCCAGATCGATCTCCTTGTTGACGTAGCCCACCCGCCTGGCGACCAGGTTCTCGCTGTTGAGCACCACGAAGAAGTCGCAGTTGCGCACCCCGTCTTCCAGGCGCTGGTTCCAGTCGTCGCCCGATTGCAGCAGGTGGCTGTCCAGCGTGGCCTCGATCAGGTCGCTCGACAGCGCCTGGTAGACCCGCTCGGCGACGAGCATGTCGCTGCGCTCATGGCTGATGAAGACCTGTGCCCGGCGCGTGCGGCGCTTGGAGGGGCCGAGATAGCCGCCCGATCGGGTCAGTCGTTCGTTCAACTCGCCCAGGAAGCTCAGGGCATCGTTCTCGACGACTTCGACCCGGGTGCCGCGGCGGTAGAACAGGACGGTCTGTTCGCGTTCGCGCGGATCCATTTCTCCCAGGGATTCGAGCGCGACCGCGCCGGTCGACAAGTCGAGAGCGCGGATCAGCAGCTTCAAGAGAAAGCGGATGTACCAATGGCGGATGCCGAAGCCGACGAACAGGAAAGTCTTGTCGCGCAAATGGCTCTTCAGGCTGTCGGGCAGCTTCGGGCGGGCGGCGATCAGGTTGCGGATGAAGTCGAGCAGGTCGTTCTCGGTCAGCACCAGGGAATCGGGATTGGTCGAATTGCCGAACAGGTGGTAGACCGTGGGCCTGTCGTTGTCCGGTGGCTCCTCGAGTTCGCGGATGTCCCTGGGCTCGCCGCGGTAGTGGTAGCTGAAGGTCTGCGCCGGCTTGTCGGCGGCCGCCAGCGCCTTCTGCAGCAGCGTGTCGTGGCAGGTGGTCAGCACCAGCGGAAACGGCAGGCGCGACAACTCGGCGTGCAAGGGGCCGGGGTCCAGTGCCAGCTCGCGAAAGAACTTCGCGGCGATGTTCTTCAGCTTGACCGACTGGAAGGCCGGGGTGTCCTCGTACTGCTGCGCCACGCCGAAGAGCGCCTGTTCGCCCACGCTCAGGCCCTCGTCGCGCAACTGGCAGGCCAGGTATTCGCAGAAGGTGTCGCGTGCGCTGGTCAGCTTTGCCGGCGCAGCGTTCGGGGCGCGGGGCGAGGCGGGAATGTCGGGTCCCAGCACCAGCACGCACTTGCCCGATTGCAGTCCCTCGACCAGGCTGTTCCAGAGCACTTCCCGCATCTCGACCTCACGGATTCGCCAGTTGGCCGTGCACCCGGGCGCCGCGGCATTCAGTCCGGACCGCCAGCGCCCATGCGCGAGCCCGCGCGATCACTATGCAGGGCTCGGCGAATCCTGTCATCAGTCCGGTTGCCGAGGCGGTTGGGAAGCTGACCGGGACTGCAGTCGCGGCGGCCGGATCGTCACACCATGCCCGGCCGCGGGCTGTCGCGATGGTGGACGCCGGCGCAGCCCTCAGGCCGGCACCGACGGCAGCCCCGACAGCGCCATCGCCAGCTCTTCCTCGCTGTAGCTCTGGTCGCTCAAGCTGCCGGCGAAGTAGCTGCTGTAGGCCGCCATGTCGAAGTGGCCGTGGCCGCAGAGGTTGAGCAGGATGGTCTCCGAGCGGCCTTCGGCCTTGCAGCGCAGCGCCTCGACGATCGCGCCCTTGACCGCGTGGTTGGCCTCCGGCGCCGGCACGATGCCCTCGGCGCGGGCGAACATCACGCCGGCCTCGAAGCAGGCCACCTGGTGGTAGGCGGTGGCCTCCAGCAGGCCCAGCTCCTTCAGGTGGCTGACCATCGGCGCCATGCCGTGGTAGCGCAGACCGCCGGCGTGGAAGCCCGGCGGCGTGAAGGTGCTGCCCAGCGTGTGCATCTTGGTCAGCGGCGTCATGTGGCCGGTGTCGCCGAAGTCGTAGGCGTACTTGCCGCGCGTCAGGCTGGGGCAGGCGGCGGGCTCGACCGCGACGATGCGGCGCTTCTTGCCGCCGCGCAGCTGCTGGCCGATGAACGGGAACGCGATGCCGGCGAAGTTGCTGCCGCCGCCGGTGCAGCCGACGATCACGTCGGGGTCGTCGCCGGCCATCTCGAGCTGCAGCATCGCCTCCTGGCCGATGATGGTCTG